>JAYTHK010000338.1:0-2838 GCA_043732665.1 Cytophagales bacterium | reverse complement strand
CAGGCTCATAACGCTGCGCCCAATCTAGTGTTGGTTTGTTTTTATCGTACCAATTTACTGCTACTTGCAAATCGGGTGGTCTCCAAAGTCCTGTCTTGCCTAACTGATACATGGCAGAAGCTTCGGACAAACGTAAATACATTTGCACCGATTCACTCTCTTCCTCTACCCACATTTTCAGTTTAACCCATATACGCATTAAACTTTCGTGAGAAATATCTACGACGGTGTTTGAGGTAAGCTGAATGCCTGTAGGAGGCATCAATAAAGAACGTCCTGGCTTACGAAAAGTTTCAACTACTTTCATAACCTCTTCTTCTGTAGTCGATGCTATAGCCGCTATTACGCCTAGTATTGTTGGTCTTCTAATTCCATGGGCACTTTCTCCTCCTTTTTCCGTAAGCGCTTTAAACATGACCTGACAAATCTCTTTTTGTTTTTCTGTCAAATCATCGTACGCTTCATTGGCATGCTGAGAAAGCGCTTCTTCCATCCTACCAATAGCTTCGTAATGGCGGAGGTCAATAGCCTCATCCCCTTCTCTATGTTCTGTCCAATACCCCCAAGTTCTCATCAATGCATGCTGCATGATAGGAAGCTGATCAGGATTGTCGCCCAAGTCATTTAGTAATTGTTGCAACAAACGTGGTGCAATTTTTCCACCACCTACTGCGATAGGTCCAACGATAGCGAGGCGTTTCTGCTCCCTTGTCATTTGAGGAATCAGATAGTGGCTATCGTTTATATATTTTGTAAGTTCTGGAAACTGCGCACAATCACCAATGAAATCTGAACGCATGGTGATGGCCACATATATAGGCACTTCTTTTTGTCGAGAAGCTTCAGACAATAAGTTTACAAAAGCTAGTGCCTCATTTATACTCGATGTTCCTTCTTCACTCTTTTTAAATCGAAATAATTCTTCAAACTGATCGACCAAAATAAGCACATTCTGATTGATGCTGGATTTCGTTTGACTTATTGCTTCTACCAAACCTAGTGAACTACTTCTTAGCAGTGTAGAAACAATTTTTTTCCGTACTTGTTTTTCTTCAGGATCTGCAACTACATAATCAACGTTACTCTTCAAAAGTGCCTCTCCAAGATTGTCCATAGGAGAACTGCCAGGACGTGTTACAACAACGTTCCAATTGGAACCTGTGTTTGTACTAAAGCCTCCATAAAGAATTGGAATTACGCCACAATACAAGAAAGATGATTTACCACTACCTGAAGCCCCGATTACAGCTACAAATTTATTATCTGTAAGTTTCATCAACACTTCATCGCTTTGACCTTCTCTACCAAAGAACAAATGACTTTCTTCTACGTCAAAAGGACGAAGTCCTGGAAAAGGATTAGGGGTAATTGTTTTAATTTCGGATTGCGGTTTCACATCCTTTTCTTCTTTTTTTACGGAAGAAATATTGGTAACAGCCTCTTCTGTTGTCAATCCGTTTTTAGTTGTAGTTTCGCTCATAGTCTTTTTAGAGTTTGGCGGTAAATGGTCTTAATGTTTCAGAAAGAAATTCTCCTGAATTATGCAATACTTGGAAATCATTTTCTCTTAGAAAAATATGGTCTTTCAACTTCGCTCCTCTTTCTACCAAAACGACTTTACTTCTCATTATTTTTTTTCTGCCAAAGCCAGGTGATTTCAATACATCATGCGCCTTACTGTTCACCCATTTCTCGCTCACCTGATTCATGTATATTATTACAGCATCGCATTTATTAAGATTCAGTTGATGAATTTGTCTGGATTCTAAAATTGTTCCCGTGAACTCTGGTACAATGACTTCATAACCACTTACAGAAAGGTGGTCTGCCACTTTTTTAGATTGGACTGTATCCATTTTATCACAAATCAGATAAATACAAGTCTTACCAGAGTTATTCAAATTAGTGGACAGATTGGAAACACTCGTTTTTCTTGCATTTATTTCATACAGCTCATTCCTTATAATTGATTTTAACTCTTCTAAAGGTATAGAGAGCACATCTGCACTAGAAACGAGTTGTGCATCGCGTTTGAAATTTTCAATAAATATTTTCTGCTGCTCGTCACTTATTTTATGGTCTGGTGGAATCCATATAAATCTGGGGAATTCCATAAAATCCTTGTTGGGATTTTTGTCGTTTTTATCAGAACTGAATTTCGCCGCTACTTCGTTTTGTATTTCAGGAAGACTTTTCTGCTTTTCTTCTGCTTTATCATAAGTGGAGCCACTGATAAAATGAATTGACAATTTACATTTTTCTAAATCGTCTACTATTTTATCTTCTACATCCTTTGCATCTGCAGGGATGGAATAATTTGGCAAAACTGTATATCCGTGTCTTTGCAATTCTCTTTTTATAACATCGCGTTGTACTGCCAAATCGCGCGCGGCATTGGCTAAATAGATAAACTCGTTTGCACCGCCAACAGTCAATATATGTTCTGATTTTTTATCTCTGGAAGTTATAATAATATCGTAAAGATCATGGGCTAAATCTACAAGTCTCAACCAATATGTATTTTCAACATCTGCTTCAAAAAAATCCGTAATTTCAATACTTTCTCCAGTAACGTAGTCTATGTTGTAAAGATTATAACCAATTAAATCTCTAAGTCCATCGGGATGCTTGTTTGTGGGAACATACGATTTTAAAACTTTAAAAATTCTATTCAAGCCCTCTCTTTGTAAGACATTATCCTTTTCAAGGTTTCTATAAAATGCTTCTACTTCTTTTACATGCGGCACCGACTCTATGTAATTGGGAGATAGTATACTTACTATTGTTAATGCTTTTGAAGAAATATCGGCAGAGGCATCCCCGTCAGAAACCAATATC
>JAYTHK010000337.1:0-2838 GCA_043732665.1 Cytophagales bacterium | reverse complement strand
TAACGTACCCTTGCAGATCTACGTTTCTTAATTTTTATCTCTTCTTTTTCCTTCATTTGGTTTACATTTTAGGTAAACTCATTTCAGGACAAGACAATTTCTTAACGAAACCTAATTACTTGTCTGTCATTTACTAAGACTGGAAACTAAAGACAGGCTAAGTATATTTAGTTTATAATTTGGATTGGGTCGGCCCTCTGCGTCTGCCAGGCCGAGTACATCATTCGCCGTTCTACGGAACTAATCAATTTACCTTAATGCTAAAGTAAGAACTACAATCTTACTTTGACCATGTTTACACCAATACTAGAATTGATACTCAACATGACATTAGTGGAGAAGTGCTAAAACCTATTCAGTACACTAATCCTTTGGGACTAATAGCCATTCTAGAATGGACAGTAAACAAAGCCGCTTTTACCGGAAGCCATTCATTAGTGTATATCGAAAGAAAATAGGTAAAGTTGATTTTTGAAAAATTAATGTTAGATTAGCAAAATAAACAGAAATCATGTCTGCACTACACATTAAATGTCTCTTGATTTTAATGTTTTGTTTGCCCGCATCTGTAATTGCTCAATCTATGACGGAAAAGTATTGCCATTTGCAGATACTTAAGCATGGCAAGCATATTCAAGTGAATATTAATTACGGTAATAAAAATGCACCAATTTTTAGGGACAGTTCTGTTGTAGTACAACTTGAAAATCTCACCAAATTAACCAATGATGTAGATGTACTTAATTCCATAGCTAAAAACGGTTGGATCTTAGTGGGTTTAACGGATAAAGTTCAGGGAACCTATGTTGTAAGTAATTTCTATTTCAAAAGAATATTTAGCCAATTGGAATTAATTAATGAGACGAACTGAAATATTTCCGTTAGAAAAACTATGGTCATGTTGTAAGCTCCCCGTAAAAAAGGACGTTGGAAGTTTAGTAAATGATAATTTAAGCTTCCCGAGAAGGTGGACAAAAAAGCTTAAAAGGTCGTAATTTAATAACTAGTGATCTGGAAATGAGGGTTTGGTGTATGAATTTGAAACCAAATCTCAAAAATCGTGCTTGTTCAATCTCTGGATCGTTTGATTATACTCCTAGGCTAGTGCTTTTGTTGGTAAATCTTATGATTCGTTTAGAAGTTACCTTTTTTTTACAATGAGGTGATCATAAATCCCCTTGTACAATTTTTGGACTGTTTGATTGTACAGGGGAGATGTGGGTTATGTTATAATAAATCCCTTTCCCTAAAAGACTGTACTTCTTTATAATTGGAAGTGTATTTAAGAAACAAACAATTGACAATGCGAACAATTTTAGTATGCTGTAATCAGTAATAAATTAATTCAGTAGCTTACAGGAGCACCAATCTCAGAGTTAGGGGCAATAAAAAAAGGGCATAAATATACAGCAACTAAAGGTTTTCTTCTTTTTGTCGAACATTTTTTTGCCTTACAATGTTGCCAATGCCAAGTCTATTATAAGACAGGAAATACGTATTAAAAAACAAGTATACCATCCAGGTGGGAACCGTAAATTATTTAATGATGCATTTCGCGGAAGAAAACTGGATTTCATGTGCGACTGTCAAGGATACCTCCATATCACGTTTCAAATTGATTCAAAAGGAATAGTGAAAGGTGCGAGTATACCCGAATCTATATGCACTGATTTGAAGGCGAAATTATTACAGGTATTTATTAATATGCCTAGATGGATACCTGCAAGAAATATGCTCAATAAGCGGGTTCAGTCAAACGTCGTAGTTGTATTTAAGTGGCGCATTGAAAATTGAAATAGGCCCCTAACATCTACTTGGCAATAGCAGTGGGCTGATTAATTAGAACTGTTGTTCCTGTTAGGGGCAGCTCCCTGCCATCGCCAAGCCTAGGACGTTAGAAGCAATAATATGAACAATGCCAATTTGATAGACATAGCATTAAGAGAGATCAAGGATAAGGCATGGGGTGTAACAAAGCAGTTTCTTGAGGTGCATGAGCTAATTTATAATGAGAGTAAGCCAGTCATCAGTCTATTCCATAAAGATGACTTTAGCGGTGATGTAGTAATTTATTTTGCTGTAAGGGACGAACCTTTCTTTTTTAGGATCTCAGTTTCGAAGGGCGAAGAGCCCGAGATTAAATGGATTGATACTGAAGCTAATACTTCAATTTTTTTAAGATGCGATTCAGACGAATTAGGCTCAGTAGAAATCTTAAAAATGACAAATTTAATTTCTTATAAGGTTAGAGACAAAGGAGATCATCGTGGTAACCCCAAACTAAATGCACAGTGGAAGTCTACAACGGTGTTTTTTGAGCCTAATCCAGGGCCCGGTAGTTTTGAAGACAAGTTATCAAAACTGTTATCATATCTGGAGACTGATAAAAAAGGAGTTTCTGATTTGGTAAGTAGAGCAAAAGGGTATATTCAATGCGTTATTGAATTCCATAATGGCAATACAATGTTGGGTGGTCCGCATTTAACTTTACTGGATTTGAAGCGAATTGTCGATTTAGATTTAAAGATTGATTTCGATCTTTACGCTACTGGTAACTTTTTTAAGGAATAAAATAGTTGAAAAGTTGCTTCTAACATCTGATTGGCAATAGCAGGGGGCTCAGTAGTTAGGGTTTGTTGTTCCGTAAGCGTTCGGCCAAGGCATATTGATTATGATTTCTTGACGGTATATGTTTGCTAGATAAATAGCAACCTAACGATGGAACCAAATATTCATGATTCTATAGCTGAGTATATTGCCAGCGGCCGATCAAACCGAATGGAGTTTTGCAGAGAAAAGGGCATTCCTTATCATCATTTCAAGTACCACTTTACGCGC
>JAYTHK010000336.1:0-2839 GCA_043732665.1 Cytophagales bacterium | reverse complement strand
CTTGTATTAGGTGAATATGTGGAAACATATATTGAAGAAAGTCAACGAGAATTATTCCTTTCAAATTTTAATAAAGCTGTATGTGGCGAGGTTATAACATATACGCGTGCGGTATTACTTAATAGGAAAACAATTTATTTTGAGTATATACTAAGTCCTGTAATTGAAAATGGCGAAGTGGTTGGGGTATCCTTGTCAGGTATGAATGTTACCAAACATAAAGAGTACGAAGATTACTTAAAGCGAATCAATTTAGAATTGATTCAGAAGAATGAGCAGCTCAATCAATATTCATACATCATTTCACATAATTTACGCGGCCCTATAGCTACTCTTATGGGCTTGGTTCAGTTATTTGAACAAGAGCAAACTAATTCAATTCAGATTGATCAAGTGATGCAGCTTATTTATAAGTCTGTAGTAAATTTAGATACGATCATAAAAGATTTAAATATGGTTATTTCGTATGATGGACACGTTAGAGGATTGTTGTCGAAGATTGATTTAAAAGAAGAATGTGAAGCGATAGAATTTTTATTGAGTAGTCAAATTCATAATGCAAGCGCGCAGATTATATATCATTTTGAAAAATGTCCGATTGTCTTTTCAATTAAAAGTTATCTACATAGCATTTTGTATAATTTAATTTCGAATGCAATTAAATACAAACGCAATTATGTACTACCCATAATTCATGTTTCGTGTTATATGGAAAATGAAAAGGAAGTATGTATTGAATGTAGTGATAATGGACTGGGTATTGATATGGAGCGATTTGGAAATAAATTGTTTGGCTTTTACAAACGATTTCATTCGCATGTTGACGGCAAAGGTTTAGGCCTGCATTTGGTGAAAAAGGAAGTTGATTTATTGGGAGGAAGAATTGAAGTACAAAGTGTGGTAAATAAAGGGGCTACCTTCAAAATAATTTTGCCAGCTTAATTTTTTTGCTATATTTAGTAAAGAACAATATAACCGTTATGAATTATGAAAAGTAGAATTTCAATAGTATTATTTATCGTTGCTTGTATGTTGTGTTCTTTTACGGCACAAATGATTCCTACAAGTTTGAAACTTACAGTTAGGAACGAATTGGGTGCCCTTGAAAGTGCGGTGAATGTTACGTTATATGCAAATAAGGATGATTATGAAAAGAGTGCAAACCCAATTGCTTCAGGAAAAACAGATAGTAAGGGTATGGTTTTTTTTCAATATTTAACAGCTTTGAACTATTATATCAGTGCAGAGAAGGGGAGCAGGAACAATTTTGGAGCAGGAGAGAAGATTGACAATTTGGATGCGAATAAGGTAAATAAAGTAACGCTTATTATTTCCGAATAATTTATTGTAGGTATTTTAAAAGAGCATTCCAATACTAAAAAATATTGCTCATTTATGATTAGAATTTACTGTCATCCGAGATAAAATTGTTGTAAAAATAAATTTCTTTGAAAAGTACAAAAGCGGAAATTACATTTTGTAATTTCCGCCTTTTTTATGATGTTGCACTTACCACAGCACTCCATCATGAAACAAAGTAATAAATTATCAGGACAACCCATATTGTGTCAGCTATTTTCTTTTATTCCATCTGCAATAATTAAGCAAGCAGTTGATGAACACAAATCAGATTATTACTATAAAACGCTTACTACTAAAAAGCAACTAGCGTTTCTTTTATATGGAGTTGTTACCCGTTGTCGCTCATTAAACAATCTTTGTAAAAATCTTATTTTCCTTGAGAACAAGCTTATGTATTTAGGGATAAATAAACTTCCCGCGACAAGTACCTTAAGCGATGCAAACATAAATCGTAGTAGTGATGTGTTTGGGAAAATCTATCTACTTCTTTATCACTATTACAAACACGATTTGTCGGACAGCTTTGCCCAGTTCTTTACCCAAAAAGAAGTTGATGCCTCCAAGGTAATCCTTTTTGATGCTACAACGATAAGCTTGTTCGTAGACATATTTAAAGGTGCTGGCCGTAATCCTATTGATGGAAAGAAAAAAGGTGGTCTTAAAATACAAGCTACTATGCCATTAGATGGCTCTGTACCTGATGTAATACATTTGCACCCTGCATCTAGTAATGATAAAACTTTCCTCGGACAGCTTAATCATCCCAAAGGAACGATTTACGTCTTTGACAAAGGATATGTCAATTATAGTAAATATGAACAATGGACGCAAGAAGGTATATTTTATGTAACACGCCTTAATGATAATGCATCCTATCAAGTAATAGAGAGGAAAATAAATGACATTATTGACTATGCCGCAGGTGGAGTAATAAAAGAAGAAGTGATTCTATTGAATATGAATGCAGATAAACAGCATAGAGTCAGACTGATTACGTATAAAGATCCACTTTCAAATAATATACTAGAGTTTATAAGCAATATCAATGATTGTTCGGCTCTAACGATTACACTATTATATAAGTGCAGATGGAATATGGAAGTGTTGTTTAAGCAACTCAAACAGAACTTCGAACTACGCAATTTTTACTCGGACAGCCCAGAAGGAATTAAAACTCAGATATGGATAGCATTAATAGCAAATCTGTTGTTTACCGTTATTCATAAAAGAATAAAGGAAAGTGAGCAGTTTATCACTTTGGTAAATATGGCATCCAATAATATGGGGTCTTATATCTGTTTGATAACAATATTGAAGAATAGAAAATTAAATGAACAAGAGCGTGACCTTGAAAAAATACAAATAGACTTGTTTGATATTATTAGAGGGGGTGTTTTTCAAAAAAAAGAAAAAGTGCCCTAATAACATAAATTAGGCAACTATTTTATCCATTTCTAATTTACTCGGATGACAGTAA
>JAYTHK010000335.1:0-2867 GCA_043732665.1 Cytophagales bacterium | reverse complement strand
GCTGGTAAAGTACGAACAAGTATATATTATACTTCTTCTGCTCCCGCAGGCACTCTATTCCAAGGTTCAGGAGATGTAATTTGCATCGAGTTTAAACTTCTTGCAGGGGCTCCTTTTGGTGCAAATGCCTTGACATCTTGTGAATTGGATGAAGCCTATTTATTAACCGAAAAACCGGCTTGCTGGAAACCAGGTACGCTTACAGTAACGTATGATAATCAATTAAGAGGAAAAATCATTTATCATGGGACTATAGCAAAGATATTAGGAATGAGTTATGCGGTTATTAATAACAACATGGCTGTTACCCAGATTTCAGGAACTGACGCAAATTGTAATAGTATTTCTCCTATAACTACACCAACTGCAAATGGCAACTTTATATTGAATTCAGGAACGTTTAGTGCATTCAAAATAGTACGGGATATTAAAACATTGCCAGCTACACCAGCCTACTCGACGTTGCGCTATATCAATGGTTATGACACTTATCTAATGCAAACCATCACCACAAAGCAGACTACAGGAGCATTTGTACAATTGCCCGATGCATACATGATGATCGCTGCGGATATGAATATGAACGGTAAGGTAAGAGCCAATGATATTACATTAGTACAAGAAAGAATTGTTAAAAAAATAGCAGAATATCCTCAAGTATGGAATTCAGCACCTAATCCATACTCCAGTTCTCTTGATTGGAGATACATTGATAAACATAAGGTCGATACAGATCCCTCTTTCGTAAGATCAATAGCTTACCCAGATCCAAGTGGTTTAGGTTTTTATAGAGACGAAGTACCGAATGTACCATATTGTTTGCCTATAAAAAATCAATGCAAAAACGATCCACGTAAATTATATTCAGGAATACTTCTAGGCGATTTATTTGATGGAGGTCCTGGTGCACAAGCTTACCCTAACGCAGGAAGTGATCCATATGTACGTATGTCAACAGTAGATCAAAAAATTGCACAACCATCATCGCCAGTGATATTTGAAATCGATGACATTACTCAATTGGGGAATAATGTTTACAGAGTATTTGTAAAACATGCACTAGATATAAAAGATACATTAGTTTCTTTCGACTTTGCCATTGATTATAATGAAAAAGTATTATCAATAGTAGATTTACAAGAAACCGCTATTTGCAAAGATGCAAAGGCCAATCTAATGTGGAACGATGCAGATAATTCAGAATTAATTCTGACCTCGTATGCTTCTGCTACTATTCCTTCAAGTGGAACACTATTTTATATTGACGTATATAAATCAACAGGATTACCCACCGCAGAGGATTTTGGAACAACAGCGGCTTTTCTTAATGGAGCAGAAGTAAATGCAAGTGTTACTTTAAGAAGTGCTACAATTAGCGGAGTTACAGAATTATTATCGGAGAACTCTGTCTCTATTATCCCAAATCCTTCTATCGATATAGCAGTGATTACCTATTCACTAAGTACGACAGATAATAGTGGCAGAATCGAAATATTAAATTCTTTAGGTCAAACGGTGAAGTCGTTCAACGGATTATCGGCAAACGGATCAATACAATTAGACGTGAGCAATTTATCTAAAGGTGTTTATTATTGTGTAGTAATCAGTGGTGATAAAAAAATAATTAAAAAATTAGTAGTTTCTTAATTAGGCACAACCAGAAGAGTCTATATAGGCATATTGTTTGAGATGAAATTCCAAATAATATGCCTAATATTTTTAGGTCGGATTTTACATTGCAATTTGCGAACCTATTTTTTTTATTTATTGAATTAAACATTATAATTCCGAAAGCCTTCACCATATTATGTCCCCTTCTGCTGGTGCAAGCATTCGCTTGTACCTTTTTTATTTCAAGCTTCCGCTTGAACAGTCAATAATAAACCGTAAAAGCAATTCACTACAATAAAAATTCAAGTGTAAGCTTGAGATAAAATTAGTTCAAGCAAAATGCTTGAACTAGCGGAACTTTATTCCTCGAATTAAGTATTATAGCTCTGAAAGCCTAAACGCTTCTTTCAATCTAATTCCTTTTTCCGTTTGTACCAATGAACAGCATTCATTCAAAGGATCATGCTCAAAAAATAATGTGTAGTTTTTTTCTAATGCTTCATGCAAAAATTTAGTTTTCTCGTCCATCGCCAGCAAAGGTCGAGTATCGTAGCCCATCACATAAGCAATCGGAAGATGTGCCGCAGAAGGGATCAAGTCTGCAACATATACAATCGTTTTTTCGCCATACTTTATAACCGGTAGCATTTGTTTATCCGTATGTCCGTCAACCAAGATAAAATCAATATTCTGAAAAGGAGATTTCCCTTGCGTTACAAATTTTAATTGTCCTGATTCTTTAATAGGTAAAATATTTTCTTTCAGAAAACTTGCTTTCTCTCTGGAATTAGGTTCTGTAGCCCAAAGCCAATGCCCTTCGTTAGACCAATAGGTTGCATTTTTAAACGCAGGATAGGCTTTTGTTTTATCACTGTTAAAATTTATTGCCCCACCACAATGGTCGAAATGCAGATGCGTCAGAATTACATCCGTTATTTCATCAGGAGTATAACCGGCATTCAGAATCGATTTTTCAAGCGAATCTTCTCCATGTAAATAGAAAAAATCAAAAAACTTCTTATCCTGTTTTGCACCAATTCCTGTATCCACCAAGATCAATTTTTCTCCGTCTTCTATCAATAAACAACGCATTGCCCAAGTGCACATATTATTGCTGTCAGCTGGATTCAGTTTATTCCAGATCGATTTTGGAACGACGCCAAACATAGCACCACCGTCAAGTTTAAAAAGCCCTGTGTTTATAGTAGTTAGTTTCATTACCCTTCTGCCTTATCATTGGAAAACCAATACTTATC
>JAYTHK010000334.1:0-2867 GCA_043732665.1 Cytophagales bacterium | reverse complement strand
ATTATTCCATTTTCAATTGTGAAATAATAATTTAAGGCAATAAAGGTTGAGAGAAATATAAGTACCACAGCATAAGTACCCCAGGTGAAATCTTTACGAATAAAGTTGCTGATATAAGAGAGGATCTTGTTCAAAAAAATGTTTCTAAGGAAGTAATTTAGTTAGAGTAATTCCTAAAATTACTTAATTTTGGAAATAAAGAAAATTAGGAATGCTTAAATACGATTTTTTTACACTAGACAATGGCTTAAAGGTATTTGTACACCAAGACAAAACAACACCCACGGCGGTATTAAATATTTTATATAATGTAGGTTCAAGAGACGAAGAAGAAAGTAAGACGGGTTTCGCACATTTGTTTGAACATTTGATGTTTGGGGGTTCAAAAAACATTCCTTCTTACGACGAACCCTTGCAGAAAGTAGGCGGCGAAAATAACGCTTTTACTTCGCCTGACCTTACCAATTACTATATTACACTTCCTTCGGTGAATCTTGAAACGGCTTTTTGGTTGGAATCTGATCGTATGTTGTCGCTCTCTTTTGATCCAAAAGTTTTAGAAGTTCAGCGCAACGTAGTAATTGAAGAATTTAAACAACGTTATCTCAATCAGCCTTATGGCGATGTATGGTTGAAGTTGAGGCCTTTGGTTTATCAAAAACATTCTTACCGATGGCCAACTATTGGTAAAGAAATTTTACATATCGAAGAGGCAACGATGGACGATGTGAAAACGTTCTTCTACAAATATTATATTCCAAACAATGCGATCCTAATAGTAGGAGGAAACGTAGAAACGGCAGAAGTAAAAACGTTGGCTGAAAAATGGTTTGGCCCTATCCCCACAGGAAAACCGTATAAAAGAAATTTGGTACAAGAACCACCTCAAACGTCTTTAAGAAGAATGGAAATGACGGCAAATGTACCGCTAGACGCTTTGTATATGGCGTATCACATGCCTGATAAGCTTTCTAAAGACTACGCCACTTGTGATTTGTTGAGCGATATGCTGGGTAGAGGAAAGTCGTCGAGGCTTTATGATAAACTGGTAAACGAAAAAAAAATATTCTCCTCGCTTAGCAGTCATCTTTCAGGCTCCAATGAACCTGGACTTATTATTATTGAAGGTAAATTGAATCAGGAAATAAAATTGGAAGACGCAGAAGCCGAGGTATTGGCTGTGGTGGAAGAAATAAAGAAAAGTTTAGTGTCAGAAGATGAATTGACAAAAGTAAAAAATCAGGCAGAATCAACGCTGCAATTTGGTGAAGTAGAATTATTGGAAAGGTGTATGGCATTGGCTTTCGCTGCCAATTTGGGAGATCCGGAATTAGTAAATAAAGAGTCGGAAAAAATACAGGCTGTAACGTCTTCGGATATTAATCGCGTAGCAAACCAATATTTAAAAGACAGTAACCGTACCGTTTTGTATTATAAATCAGAAAAATAATTTACTTGTTAGCTATGAAAAAAATAAAAGTAGGTTTCGGATACGACGTACACCAGCTGGTAGAAGGTAGAGAACTTTGGCTGGGGGGTATAAAACTGGAAAGTAAAAAAGGAGCGCTTGGACATTCTGATGCAGATGTGCTTATTCATGCAATATGCGATGCTTTGCTTGGTGCCGCTAATATGCGTGATATCGGTTATCATTTTTCAAATACCGATGCTCGTTGGGCTGGAGTTGATAGCAAAGTACTTTTAAAAGAGGTATGTAAAATGATCCGGGAGAAAGGTTGGGAGATCAGTAATGTGGATGCTTCGTTGGCATTAGAGAATCCAAAGATCAATCCTCACATTGAAAAAATGCAGGAGGAATTGTCTGAAGCGATGGGTATTTCTACAGAGGATATTTCGTTGAAAGCTACCACAAATGAAAAACTTGGTTATGTTGGAAGAGAAGAAGGTGTGAATGCTTTTGCAGTGGCTTTATTGTACAAAGAGTAAGTTTTAATTATTTTTTAGAGCCTTGTGCTATTGTTATAATATTCGAGTTACAGACTGGGTTTTGTTTGCATTTTTACAATGAATTAACTTTCTATTTTACATCTACTTGTATAATATGACAGGGGTAATAAAGACTAAAAAACATTATTTTTTGAGTCAAGAGGCACTGGAATGGCGATAATGGAAAAGGTAAATTTTAAAATGGAATCCTATAATTTCTTAAATCAAAAATTAAACTACTGACTATTTTTGTTGGAAAGTCAGTTTTAATAAATATATTTGTTTAAACATTGATTAAGTCGAGCAATAAATTATAACAAATAATTACCAAAATGTCTCCTAAGAATATCGGTATTGAAGAAGAGGTTTCCAGGATAGATACTATCTTAAATGCTGCGCAAAAAAGGTTTGGACAATATGGTCTATGCAAGACTACAATGACCGAGATATCATCTGAGATAGGGCTTTCGAAAGCGACGTTGTATTATTATTATCCAGACAAAGAAAGTTTGTTTGAAGCGGTTATAGAAAAAGAGCAGAATGAATTTATTGAAGAAATAAAAAGCTTAATCAAGCCAACTTCAAAAGCAAATTCTTTGTTTGTAATGTACCAAAAAAAGAGGAATACCTATTTTGGAAAATTCATGAATCTCAGCAAGTTGCGCTATGACTCTTTGACAAGCTCCAAACCATTACTAGGAAAACTCTCTGAAAAGTTGTCAGAAAAAGAAAGAGAGATAGTTCGATCTATAATAGAAGTAGGAATAAACAACAAAGAGTACAGAAAAATAAACGCTCAGAATTATGCCGATTTTCTGTTATTACTTTTACAAGGGATAAGATTTATAGCCTTAAAAAAGCAAGCAGGTTTAGTAATGAGTGAGGAAGAGCATGAAAAGCTAAATGAAAATTCAAAAAGA
>JAYTHK010000333.1:0-2874 GCA_043732665.1 Cytophagales bacterium | reverse complement strand
GGCACAAACAGTAGCTTTTGCCATTATGGGAGCCTTTATTTTATCGCTTACTTATGTTCCTATGATTTCAGCGTTGTTTCTGAGCAAAAATACGGTGCATAAACGTACTATTTCTGATCGAATGATGGAGTTTTTTCAAAGAGTATACGATCCAGTAATTCACTTTGCTATCAAAAGGAAAATAGTGGTCATCTCAACAGCCTTATTATTGTTTGTAGCAAGTTTATTTGTTTTTATGAATATGGGAGGTGAATTTATTCCCACGTTGGACGAAGGGGACTTTGCTATCGAGACTCGAGTACTTACAGGAAGTTCTATGATGCAAACAGTAGACGCTGCGTTAAAGGGAGGAAATATTTTGACGAAAAAATTTCCTAACGAGGTTAAGGAAGTAATAGGAAAAATAGGTTCGAGCGAAATCCCTACTGATCCAATGCCTATTGAGGCATGTGATCTTATTGTAGTTCTCAAGGACAAGGAAGAGTGGTCTGTAGCATCCGATCGAGACGAACTTGCTAATAAAATGCAAAAAGCACTGGAGGAAGAGATACCCGGAGTGAGTTTTGGGTTTCAGCAGCCTATTCAAATGCGTTTTAACGAACTTATGACAGGTGCAAGGCAAGACGTAGCTATAAAAATATATGGAGACGATTTAGATATACTTACACAGCAGGCTAAAAAACTTGGTCAACTTATTCAACCTATCGAAGGGGCAAAGGATTTGTATGTGGAGGAAGTTACAGGGTTGCCACAGATTGTGGTTAAGTTTAACAGGGACAAAGTTGCAGAATATGGATTAAATATTGGGGACATGAATCGAATCATAACGTCAGCCTTTGCAGGAAAGTCTGCAGGACTGATTTACGAAGGTGAAAAACGATTTGATTTAGTAGTAAGGCTAAACCAAGAAAGCCGTCAAGGATTGGAAGACGTGCAAAACTTATTTGTTACTACTTCTAAAGGGACGCAAATACCTTTGCGCCAAGTAGCCGATATAGAATTCAAAATTGGTCCGAATCAAATTCAGCGTGACGATACCAAACGAAGGATTATAGTTGCCTTTAATGTGCGAGGTCGTGACGTAGAAAGTATTGTGCAAGAAATACAGCAAAAAGTAGACAGTCGAATAAAACTACCTGCAGGCTATTATATCACGTATGGAGGACAATTTAAAAACCTAATAGAAGCCAAAACGCGTCTCTCTATTGCATTACCGATAGCGATGGCGTTGATATTTATATTATTGTATTTTACGTTCAATTCTATAAAACAAAGTATCCTTATTTTTACGGCAATTCCACTATCCGCTATTGGTGGTATTTTTGCTCTGTGGATGCGAGGGATGCCGTTCAGTATTTCTGCTGGAGTAGGCTTTATCGCACTCTTTGGGGTAGCTGTATTAAATGGAATCGTACTTATTGGAGAATTTAACACAATGAAAAAACAAGGAATAACCGAATTAAAGGATATTATTCTAAAAGGGACAGCAACGAGGTTACGTCCCGTTTTAATGACAGCAACAGTAGCCTCTTTAGGTTTTTTGCCAATGGCGCTTTCGCACGGTTCGGGAGCAGAAGTACAGAAACCTTTAGCAACAGTCGTAATAGGAGGGTTGCTTTCTGCCACATTGCTTACCTTATTGGTTTTGCCTGTTTTGTATATTCTTTCTGAAAATGGTTTTAAATTCAAAACGCCCAAAACTGCGCTGATAATCTTGCCTATTTTTTTTATGTTGGTAAGTCCAATTTTATCTATGGCACAAACCACTAAAGTTCTAACGCTTGAAGAAGCGATGAGTATGTCTATACAAAATAACAACGGAGTTAAAGCTGCTCAATATAAAGTAGAATACAACAAATCACTTAAGGGTACTTCTACGGAAATTGGTAAAACATCAGCTATGCTTATGTATGGACAGTATAATAGTTATTATAAAGATAATAATATAACCGTTACACAATCCATTCCATTTCCTACCACGATGCAAAGGCAGTTTCAGTATTATAATGCTACTATCAAAAGTGCAGAGTATAGCAAGCAAGTGATGGAAAATGAATTATTGTTTAATGTAAAAACAGCGTATTATTCTTTACAATATGCAAAGGCGAAGCAACAACTACTCATGAAACAAGACAGCCTCTTTGTTGTGTTTTTGAAATCTGCTGAATTGCGTTTAAAAACAGGAGAAAGTAACGTATTGGAGAAAGCTACCGCCGAAAGTCAGTTGTACGAGATTCGTACTTTAAAAGCACAGAACGATGCGGATATATTAATTTTCCAAAATAAATTGCAAACCCTTCTAAATACCAATGAAACAATTACTTCACATGGAATAAGTTTGGATAAAGAAGAATTAATAATCACGAACGACTCTGCTACGATAGCGAATAATCCTGCTCTGCAATATTTCGAACAACAGGTAAAAGTAGCTGAAGCAGGAAAAAATGTAGAGAAGTCAAAACTAATGCCTGATCTTACTTTTGGTTATTTTAATCAAACACTATATGGTACAACAAACTATCATGATGCTTCTGTAATTTCAAATGCCTCAACGCGTTTTCAAGGAGTATCTGTTGGAGTGGCTTTCCCTCTTTGGATGAAACCACAACTGTCTAGGATAAAAGCCACCGAAGCGGATAAGAGTGCAGCCCAGGAAAATTATAAATATTATAATAAAAATCTCCAAGGACATTATATTCAGGCTTTTCAAGAGTATCAAAAATTTAAGGAGAGCAGAGATTATTATGAAAAAAACGCTTTACCAACAGCTGATATTATTACCCAAAATGCTTTGAAAAATTATCAAAGTGGGAATATTGGCTATATCGAATTTTCTCAAGGATTAAATAGAGCGTTAACTATTCAGACCAATTA
>JAYTHK010000332.1:0-2883 GCA_043732665.1 Cytophagales bacterium | reverse complement strand
CCGCTATCCCAGCCAGCATCAACTGATAATTTATTTTTTCAAAAACCAGTTTTTTTTCTTCTGACGGCGCTGAAGAGTTTTCGTTAAATTTCAAATTTTTATTCGACATACTATTTTATTTTATACTATAAACTATTTTTTTCTAAACTCGAACCGTTAATACAATTCATCCAAAGACATTTTCAAATAAGTGCTCACCGCCCTAAACGAACTCATAAATCCTATCAAAGCCCCAAGCACTATAAGACCTCCATAGATAAAGACCAATTGGTCCTCTTGACGTAACTCATTCAACTCTTTCAATTCTCCATAAGCAAAATGCATCAAGCCAAAAAGCAATGCAGAAGCTATGATCCCACTTATCATTCCTTGAACTAAGGTACGCAATAGAAATGGGCGCTGGATAAACCATTTTGTTGCCCCAACTAATTGCATACTTCGTATTAAAAAACGCTGTGAGTATAACGCTAATTTTATTGTATTATTGATAAGCAGCACCGATGCAAACAACAATATGAAACCAAACACCGCCAGTACTGCACTTACGGTCTTTATATTCTTATTGATTTTATTAATCAAGGCTTCTTGATAATAAACTTCCCTCACTCCTTCCATAGCCGTAATCTGCTCTGCTATTTTTTTCATATTCAGAGAATCCGAGTATTCAGGTCTAATCTTTACAGAATAAGAAGCATATAAAGGATTTTCTTGCAACACTTTGGTGAAATCTTCTCCATAAGTAGCTGAAAATTTCTTCCGTGCCTCCTCTTTTGAGATATAGGTTATCTGGGCTTGAGTACTTTTTTGTAGTACATAACTTCTCCTTGATAAAGTAGCTTGAAGTATATTGCGAAGACTGTCGTTAGCCTCATTTTTAAGGAACACATTTACTTCTATACTTTCCTTTACCAGATTACTCAGTTTTTGAGCATGTGAAAGCATTAGCCCCAATAGACCAATAACGATCATGGAGAGTGTAATGCTAAACATTACAGTGAAAGAAGGGTAACTACCCAGTGTTTTTTTGTTTCGGTAAAGCTTTTTAGCTGACCCCATATAATAGTGAAAGGGACAAATTTATAAAAAATTTGTCCCTTTTCAAGTAATTTAGTGCGACGATGGCTTATTTATTCAATTTTCTAAGTATTACGAGAATTGAGTTGTCTTTCACTTCACTCAAACGAGCAGCTTTCGTCTGATTTGACTTCATTTCGTAATATTTATTTCCAAAATAAAGATAAAACTGTTTTGACTTAGAAGTATTCAATTCCATTAATTCATAAGGTTGTTCTTCAAAATCTTTGGATAAGAATAACTTACCACTATAAAACTTGTAGCTCAAATCCTTTTTAATATTGCTATCGATTCCAATATCCACGTTACCCGCTTTTTTTACTTTCGTTTCATTAATCTCTCCATTAGGAACGGTAACCTCTTTATTAATTCCAGACTCTTGATCAAAAATATAACCTTGGGGTACATTTGCTACAACATTAGGCTCGCTGTTCGAATTGCGATTTCTATTTGAAACTCTATTCCTCTTTTTACTACCATTCTTATCTGCTTCTACTGTAACAATCTCTTTCTCTAGCTGTGGCGCAGAAATTTGATCGCTGCTTGTATTGCTTTTAGTATTGTCTTGTTTAAGGGATTGTTCTCTAGCATTTTTTTCTAAAACTGCTTCTACTACTTCTTTATCTTTTGTATTGGTAGAAAAAATAGACATGTAATAAATGCCTGCTCCAATAATACCAATAGTAATAAACGATGCGGCGATTTTTATAGCAGAAGAAACACCCGTAGACGTATATGCATCTAAGCTATTCATCCTATTTTTCAATTGAATTTTTCGACTGTTTTTCAACGACTCTATAATATCATTTTGTAGATCAACTTCACTTTTTAACAAAGGATCTTTTTTCATCCCTTCCTCCAACGCAAACTTATCCGAGGCATTTAATTTGCCAGTCAAATAAGCGTCAATATTTTCTTCGTTAAAACTCATATTACTTCCCTTTATAATTAATCCATAAAATCACTTGCCTTGTACAATGATCTTATCATTTTATCCAACTCTTGCTTGCACTTATACTTCTTTGTTTTCGCTGTGTCAGAGTTTGAAAAACCCATTTTTTCAGCTATTTCTGCCATGGACATTTCATCAAAATAATAATACGTCAAAATCGCCCTGCAGGTTTCCCCCATATTATTGATACATTGATTTACTACCTCTATCCGCTCTTTTTTATCTATGTCAATAATAACAGAACTTGTAATCTCATCTTCACCTGTATGTCTACTCTTACGCTCTAACTCTTTGCGCCAAAGGTTTTGACAAATACTATACAAATAAGTACTTATCTTAGAAGAGAGTATAAAGTCAGGATTCATTGCCTTCTGCCATACTACTATCAAAGCTTCTTGATAAACGTCTTTCGCCTCTTCTTCTGTGCCGTTATTCTTGATGATCATATTTGTCATCATTTTATAATTTTTCTTGTACAAAAAGTCTAGCGCTCGTTCGTCACCTTTTTTTATTTTCGCTATGACTTCGTTGTCCGACATTAATATATACTAGTTATTTTGATATTGTAACCATGAAATCTGTATTCTTTCTGTTATTTGTACGAAAATACCTTATTTTCTATTAAAAACTACAAAAAGACTTTTTCTTAATCTACTTAACTATACAATAACAGTCTATTAACTAAACAATGGTTTATTCTTATTTCTGATTAAAAGTAAATAAATAATTGTAAAAAGCCAAAAAATAAAAAGTGGTTTAACTAAAATCGTAAATTACCCTCTCAGTTTATCCAAGAGTGTATTCAATTGTTTTATTTCTGTAGCTGTTAAATTTTTCATTAATTTTTCTTGATCTGG
>JAYTHK010000331.1:0-9598 GCA_043732665.1 Cytophagales bacterium | reverse complement strand
TACCTTTGTATCTTTCCATTGTATCTCTTATTTTGATACAATCTTAAACATACACAACGCAGTATATCTGCATTGGCGAATAAAATAGCTAATCCTTTGTTTTTATTTTAAAGTATTACCGGAAACCTATGTTATCTTCGGAGATCGTTACTTTCCTGGATAATTTTGATACTGTTTTTAAATACAAATGGATGACAATAGATAAAATAAAAATGCTTTCTACTCATTTAAATCGTGTAATAAAAAAGAAGATCATAACCCGTTTCAAACACGCCGGAATAAGGGGTTCCTATTATTCTATACCAAATGCAAATGATTAAAGTTGGTGGAATAAAAATCCAAACTGACTTGAAAAACTAATATTTTCCCAACATGACTTAATGATTACTGCTGTCAAAAATGCCAAAGGAATTCTCAGTGAACCTCATATTTACCTGCTTATTATAATGCTCCAAGTTTCAATGTTAATTTAAAATCTTAATTCAAAAAGAAATTTCAAACTTAATGTTTATTCCTATCAATATCATTCTAGGAATACTGCCTGCATGATAACAGAAAGGTAAATTGGTAATTAAAACATCAATTTATTTCCCTGATATTAATCGGTTTTATAAAAAATCTAAACCAAAGTATTCCAAGCACGGAAGAAACAAGCGCCCCTATTAGAATAGATAATTTAATCTGCTTGATCAAAAGTTCATCGTTAAATGCCAGTTCGGTAATAAATATAGACATGGTGAAGCCTATCCCGGCTACAATGCCTGCCCCCAGAATATGTCGGTATTTTACTTCCGAAGGAAGTTCTAAACCGAAAAATTTGATACAGACAAATGTAAAAAGAAAAATACCAACAGGTTTTCCAATAACAAGCCCGGTCATTGTACCGAATACTCCTTTGTTGTTAAGGTCATCTAACGTTATCCCACTCACGCTTAAACAAGTATTAGCTAAGGCGAACAGTGGAAGAATAATAAAGGCTACGGGTGTGTGAAGAAATAGTTGTAACTTATAAGACGTGCCATTTTCGGCATTTCCGAAAGGAATGGCGAAAGCAAGCAATACACCTGATATAGTTGCATGAATTCCGGAATGGTGCATACAGTACCACATTAAAATGCCTCCGATGAGATAAGGCCATAGAATGTATACCTTCCGTTTTCCCATAAAATACATTACAAGAAAAAGAGCCAGGGAAAGTGCCAAATATCCCCATGATATCTCGGTGGAATAAAATATGGCAATTACTAGGATTGCTCCCAGATCGTCTGCAATAGCCAAAGCAGTAAGAAATATTTTTAACCCGTAAGGAACCCTGTTGGATAGTAAAGAAAGAATAGTTAAAGAGAAGGCAATATCTGTAGCCATAGGAATACCGAATCCTCTTTGATATACGGTACCAGGATTAAGCATATAAAAGAGAAATGCCGGAACCAGCATTCCGCCCACTGCCGCCGCAATAGGAAGGGCTGCATTTTTCATTTTGGCTAATTCACCAATAAGCAATTCCCGTTCAAGTTCCAGTCCTACCAATAAAAAAAATATGGACATCAAGCCATCGTTAATCAAGGAAAGTACGGACATATCTCCTAGTCTGTTATTCCAAAAAGAAATATACGATTCACCGAATGAAGAGTTACTTATAAATAGTGAAATACATGTGCAAACTATTAATAAAATTCCACCGGATTTTTCACTATGAAAAAAATCTTTAAAAACTGTCCTTATCATATTGGCGTATAAATATATTAAGCTAAGATACTCTTTTTTTGAAGTAGTATATAAAAAATAAATTGTCATTGACAGTTACCCGAATTTTTCAATAACTGGATCTTCCTTAAACTCACTAAGGAAGATTATAAATATCTATAAGCTGCTATTGGTTCTTCTAGTCTATCAATATTTCGTTTGAGGATATTACTAGGAAGTAAAATATTCTCAATAATCAAAATAGAATCACAGCTTGAAAATTCATTATTGTCGAGGCAATACAATGTTCATTTATCTCGAAGGCTAGTTTAGTTCAATCCTCTTTAAGGGATAGCTATTTCAGCATAAGAAAGTCTTCACGAATCCATAAATGTAGGAATTATGCAACGTATATTCAAAATTGTATAAACTACTTGTAGCTACCGATTTTGATCTTGCATTGTCTTATAATTGAAATGATGGAAGAAAAAAAATATATACCAAAGTCTATTTACAACTTCTTACAAACGGACAATAAAGAGTTCGATTTGCTTGCCGAGTTAGCGCTTGATTTGCGATGCTCATGGAATCATTCCTCCGATGAAGTTTGGCGACAACTTGACCCTGCCCTATGGAATCTTACTCATAATCCTTGGTTAGTCTTACAAACCGTATCAAGAGACAATTTTGAGAAAGTAATGGTTGACCCACAGTTTCGTAAGAAAGTAGACGAACTTATCCAATCCAAAGAACATACATTAAAAACACCTAATTGGTTTCAACAAAAACATCCTGATCCATCGCTGACTTGTGTCGCGTATTTTAGTATGGAATTTATGTTGAGTGAAGCACTTCCTATTTATTCAGGAGGTCTTGGCAATGTTGCAGGCGATCAACTAAAAACGGCCAGTGATTTGGGAATACCCATTGTTGGTGTTGGGTTGCTTTACCAACAAGGTTATTTTCGCCAGCAAATTGATAAAAATGGCGAACAAGAAGCACTATATCCATATAACGATCCGGGACAATTGCCCATTATACCTTTGCGCCAATCTAATGGAGAATGGTTGCGATTGGAAATTGCATTACCAGGTTTCTCGGTTTGGTTGCGTGCCTGGCAAGTTCAGGTGGGGAGTGTTAAACTCTATTTATTAGACAGCAATGATGCAGCCAATCTGCCAATTCATCGAGGAATTACAAGTGAGTTATATGGTGGGGGATCTGAGCTTCGGCTTAAACAGGAATTAGTTCTTGGGATAGGTGGCTGGCGGTTACTTATCATGATGGGTATTCAGCCTCAGATTTGTCATTTGAACGAAGGTCATGCTGCTTTTGCTGTATTGGAACGTGCGAGCCATTTCATGCAGGACTCTTGGCAACCATTTGAAGTTGCTTTGGCCGTAACAAGAGCGGGAAATCTTTTTACCTCCCATACCGCTGTGACTGCAGGTTTTGATCGATTTTCGCCAGCGCTTATCAAACAATATTTAGAGGATTATGCTATTAAAAAACTAGGTATAACAATTGACGATTTGCTTGCATTAGGTCGTCAAAGTCCGAACGACTCATCTGAAAGTTTCAATATGGCCTATTTAGCAATCAGAGGAAGTGGAGCAGTTAATGGGGTAAGTAAACTCCATGGAAAAGTAAGTAGACATTTATTTAGTCAACTATTTCCTCGTTGGCCAGAGGAGGAACTTCCGGTTGGCTATGTAACAAATGGTGTACACATGCCAAGCTGGGATTCTAAAGAGTCCGATGAACTTTGGACAGAAGCTTGTGGAAAAGACCGCTGGTTAGGAACAATGGAAAACATAGAACAAGACATCCGAAAAATCACAGATGAAAAATTATGGCAAATGCGTACCAATTCGCGCAATACACTTATTAATTATTCTCGAGAACGATTATCGCTTCAATTGGCAGTATTGGGTAAACATAATGAAGAGGTTGAAAGCGCTAAACATTTTTTTAATCCCAATGCTTTAACATTAGGTTTCGCACGAAGATTTGCTACCTATAAGAGACCGGATTTATTATTGCACGATCCTCAACGTCTTATTAGGATACTTACAAACTCTGCGTTTCCTGTACAACTTATTCTTGCGGGTAAAGCACATCCTGCTGACAAACCAGGACAAGCATTGATTACAAAATGGATTCATTTTATTGAGCAACCTGAAGTACGTCCACATGTAATATTTCTAAACGATTATGATATGCTTTTAGCGGAACAATTGGTAGAAGGTATAGACGTATGGATTAATACACCAAGACGTCCATGGGAAGCTAGTGGAACAAGTGGTATGAAAGTACTTGTAAATGGCGGAATTAATTTATCGGAATTGGATGGATGGTGGGCAGAAGCCTATACATCAAAAGTAGGATGGGCATTAGGTGATGGTTTGGAACATGGAGACGATCCTGCATTGGATGCTGCTGAAGCCGAAAAGCTTTATGATATATTAGAACGGGAAGTAATACCAGAATTTTATAACCGAGGGAATAATGGTATTCCAAGTGCGTGGGTCAATCGAATGAGGGAAAGTATGGCAGTATTAACGCCACAATTTTCTGCCAACAGATCAGTGAGAGAATATACGGAACAACATTATCTTCCTGCGGCAAAATTATACCTCGAACGTGCAGCGGACAAAGGTGCATTAGGCAGTAAAATAATCGATTGGCATCGACTACTGGAACAGAAATGGAATGGATTGTATTTGGGCAAAGTAATAGTTCAAAAAAAAGACAACCAATATGAATATAGAGTACAGGTTTATCTTAATGACCTGGATCCAAATACAGTTCACGTAGAATTATATGCTGACGGCATAAATGGAACAGAACCTTCAAAAACGTTAATGAAGTGTATTCATCCTCTTGAAGGGGAATCTGGTGGCTATGAATATGGCACATCTGTATCGGTTACGCGCCCAACAGGAGATTATACGGTTAGGTTGATACCCTATTATGAGGGTGTGGCAGTTCCGCTTGAATGCAATCGGATTCTTTGGCAATAGTAATTCAATTCGATTGCAAATAAAATTGTGGTCGAAAAATAGTATCATTTTAAAATTTGTTACAAGGAGAAAAAAATAAATCCATATGATGGGAAAGACAAAAATTACTTGCTTGTTTTTAGATATTGGTGGAGTTCTGCTGAGTAATGGTTGGGGACATGAATTTCGTAAGCTAGTTGCGGATCATTTTCAGCTGAATTACAAAAATTTGGATGATCGGCACAAGTTGAATATGGTTAGTTATGAAGAGGGTAAAATCACATTAAGCGAATACTTGAATCGTGTGGTTTTTTATGAGAAACAATCCTTTACGCCAAATCAATTTCAAGACTTAATGTTCAGTCAGACCACTCCAAACTTAGATATGATTGATCTTATAAGACGGTTGAAAGACCAATATAAGTTGAAAATAGTTGTAGTGAATAACGAAGGAAAAGAGCTAAATGAATATCGAATTAAGAAATTCAAATTGAATGAATTCGTAGATTTTTTCATATCCTCCTGTTACGTTCATTTCAGAAAACCTGATGTTGAAATTTATAGACTGGCATTAAATATGGTACAGGTATCAATTGAACAAATTTTATATATAGACGATATACAAATGTTTGTGGACGCTTCATCAACTATGGGTATTCGGAGTCTTCAGCATAAAAATTATAATTCTACTTACAACGAGTTCGTCTCTTTGGGATTAAAGTAAAAATGTATGACTAAGAGCAATACTTGTATATTAACGATCAACGCTGGATCGTCTTCCATCAAGTTCGCGTTTTATCTTTCAAATGAACCATTAAGCCGATTACTCTATGGTGAAATTGATAGAATAGGATTAAAAGATTCGAGGTTGATAGTTAATGATGATAAGGGAAATATCAAGGATACTCTCAAAGTACTCTCTTCGGACTTTTTATCAGCAGTGAATTTCCTGATAGATTGGATGGAAAAGCTAGAGGAATTTTCATCTGTCATAGCTGTGGGACATCGGGTGGTTTTTGGCATGCATCATACTAATCCGGAATTTATTACACAAGAATTAGTAGAAGAACTTCGCAGAATCACACCATACGATTCCGATCACTTGCCTATCGAAATAGAATTAATAGAAGCTTTCCGTAAACGTTGTCCGAATATTCTTCATGTGGCATGTTTTGATACATCGTTTCATACAGTAATGCCTCGGGTAGCAAAATTACTTCCAATCCCACGCCGCTTTGATGTTATAGGAATCCAGCGTTATGGTTTTCATGGTCTTTCTTATGCTTACCTGATGAAGGAGCTTACTAAAGTGAGGAGTCCGAAAATAGCCCAAGGGCGAATCATTCTTGCCCACCTGGGCAATGGCGCAAGTTTGGCCGCTGTTCATCAAAATAAATGTATAGATACGAGTATGGGTTTCACGCCTGCCGGAGGCGTGATGATGGGCACGCGCTCAGGTGATATAGATCCAGGTGTTGCATGGTACATAATGCAATCAGAGAATCTTACTTTGGAACAATTCAATCATCTCATCAATCATGAATCTGGTCTTGTTGGAGTTTCTGAAACCAGTGCTGACATACGTGATTTATTGGCAAATGAACGGCATGATGTTCGGGCGGCAGAAGCAATCGCATTATTCTGCTATCAGATAAAAAAAAATATTGGAGCCTTCGCCGCTGCACTTGGAGGACTAGATACACTTGTGTTTGCAGGTGGTATTGGTGAAAACAGTCCAGCTATTCGTGCTCGTATTTCAGAAGGGTTGGGTTTTCTTGGAATTGAACTGGAAGAAAAACGAAATGCAGTAAACGCACCAATTATTTCCAAAGATAAAGCACAAACCACTGTGCATGTCATTCATACAGATGAAGAATGGATGATCGCTCAAACAACACATCAAATGATAATTACTACATAAAAGAAATATAATTATGAATAAGGAAAAAATGCTTGAACAAGAAAAAATAGTTAAAGATGGATTTGAAGAAGATCTTCTTACTAAAACAAAATTTTTGGATGGAAAAGACAAACCATTATCTCAAGAGCTTCTTCTGAAAATAAATGCCTATTGGAGGGCTGCCAATTATATATCCGTTGGTCAGATTTATCTTTACGACAATCCGCTTTTAAAGGAACCACTAAAACTATCTCATATAAAGCCTTTAGTGGTGGGTCATTGGGGAACAACTCCAGGTCAAAATTTTATTTATGTACACTTAAATAGAGTCATTAATAAATATGATTTGAATATGTTTTACGTTGCCGGCCCAGGTCACGGAGGTCCTGCAATAGTTGGTAACGTTTACCTCGAAGGTACATGGACTGAAGTTTATCCAAATATCACACAAGATGAAAACGGGCTTAAAAAATTGTTCAAACAATTTTCTTTCCCAGGTGGAATTTCCAGTCATGTTGCACCCTCTACCCCAGGTTCTATTCATGAAGGAGGAGAGCTTGGCTACTCTCTTAGTCATGCTTTTGGAGCTGTATTTGACAACCCCGATTTGATAGTAGCTTGCGTCGTTGGGGATGGCGAAGCAGAAACAGGTCCTTTGGCAACTGCATGGCAGTCGAACAAATTTTTAGATCCAATAAAAGATGGTGTTGTATTACCTATCCTTCATCTGAATGGTTATAAAATTAATAGCCCTACCATCCTTGCTCGTATTGAGCATGAGGAATTGGAGCAATTTTACAGAGGTAATGGTTGGATACCATTTTTTGTGGAAGGCGACGATCCAGAAGAAATGCATCAACTTATGGCAAGAGCGCTGGAAAAGGCTATTGAATCTATTCATCAAATTCAAAATAATGCAAGAAATAAAAACGACAGCACTCGGCCAAGATGGCCTATAATCGTTTTGAGGTCTCCTAAAGGTTGGACAGGACCAAAATTTGTTGATGGGTTACAAAACGAAGGAACTTTTCGATCGCACCAAGTACCAATTTTGGTCGATGAAAAACACCCTGAACATGTTGAACAACTTGAATCATGGATGAAAAGTTATAAACCAGAAGAGTTATTTGATGGCAATGGAAAACTTATTTCTGAACTTATAGACTTGGCACCAAAGGGCAATAGAAGAATGGGATCCAATCCGCATACTAATGGTGGGAATTTATTACGAGATCTGCAAATGCCAGACTTTCATCTTCATGCTGTGACAGTACCTTCACCGGGTGATGTAGAGGCTGAGGACACTCGCATTTTGGGTAAGTTCTTAAGGGATGTGACTAAGATGAATCAAAGTCAGCGCAATTTCAGAATATTTGGTCCTGACGAAACAATCTCAAATCTATTGGGGGCAGTTTTCGAAGTAACCAATCGTCAGTGGGAAGCGAGGATATTTGAGAACGATGAATTTCTTGCTCAGGATGGACTTGTAGTTGATTCCATGCTAAGTGAGCATCAATGCGAAGGTTGGCTAGAAGGATATTTGTTAACAGGGCGACATGGATTGTTTAATAGTTACGAAGCTTTTATTCGTATTGTAGATTCGATGTTTAGTCAACATGCAAAATGGTTAAAAGTGACATCGGAGTTGCCTTGGAGACGCAAGATCGCATCACTGAATTATCTTCTTGCTTCCCATGTCTGGCAGCAAGATCATAATGGTTTTACACACCAGGATCCAGGGTTTCTAGACCATGTCATTAATAAGAAGGCGGATATCGTTCGCGTTTATCTTCCACCTGATGCTAATTGTCTTTTGTCAGTTTTTGATCATTGCTTACGCAGCCGGCATTATGTAAATGTGGTAGTAGCTGGTAAACATGCCTTACCTCAATGGTTAACCATAGATGAGGCGACTGTGCATTGTACTCAAGGAATTGGTATTTGGGAATGGGCAAGCAATGACCATGATGCAGAACCAGATGTAATAATGGCCTGTTGTGGAGATACACCAACGCTGGAGGTTTTGGCAGCCGTTTCTATCCTCAATGAAAATTTGCCAGACCTGAAAATTCGAGTCATAAATGTAGTGGATCTTATGAAATTACAACCAAGTACAGAGCACCCACATGGATTGACCGACAAGGACTATGACTTGCTTTTTACAAAAGATAAACCAATCATCTTTGGATTTCATGGATATCCCTGGTTGGTTCATCGTCTTACCTACAGAAGAACAAATCAGAACCTGCACGTCCGTGGCTATAAGGAGGAAGGTACCATTACAACACCTTTTGATCTTCGAGTACAAAATGAAATTGACAGATTTCACCTGGTGCAAGATGTTGTCGATAGACTATCAAACATAGGTACAAAGGGAGCTTATTTGAAACAGTTGATGAAGAATAAGCTCATAGAACATAAGTTATATGTTGATAAACACGGGATAGACTTGCCGGAGATTCTAAACTGGAAATGGAGTATGGACAAAAAACGAAAAAAATAATCCTTATGGATTCAGAAAAAATGATGCGAGTAGGCATCGCTGCAGACCATGGTGGTTTTAATTTAAAAAATCAATTAATCGATTTTTTGCAAAAAAAAGGATATGAAGTAGTGGACTTCGGAGCACACCAACTGATCTTAGAGGATGACTTTCCTGATTATATAGTGCCTTTGGCAAGAGCAGTATCAGGAGATGAAATTATCCGTGGAATAGCCATTTGTGGAAGCGGAGTAGGAGCATGTGTGGCGGCCAATAAAATACAAGGTATCAGAGCCGCTTTAATCACAGATCCCTACTCCGCCAGACAAGGAGTAGAAGACGATGCTATGAATGTAATGTGTCTTGGCGGATTAGTTACTGGATATGCTTTAGCTTGCGAATTGATAAAAATATTTCTTTCGTCTAATTTCAAAGCTGAAGAACGGTTCAATCGCAGGCTTGAAATGATAGCAGCGCTGGAAAATAGCAGGAGAGAAATATGAGATACCTGTGTTAGTGTGTTAAAGT
>JAYTHK010000330.1:0-2905 GCA_043732665.1 Cytophagales bacterium | reverse complement strand
ATAAGGTTACGATTGGTGAATCAAGACAAATTATTGATGAGATTTTGTACAGAATAGGTTTTTCAAAGAAATTTGGAGAGTTTGATACTAAGAATGATGCTAAAGATCTGTATAAAAACGAAGTTCAACACTAAATCATTTTTTATTATGAAGATTATTATTTTAATATTTTATCTTTTATTTATTTTTTGGACGTGTAGAGGGACAATTTCTCAAAACAAAAATTATCCTACAATCAATGATAGGAAAATTGTTTGGGAAAATTGTTTTAGTTGTCATGACCCAGTACAGAAATCTATAAGTAATATTTCTCAAGTCATGATGATTGAAAAACTTGGTAATGAGGGTTTTAATTCATTTCTAAAGGATAATTTTAAAAAAGACTCAAAAAATTGTATTGTCGTGGAACACTGTCAAATAAAATTAACAGATAAAGAAATAGAGTCGGTATATCTTTATATTAAAGAATCAAAAAAGTATGTAAATTAAAAATTTATTAACGAATTTTTACCCGCTTTAACTATGTCTGTTTTAAAACGCGAGAGAAAGAGTTATTGATAACGCAGCAGCTATTGCAAACACGCAGCCGCTTAATTAAGTTTTCAAACTTAATCCTATTATGTTGGCGTCTCCGACGCCTTTTAGAAAAGAAAGTTCATTGACATTGAAGGCAAAATGGTATAATGTTTTAACAATCCTCAATTGCCCTAATACTTCTTGTGGGTGTTGGTGTTGGGTGGCTCAGACAAATATTGGTCTACAATTAGAAAGCGGTCAGATACCGCAAAATAGTAGGTTTCAGTTTGAAAACCACAAGTGTTACGCGTTTTGGAAAGGCTTTGCTGCTTTATTTGTAGTCGTCTGAAGACGACAGGATAATCAGTTCGGTTAGAGACCGAACCGAGCGTTGCAAGTTTTTTTTTAATTTTTTTGTTTGTAAGATGGGTTGCGAGCTGGGGATATAAATAATTTAAATTTTAGGAAAAAGACAATTGGAGCTCAATCAAATGAAATACCTGATCCAATTAAAGGTTTTAAACAATAAATAAATTAATAAATTCTAATTATGAGATATTTCAGATTCATACTACTTCTATTGTTAGCTAGCACAAGTACACATGCACAAAATTCACAACTAGAAGGTATCCACCTTTTTCAGAAAATTTGGTCTGAAGATTCATGTGGAAAAAAAGGCTATAGAAATAAGCTTTTGGAATTATTTGATAAGATAGATTTTAATTTCTTAGATTATTTTAAAAATAAAACTATGTTGATAAGAGAATTGGGGAATCCTGATTATGTAAGAAAATCAGAAAACAAAATATCTTATTATTACGGTTTGAGCACTACTTTTGATTGTTCATTCGATAATCCCGATAATCCATATTGTTTCATTGTATTTATTATTGACGAGAAAACTGAAAAAATAATTTCATCAAATAATTTAATACATTGAATTAGTTGAGAGAAAATAAAACAATTGGTTGGTCCCCGCTTGTGCTGTGTGTGTTTTAAAACACGAGCGAATGAATAATTGATAACGCAGCGGCAATTGCAAAAAAGCAGCTGCTCGACCCGCTGGAAACTGAAACAAGCGACTGCGTTATTGGAAGATGGGTAGTTAGTTTAACAAGCTTTGGTAATTTTCGTAAGATGGGTAGCGAGCGGTGTAAACCTCGAAATACTTACAAATGGACTCCTATTCCTCTTAATCTATTAAATATGCCACCAATAATTAAATAGATTACCAAAGGTAGAGTCGTAAGACTCGTTTTTGTAAAATTATTTATATTCAATTTTTAATAAATTTTAAGATGCGATATTTAATATTAGTAATAGTTTTTTCTATGGGCATCAATGCTAAAGCCCAAGTCCATCCCTGCCCTAAGAATATGAATTTGGATAAATACGTTGAAATCATAGGTCAACATGATGTAAAGTCATACCAATTGTTGCTCAATATCAAATTAAAAGGTAAAGATGGTAAAATGAACAGATATTTGCTAACAAGTTATGAATTAGCTAGCTTACTGCATATAAATTTAAACGATTACAGGGATACTACATTAATCAGTATTATTAAAAAAGCTACATTAGGCGAAGATTTAGGTGTCACTTTTGATGATCGAATTAATAGTCATTTTATATCCGAAAGGATGTACGATAGTATTAGTAAAAAGAGTGTTCGGTCAGTTTATAATAAATTTTTTAAAAAAAATGGAATTATAAGGAACACCCATTTGGAAGGATTTTCACACTTAGATCCGGAATACGTTGTTGCATATTCGTATCTCATAGACAATTTTGCAGTAATTTATTCACCCGACGAAAACCCTGCCTACGCTTTGTATAAACCTTGTTTTTGTAAAAAAAGTAAATAGATTAGGTTTATTAAACGATGATTCAAGGCATGTAAAAAACACGAGGGTATGAATTGAATAACGCAGTATGATTTGAAAAAACGCAGCAGCTTGATTGCTTTGTATCACAGTTCTATTAGTGATTTTTAAAAACACTGTATTCGATAATAAAAAATATAATCATGAAAAAAATTGTAGTTTTACTTTTCAGTTTTGTCTTAACAAGTGTACTCAATGCGCAGCAAGCCACAAAAACAGACAGCATTTATTTAACGCTGTACAATACGGGCGGCAAGTATTTGCTTAAACGCGCTGTGTATGGCGAGCAAACACCCAAAGTTGCCATTATTAAAGACATGGTACTCACTAAAGATAGTTTTGTGGTAAAAACCAATAAGCTGGATGCTGGTTTTAAACCTAAAACCAATGCAGAGATGAAATCACTTTTGCCGACAAGCAAAACGCCGCCCGCACCCGTAAAAATTACGCAAGTTGATATTGCTAAAGCCGTTGCCAATGCTGCGCGCCGCACTTGCATTATCAGT
>JAYTHK010000329.1:0-9630 GCA_043732665.1 Cytophagales bacterium | reverse complement strand
CATTCCATGCATAGTCGGTTTTGTTGTTTCCGATATGAATATGACCTAATTCTTCTTTTGTAATCTCCCTTACTACTTTCCCCGTGACGGTCATAATTTGAATTTTCAAATCATCTGGAATGTATCTACCTGTGAGGGTGAATACAAATCGCGTACTACTGGAAAAAGGATTTGGATAAGGATAGAAATTGGAAATGGTTGAAGCATTTTCTACATGAAAGGTAACTTTATATAGCTGCCCAGATTTATTGCCATTCACATCTTTTCCTTGTACAATGATGGTATAGTCGCCATCTGGCAAGTCTTTGGGATGATACGTTAAACTAAACGTATTAGAGTTTCCTGGAGATTGTCCATTAATGGTAACGTTACTATTATTCGCGGTACTGATTTGAGTTTGTGTACTTGATCCAGGACTTTGAAAGTAAATCAAAATATCGTTTGGGTCTGTGATAAGAAGGTATTTGCTGTTATCGTTGAGCGTAATCGTGATAAGAGGACTGGGCGACACCAAATCTCCATCCATAATATGCACTCCATCAAAAGTAACATCGATTACAGGAGGAATTTTATCTTTGATGACATCAAAAGTGGTCGTTATTATATTGTTTGAATAATATTCCTCTGGCTGAATATTGGGATTTACGAAAGTGGTCATTGTTACATTTCCAGACATTCCTTTTGTGTTTAGGCAATAGTTGAAATTAAAAGATTGTCCTAGTTTTAAACTGTCCTTGTGTACGAGGTATATAGTATCTTTTATAATAACCCCATTACCACTTTTTGCGGTAATTTCTACTTTGAGTGAATCGTCAAAGGAAAGATCCCCAATATTATCAAATTCATAAGGAATACAAACATTTGCACCTTCTTGTTTGTTTGCAATGGTATAATTTTCTAGTCCTGCTGCAAAAGGATTCATACTGCCTTCAGGAGATTTATGGTAAATCACTTGCCATCTATTAAGTAGAGGAGGATCCAGCGAAGCCGAGGAATCGTATACTACACAGATTAGTTTTATATAACGGTATTTTGTTACATTTATTAGAGGTTTCAAATCAAGTGTATCAATACCTTCTGCATTTTTAGCAAAAGCAAAATTAATGTTTAGGGTATCAATTGTTCCATTCAATTGTTCGCCTACTATTTTGAAAAGATGTTCGTCTTGTCCTTTAGAATAAATTCTTTGATAAAAAGTACCCCATTGTGTAGCAGGCCCAATCCTGGTGGAGACGATCGTTCCGTTGTTGTATTTTCCTGTAATACTAGAATCCAAATGAATAGATGCATTTGGATTAAGAGAATACTTTTCTGTGATGGGCAATGGAGCTCCTTTTTTAGCTACTAAAAGGTAGGGTTGATGATCGTTAACATTTTTTATATTAGTAGCTGCAAAATTATTTAGTAGGTCATTTTTTAATGCTGCAGGCCAAGTGCTAAAAGAGGCGTTGCCTGAAGTGCCCATAACAATATAGTCACCTGCCGGTATCGCATTGAGCCAACTTTGGAAATATCCTTGCCAACTAGGATCAGTGGTATAGAATCTATTAATTACAGTTTTAGGAAAGCGTCCGCATGTATAAGGGTATCCAGAAAGTCCTGGTATTAAATTATATTCCAGTGTATTCTTGTTTAAGGTCATAGCAAAAATACCATTCACTTTAAGAGAATTAACATCATTTGATTGCCTTGCTAAATCACATGGTTCGTAGTAATACCCTGGAAATATCAGATTATTATCTCCAACTTTAAAATTGGTTAAGTCAATAGGATTCGTTCCATTGCCGTCACCATATATATCTAATTTCAGATTAATTGAAATGCCAGAAAACTTCCAGAGACTGTCTGTCAAGTCCATGTATACTTTAGTTTGTGCATCGTTTATAAATTGAGGCGCCTCACTTTGTGACCAGCCATCTGGACTATTTTTTATGTAGATAAATGAACTATTCCCCCAACTAGAGTCTTCTCCAAGCGCAATTTTATTGTACCGTACACGCCAATAATAAACTATGCTGTCTTTGTTATTATCGGAGTGCAACGTAATGTCCACCCATTTTACAAGCGAACCAGAAGTAACAACGCCCGTCTTTTTAAATCCAGATTTAAAAAGATAATTCGTATCCAATTCAAAATAGTAATCTCTTTGTTGAAGAAGAAGATTCGTGGCCTGCGCAACAAAGGTGACAGGCTGGCTATGCACAATACTATATTCTTTCGGAAAAATACAGGTAACGGCACTCTGCGACATGTAATAATTCAGCTCAGCAGTATTGTTATCCTCTCTCATTTCTTTAATAAAGCCGTTAGGATAACCGGCACTGGCTGGATCCACTACAATTGTATATTGATTCAATCCATAAAAAGTCCCACTATTACCTCTAATAACAAAATAAACAGTGTCTACGAAGGCTACGGGAGAGTATAGTACTTGTGCGAAGTTGGTTTGTTTCCCATTGACAGTTCTAGATACTTGTATAAAAAATACGGTATCTTTATAGGTTCCAAAATTTTTAATAGGAATACCTATTTTAAATGAATCTGTAGCGGCTGTTACTCTTTTAGAATCAAAAGACCGAACAAAACATTTCAACAACGGCTTGTCGTCTCTTGGAGGATTATCATTGTCTCCAGAAATTTCGTAATCAGGCAATATAGGAGCGTAAATTTTTATTTCAGGATCTCCATGGAAATTCATTTGCATAATGCTTGGGTAGTCAAGGTAAGGGTAATTGGTTACTTTAAGCACATCTTGCATTACTTTGCCTGCAGGTTTACTCCTCAAACTATCCGTATTAAAAAGTCCCTTGTACATGGCAGAGCAATACGTATCCAAAGGAGATGTATAGCCAATATCAGACATTCCCATCACTGCAATCGCTCCTTTTTCAGCAGTATTTATCCAGTCTTCCGTCAACGAATAATTTAGATAAGCCTGCCCTGACTGACAGCCATTAATAATCAACATAGGATATTTACCTTTATTATTATAACCAAATGATGGTTGTGAAACTTCGCCAATATCTAAATCTGTAACAAAATAAGCAGAGTGACCAAAAAAAGTAACCAAATTTAAACCACCGTTTACATCGTCTGCTATATGCGCATTGTCTACTGCTCCAGTATTCAGATCTTTTTGATAGGTATGTGTTACCTTACCCTTAAACAAAGAACTTTCAACTATAGACTTATACCCATTTACGTAACCTAAAAAAAGTGCTTCTTGTGGCGCATCATTTCCTCCAGAAAGATGTATAAGTTGTTTTCTCCACAACAAATCAGAAGGTAGTAATTCATGCTCCTTTACTTTACCTAAATAATTATCAATGGTGGAAATATCTTTTGCCGAAAGCCTACCCACTGCAAAACGTGGAATATATTGCCCACTGACATTTTTCATAGAATACAAAATATCGGACGGAGGCGTACCTGCAGGCGGAATAAAATTCTGCGCTCTAAGGGTCGCATTGGAGTTGTTGATGTAATAGGAAGGATTTTTTCTATAGAAACCATTATTTCCTATGTAAGACAAGTCTACACCTTTGCCAATTATAAATAAATTTTTAATATTAGGATTGAAATCTGCTTGGTAGTTACAAAAACCTATTATGCCAGTAGGAGAGTATTCGCCATAACTAAATTGATTGTATATTTTGTCAACATCAACCGTTAAAACGCTGTGTCCTCCGCCAGCAGCAGATGATCTATAGGCAGCGTAGTTCAGTGCTTCACTCATCAATAATTCATGCGTGAGTATTAAGAAATCCTCCGTGGCACCATAAGGGGAAAGATCTACTGATTTTATAGAAGGTACAGTCAAATACGTGTTAGACTGCATAACCATAAACTGAGAGACTCCTGCGGGAACAAAGATACCAAGATTAGTCCCATTTAAAGTAGTGTTAAGTGCTGTTAAGTTATTTTTATCTGTAACATCAAATACTAAAGGGGCGCTTGACGAAGACCATACTATACTGTCATAACTTTGAACGGAAGAATTTGCTGGAAAGAATAGTTTAGAAGTAAGACCTCCTATTTGTGTGTTTTGTGGATAGGTTATTTTAATGTAAGTTACTGAAATAAAGTTGTTTTGTGCTGGAACAACACCATTCATAGGCGTTATTGTTATCGTAAGGTTGGGGGAACTTAGAAGACTAACAGGATAAGATTTTATAAAAAGACTGGTATTAAAACTACTAAATATAGGAAAGGTATCAGGGGTGGAAGAATTAATGGTAACAGACACGCTTCTACTATAGCTTGCATTTCTACCCACTACCATTGCTTCTATAGTAAACATTGCTCCGGAAGCTGTATTTAAATTACTCACAAGCGTATCAAATACGTATGAACCTCCTTGCTTAAATTTATTGCTACACCAGGTTTCTCCAATATCTCCATAAGTTTGTTTGTTCTCTCCATATTCCATTCCCTGAGAATAGTCGTCCGTTATTATTTTTAAAATCTGAGCCCTATGAAAAGACTCTGGTGTCAAGATTGTATTTGTAAGGTCGGAGGTTATTCTTTTACCTACTGTGGCCGAACCCCAAGTAAGAAAATAAGCAGTAGTGTCGTTGTATAAATTGTAATATTTATGGGGTTGAGACGTGGTGGGTGTATATAATTTGGTATCGAGGGTGCCATCGTTTAATTGTCCGAAAAAAATTATAGAATCACCTGAGTCGAATATTCCATTTAAGTCGTTTTTAATTGCTATTTTCTGTTCTATTCCTCTATGCCATAATTGAAGCGTGCTGGAATTTACACCATTGGCTAACGGCAGTTGGCTGCTTTGAACAGCATACATTCCATTTTGGGCAGTCTGTATTTTATAATAGGTTTGCCCTGGTACTATCCATTCGTTGCCATATTGAGCTTGAGTCAACGAAGTCAAGAAGGTTAATAGTAATAATATAACGTTCTTTTTCAGCATACTTACTTATTTAGAGCTAGTTTAAGAGAAAATACATTTGAATACAGTGCCGATTCTCCTTGACTTCCAACATTAGTAAGAGCATAGTCAATAGAAATCTTACTTACTTTAATACCAATACCAAAATTGGGTTGAAATGTAGTTTTCATACCCTTGTCAAAGGTTTTTATTTGCTGAATATTGCCGACTCCAAAACGTAAGAAAACTATTTTAGCATAATCCAATTCAAAACCAGCCATAGGGTCAACAGAAATAGTAGTTGATTTTACAAGAACATTCCTTTTACCATCAAACGTATTTACTAAGTCAATGGCTGCTAATAATCCAACTTTTTTATGTAGTCTAAAGTTTCTTGCAGCTCCTAAAATTGCTTTTGGTAAAGTAATTTCAATAGAGTTTTGAGGTGGTGCATTTCCTGTAGAAGCATATATATCCTGAAGTTGAGAGGTATTGAGTGACCAAGCATTAAAAGTAGTGCTTATATCCCTTACCATCAGTCCGAACTTCCATTTATTCCTTGTATACTGAGCGCCTGCATCTAAACCAAATCCCCATGAATTTGCAAATTGACCTACAGTACGATGTATTACTTTTGCATTGCCTCCTATTTGTAAGCCAGGTATTAGTTTCGTTTCTCTTGCATAAGTAAAAAGAAAAGCATAATCGGCAGCTGAAAAATACTTAACATTATTATAATTTAAGGCACCATTTGCATCGTATAAATATCTAGTATCGGGTATATCGTCTACTCCAAAACGAATGATAGAAACTGCAATTACACTCTGGGAATCAAGGCGTGTAGCGAAAGCACCGTAATCATATTTGGCAATCCCTGCAAAATATTCGGAGTGCATTAATGCTACTTCATATTTACTTTTCATATTTAATAAACCTGCAGGATTCCAATAGGCAGAAGTCACATCATTGACAGAAGCCGCTTGCACATTTGCCATACCAAGTGCCCTTGCACCTATACCTATGTTTAAAAACTCATTGCTATATTTTGGAGCTGATGCTTGCCCAAACGACCACTGATTAACGTTACTAATTAAAACTACTATTAAAAAAAAAAGTTTCTTCATTTTGGTATTTTGATTCTATCCTTTTTACAACGTATTGGTTTTGAAGTGTATTTTACTTTTTCAATAGAATGAATAACTGTTAGTAGAGTATGTATTCTTAAAATTGCGAAAAAGTAACTTTTTTATTCTATTTTTAAGATTTTAACTTAAATTTAGAACTTAATTAACTAATCTATAACCTACACTCTCCAAAAATAGTATAAATATTATGAAAAAAATCATTTTTGTTATCCCCATATTGTTATTTGTTGTATTGTTCTCTTGCGATAATAAATCTACCTCCACTTCAACTTTAGATAGTACTAAAATTAATAACGATACAACACTTCTTGTGCTAAAAGACATAAGAGACAGCAGCGATAAAGCTTGGGAATTCATGATCAAATCTGACGATCAAAAGATAAGTGACATAATGAGATTGCTACAGGAAATATCTTATTGTAGAAAATACAACGTATTGCTCTTGGACTCTCTGAACAATGCAGTAAAAATTATGAAAGATAAGCGATACAAACAATTAACAATGACGAGTGCAGAAATCGATCAGTACGACGCATTTACCGATCTTATTATTTCTAGGGTAAAATATTTAGGAAGTACCGTAAAAGATATACAAGAGCATCCTTTAGCTGAAAGCTTGTATGTTGATATTGCTAGTGCAGACAATGATATTGTCCGCTACCGAAACCTTTACGATAATTTCGCCTTTGCCTACAACTATTATTTAGAAGCGAACAAAACTTCTTTGGGAGACAAGGCTAAAAACTTTCAAAAATTGCCTGTTTTTAGATTACCAGTCTAGTGAAAGAGCTAAAAGAAGTCTGCCAAAAAGTGGACTTCTTTTAGCTCTTTTTCAGTTAGTCTATTACTGTTATTTTAGTGATTTTATCACCACCTTTTATTTCATCAATCACGTCAAGTCCTTCTACTACTTTACCAAAACAAGTATGCACGCCATCTAAATGGGATGTATTTGTTCTGCTATGGCAAATGAAGAATTGAGAGCCTCCAGTGTCTTTTCCCGCATGTGCCATAGACAATACACCACGATCGTGAAATTGATTACCTGCTTTTGTTTCACATTTTATATGGTAACCAGGGCCTCCAGTACCATTGCCTTTCGGACAACCACCTTGTATCATAAAATTAGGGATGACACGGTGAAAAGTAAGTCCATCGTAAAAACCTTTACGGGCTAAACTTACAAAATTATCAACGGCAATAGGAGTGTCCTTTTCGTAAAAATCCACTGTCATAGTTCCTTTTTCGGTTTGTATTTCTGCTTTCATATTTTTATAGTAAGTGAAATTCAAAGATAAGAAATGATTTAATAAGATTTCAGGCCAACCTATTATTTAGACTGGATTTGTACTAACTTTATGTTAGTTTTGGAACTTGAATTTTTAGTAGTTGAAATTCATAATTTATAATTCATAATTTTCTCTAACGTATGTCAAAAATTATTCTAGTTACTGGTGGTTCTTCTGGACTTGGAGCCGCAATTTGTGAGTATTTGTCTATAAAAGGATATAAAGTTTATGGTACAAGTCGAAAAGCAACCAAAACGGATTCAAAGTACATGATGCTTGATATGGATGTTTGTGACAGAAGTAGCATATATGCAGCTCTTTCAGCAGTTATTCAAAAAGAAGGAAGACTCGATGTCGTTATTAATAATGCAGGTTTAGGCATGGCTGCTCCTTTGGAAGAGAGTGCAGAAAAGGATATTGATAAATTATTTTCTACAAACATACGAGGTGTTATTAATGTAATGCAAGTCATACTTCCTCAAATGCGTAAACAGAAAAACGGGCTGATTATTAATATCACTTCTATCGCCGCTGAGATAGCATTGCCTTATCGAGGATTGTACTGTGCCAGCAAAGCAGCGGTAGAGAAAATCACAGAAGCATTGCGCATGGAAGTAAAAGACTTTGGTATTCAAGCTTGTACTTTTCAGGCTGGAGATATTAAAACTAATATTAATTCAAATAGACTTACTGCAGAAGTGACAAAAGATTCTGTTTATGCTCAGAATTTTGAAAGAATAAATAGCGAGATACACCGTGATGTAGACAAAGCCATTTCTCCTTATTTCTATGCTGAAAAAATAGAAACTATAATAACTAGTAAAATAGTAAAACGAACTTACGTAGAAGGAAAATTTATACAAAGGCTTTCGAGATTTTTAAGCCGAATATTACCAGGTTGTTGGTTTGAAAAAATTATTTTAAATCACTATAATTTATAGTGATTTAAAATAATATAAAATTAATATCTATCGGCGTATTTTTTATTATAAATAGCAATGGCTTCGTTAGTTGCTCTTCTACTTTTACTCTGAAAACCAATATTTGCAAATTGAATAAGCACGCCTGCTCCGGCTATGATGGCGCCTACCCTTATAATTCCACTTCCATCAGGATTATAGGAATTATCTATATTAACTTTAGAAGCAACTCCTGACAATGTCGTAATGGTACCGAATATAATTAAGGGGAGACCTACAGAAAGTGCAATAATATTGCCTGCATTTTTTCTGTGTTTAGCCTTTTTGAGTAATTTATTTATTTCAGTATCTTTTGTTTCAGATAAAATTTTAATCACCCTTGTTTTAGATACATATCTTCCTCCCTGACTGTAACTGCCATATATATAGTCAATCACTTTCGATACTTTTTCAGGTTCTACTGCTACTGGTTGCGATGTTATAGGTTGATACGAATTTGTAGTATTTGTATTGTTTGAGGAATTATTGCTTGAGCCTGAATTAATTATTTCATTCAGGCCATTTTCATATCTGACAAGCACTACTTCTGATTTAGATATCGTGTAGACAGGACCGTCCTGAAAGTCAAAGCGTTTGTATTTTATCTCGTTTACCCCTATTTCGGCTACTTTAGCTTTAATCTCATCTCCATTTTTCTTAATAATAATGTCCTGACTTTTAGAAGCAATAGATATAAGAAATAGAATGTAAAAAAAGAATAACTTTTTCATGGTAAAGGCTAGTTTATATTGAACAAAAATACAATTATAATTCTACTAAACAATTTATTTTAGCCTAAAACGATAGTATTTAATATATATTTTATAATTTTAGCCAATTGGATAAAATTCATTTTTACCTTACACAATTACAAAACATCGAATTATAATTAATAATTTAAATCTATAACGAATGAAAACATTGAATACCTTTAATTTCTCAGGAAAAAAAGCCCTTGTCAGAGTTGATTTTAACGTACCCTTAGACGAAAAATATAACATCACCGATCTTACTAGAATCAAAGCTACTATTCCTACGATTAATAAAATTTTGAAAGATGGAGGATCCGCTATTTTAATGTCTCATTTGGGTAGACCAAAAGGTGGTTACGAAGAAAAATATTCTCTTAAACATCTTATCCCAACGTTAAATAAAATATTCAATATTACTGTAAAATTTGCTACAGATTGCATAAGCGAAGATGCCCTTAAACTCTCTGCGGATTTGAAACCTGGCGAAATACTTTTGCTTGAAAATCTTCGTTTTTACAAAGAAGAAGAAAAAGGAGATGTGGAATTTGCTAAAAAGCTAGCACGTTATGGCGATGTTTGGGTAAACGATGCATT
>JAYTHK010000328.1:0-2912 GCA_043732665.1 Cytophagales bacterium | reverse complement strand
TAAAAAGCACAATTGTAAGAAAAAATGTTGCAAGCATTGGAACTAAAGTATGTTGTTTTACAGACAATAAAATCCAAAAAAGAAAAAGAATAAAGGACATAAATGTAATTCGATAGTCTAATCTTAAATAACTATTAACCTCAGTAGTTAATCCGCTGTTATTCCAATTCATAATGACAATAGGTCGAAAAGCATTTCTGCTTGAAAATTGGCATAATTCAAGTTGGTTCATTTCAATATTAGAATTTATTTCCGCTCGACTTGGATTATATTTTAGATATAAGATAGAAACTGTATCACTTTCCTTTCTCTAACCTAAAAATATCCACGAAATAGCTTTCTGGCATAAAAAATGTTAATTTAAAGGCTAAATTCGTTCAACACACACTATACACGACTGACTACTAAGTAAATCTATATGCAGAGACTGGGTTTAAGCCAATTAATGACGCAGAAATTATCGCCACAGCAGATACAATTTATCAAGCTGTTGCAAATTCCTACGGCGGAATTGGATTCACGCATAGAAGAAGAATTAGAAATAAACCCTGCTCTTGAAGAAGGCAAAGAGGAGGAGGAAAAAGACGAGATCAACGTAGACGGAGAACTAGACGACCCATTCGATTCGGAAAAAGAAGAAAATGACACAGAGAATATAGAAGATGATTATGGCAATGAAGCGAAAGAAGCGGAAGAATATTCTGCCGAAGAGTTTGGCGATAATTTGAATGTGGATGAGTACGTTGGAGAAGATGAAATATCAGGGTACAAAATGCAAGGAGACGGTCCTGGGAAAGACGAAGAAGAGCGTGAAAGCCCAATGGCGACAGAGTCTAGCTTGCAGGATACTTTAATAAATCAACTTGGTTTTTTAAAACTGGACGATAGACAAGACCAAATAGCGCGACAACTTATAGGCAGTATAGACGAAGACGGTTATATAAGACGAGAGCTTGAATTGATGGTAAACGATTTGGCCTTTTCTCAAAATATTGAAACTTCTCCTGACGAGGTGGAAAGCATTCTTTTTAAAATTCAAGGTTTTGAACCTGCTGGCATTGGAGCTCGAAGCTTACAGGAATGCCTTTCTTTACAAATAGAAAGAAAAGACATTGCGGATCCTGAAGTATTAATTGCCGACAGAATTGTGAACGAATGTTTTGAAGAGTTTACAAAAAAACATTACGAAAAGATACAGAAAAGGCTTAACATCGGTGACGAGGAGTTAAAAGAAGCGATCGCCATTATTACAAGGTTGAATCCTAAGCCAGGAGGTGGTTCTGGAAACGATGTAAAATCACAATACATTATTCCTGACTTTCTACTTTTTAATAATAATGGAAAAATAGAACTTACTTTAAATTCCAGAAATGCACCAGAGTTAAAAGTAAGCCGCTCGTACAAAGAAATGTTTCAAACCTACGACAAGTCTACTGGAAAGGATAAAAAAATGAAAGAGGCGGTGGCTTTTGTAAAACAAAAACTAGATGCAGCTAAATGGTTTATAGACGCCATCAAACAACGCCAGAACACATTACTCATCACGATGGAATCCATCATAAAATACCAATATGATTTTTTTCTAGAAGGAGATGAAAGCAAACTAAGACCTATGATCCTGAAAGATATTGCTAGCGATATCAATATGGACATTTCTACTGTATCAAGAGTGGCGAATAGCAAATCGGTACAAACTGATTTTGGAATTTACCCTTTAAAATATTTCTTCTCGGAAGGCATCGCTACCGATTCGGGAGAGGATGTGAGTAGCCGCGAAGTGAAACATATCCTGAAAGAGATTATCGAAGCTGAAGACAAAAAAAGACCTCTGTCTGACGAGAAGTTAGAAGAAATGTTGAATAAAAAAGGCTACAATATAGCCCGGAGAACTGTTGCAAAATACCGTGAGCAGTTAAATATATCAGTGGCAAGATTGCGAAAAGAATTATAAATATCCAAAGTGAGAAGATATTCAAAATTAAAAAAAATAATAATACTATATAGAATTCTTTCCATTGGAATCTCAGTATTATTTCATCCTTTATTATTGCCAACTTATATTTTTATACTCGTAGGATATTATGCTTCTTTTGCTATAGCCCCTTTAAATACAATTGATGGCAGAAAATTTCTCATTGGATTAATATTTTCTTCTACCTTTTTTCTTCCTTTTCTATTGTTAACTTTATACATAATGATACAGAACAGGCAATGGACAATAAAAAGCTTCTTCATGGAAAATTCAAAAGAAAGAGTTTTTCCATTATTCATAATTGGATGTTTTTATTCTGTATTAATTTATTTCATTAAGATCACACCGCAATTAAACGAAGTGATTCTAGTAGTAATGACTTGTACTACTTTGGCTATCCTATTTGTGGCACTTATTAGTAATTTTTGGAAAATCAGTGCCCATTCCGTGGGTATAAGCGGTACGATTGGAATTTTAGCTGTTCTAAATAATAAAATCCCAAATGCCACTTTATTTTATCCAATAGTAATTTTAATTATTTTAGCGGGGTTCCTCTTGAGTGCTCGTATGTACTTAAATGCTCACACGCCTGCACAACTATGGGTTGGAAGTATGCTCGGATTGGTAATCAGTGGATTTGGTTATTTTTTTCTGTAATTTACCAAAACGCTAAAGAGAATATAGGGAATAGGCACTTTAGCTTAATCCACTAAAAATTATCTTACCATCAAAATGTCGGAAAACAATAATATAACGAACAACGAATTCTATTTTGAATTGATTGCCAAAGAGCTCCGTGGCGAAATATCAGAACAAGAAAAAATCCTCCTCCTCGAATGGGTTGGCAAAAGGGAAGAGAATCGTTTGATTTATGAACAGTCCGTAAAAAGCAGTAGAGTTACTGCCGTGAAAAACAAAACCACTAAACCCAAGACCAGAG
>JAYTHK010000327.1:0-2915 GCA_043732665.1 Cytophagales bacterium | reverse complement strand
TAACCTTCTTGTCCCATTAACTGAGGAAGACTTACTGCTGGAGAGGATTCTGATTTTTTAGCATCAGAGACCGTTGGAGTATATGACTCAATGTCTTTTTTTACTATTCTACCATGCTCTCCAGAACCATTAATTTGCTTAATGTCTATGCCTTTTTCTTTGGCTATTTTTTTAGCCAACGGAGATGCTTTTAATCTACTGTCGGAAGAAGAGTGATTTGAGGTAGTTGCATTAGAAGTAATATTATTTTCTGCAACAACTTCTTCTTTTTTAGTTTCGACCTTAACAGCAGGTGAGGAAGACGCAGAAAGTAATGGTTGATAATCCACTCCAGCCTCTCCAACAATAGCAAGTACCCCATCTACTACTACTGCTTCGCCGTCCTTAACTCCTATATATAATAATATTCCATCCGAGTACGATTCCAATTCCATAGTAGCTTTATCTGTCGCTACTTCGGCAAGTAAATCACCGGATTTCACTTTATCACCTACCTTTTTCTTCCAAGCTACAATAGTACCCTCCGTCATTGTATCACTCATCTTTGGCATTCTGATCACTTCGGCCTTAATACCAGAAAGATCTACTGGAGGTGCTGGTGTGCTGGAAACTTCAGGTTCTGCTTTTTTCTCTTCTTTAACACTAGCAATGCTTCCTCCAGATTTTACACTTTTCAAAAGTTCGTCTATATTCTCTCCTGCATTACCTATTATTGCGATTACACCGTCTATAGGTGCGGCTTCTTTGGCTTTTACTCCAATATACAATAGCGTACCTGTTTCATAAGATTCCAACTCCATAGTGGCTTTGTCAGTTTCTACTTCAGCTAGTAAATCTCCTGATTTTACGGTATCTCCCACTTTTTTATGCCACGCTGCAATAACACCTTCAATCATAGTGTCACTCATCTTAGGCATTCTAATTACTTCCGCCATTGTCGTTGTATATTTATTTTATATTATTTCTAACTTATAAACTTAACCCAAAAATAATTTTTTTAATAATATAATACCATACTTAGTTAGTAAAATAATGGGTTATCTATAAAAAATACTAGGAAACTTACCTGCGGTTGTCAATTATAGCTCTCGCATTCGATAAGTAGCGATTGAAAATCAACTACTTGTCAAAATAGTTGTGAATATTCTCTCGGACAGATATAATTCAAGATAAAAAATTATTTTCCATAAAATTGAGGACAAGGAAGCCTTTTCATCGGTTTATACTTCTTAGACTTAGCATAAATGTAGGTAATATTCAATTCATGTGATCCTCCTGACCTTATTGTTTGAAGTTTTGAAACAGTAAAATCATAACTATAACCTATACTTAGCGTCTCATATTTCCATCCCAACAATACTACGATGGATTCATTATTTCTATATCCTGGATATTTTTTAAATGGTATACCTCTGTACCAAGCTCCCGCCATCAATTGATCGTACATAAAATAAACACCTACGTCTGTTTGATCCGATTTACCTTGTGATTTATAATTAAACGTTGGTGTAAGCGTAATTTCTTTTGGATTTTCAAGATACGTTACATGATTATTACTATTTAAATGAATCTTGTAACCTCCTGATAAGGTAAAATTGGCTGGTAAGCTACTATTTCCTCCTGTCAATGACTGGTTTGGTGTATTCATGTGGTGTACAGAAAAACCTCCCCATAATTTTTCTGAATACAGCAAGACTCCTGAAGATACATCTGCAAATGATTTTTTAGGACCACCAGGTTGAATGGTTCCGTTCCAGCCTGTTTGATTATTGTAGTCTTCTGGGAATCTTAGTTTAGAATAATCGATACTTCTACTTACGTAATCTAACTGCAAACCAGGGCGAAACGTAAATGTTTTTGAAATAGGTAACTCATACGCATATTGCAACCCTATTTGTGTAGAAGTAAGTGTAGAACCAGCCTGCCAATCTCCAAGCATTTGCATCGCAAATCCACTCCTATATTTACTAGAATAAGTATCAATTGAAGCATAAGAAGTTGTGTATCTACTTAGAGCACCACTACTTGTCGAACTATTTATTCTAGGCCACTGAATACGATTTTCTACCGTTACCCTTGTTGCATGGGCACTACCAGCGAAAGCGGGGTTTTGAAAAATAGGTACGGCATAAAATTGAGATAACTGAATGTCTTGAGCATAAGAACTATTAATCCCCAAAATTATACTAAAAATCCATATCGAAATTCTCTCTTTCATAACCAAAACTCAAAAATACAACCTTTATTTATTTTTCCTATACGGTGAAAACATACAAAGGGATACAGAACTGCATTAATATTTTAACATCAATGTAATAAAATCAATAAAATTGCATCTATTATTGATTTTGAATAACCGTCAACTTATTCTGATATTCAGCAAATTCTGATGCAGAAATCTTTCCTTTAATACTATTAAACATAGACTCCGCATAACTTACTAAATCCATGTCAATACAAAGTTGCAAATAGGTTAGTTGAATTTTTACACTTGGGTTGTTTTGGACAATTTCAACGAGGTAATCGTACGCGACGGTTTGTTGTCCATGCTTACTTAGGTATTCAATAGATTTTATCAATGAATTTTCTACATAAGGAGCTGAAGCGATGCTTTTTAAATAATACTCCGAAGCCTTCGCACTATCTCCAATACAATCATAAGACCTCGCAATAAAGAAATCGCGCAAAAGTTCTTTGTCTGAATTAAGTTTAAGGGTTCTCGCATTTTCCGATAAAAACGTTACATCTCTCATCTCCGATTTTAACCATAACAATGTATAATTTCGCTCCCCTTCTGAATAAGGATTTAACTGCTGAATAGACTGAATAGAAAAAAACAGTTGATTAGCCTTTGATAGATTATTTCGCTCCATATAATAGCGGCATAAAGCAGCACCTGCATATACCTTGGCTTG
>JAYTHK010000326.1:0-9693 GCA_043732665.1 Cytophagales bacterium | reverse complement strand
ACATCCCCATGGACCATTAAGCCCTACTACAAAACTTTCATTATCTACATTGCTACGTTGAAGTATTTTTTTTGCAATCACTTGTGCAAACTGTTTTCGATTTAATAAATCTCTGGATGAATCAATAATTGGAGAATCGGTATACATAGTGTAAGAATAATATTAAAATTAGTCTATTAGATATAATTAATGTATTCAGGCTATCCTTCATCTTATCTTGATGATATAAGATCACCTTATTTAAATATTTTTTCAATTTTCTCTTTCAATAATTGACTATTGGGATCATTTCTAAAGCTCTCAATATTCTCCCAGTAAAAATCAAAATATTGCTTCATCTCAAGAGTGATCACACCATTGTTTTTTGTCAGTATATTTAATAAATGTTGTATTGCGGTTGCTCTTTCTCGAATTGAAACTACTTTGGGATGATTTATGGTTCCAGGGGCTTTATACTGGGGTGATTCTATAAGGTAATTTTGCAAGGATTTCTCCGTACCCAGTAGGTATTTCTTATGAAGTTTTTCTATATCATGATTTATTCCCATTACCATGTCATCATCGTAAAGTGTCCTGTAAAAAGTATTGTTTAATGATGCTTCAGAAGATGGCATTAACGTTACTAAATATCGAGGTGTTATAGGAATGTGAATCATATTATCAGCTGATAATACATCCAATAATATACCATCCCTGTTTCTTATTATTACAGGATTATCCCCAGATATAAACTCCCATTCTTTAGCGGATTTATTTATAGAAATACCGCAGTCCTTTTTCTCATTATACAATTTTTCAAAGTTATATACAGAATCATATAGTAATTTGCTTTTCATCTCGTTCCAAGCATGTTCTCTTTCTTTTTCTGGAAGTAGTTGTATTTCGTCAAGTGCTCTTTGGTCTAATTCTACAAATTTAGGTGTCCTATAATACAGACTTAAACAAGATTTCAATATTTTAATACGCATCTCATCTGTCAATATTAAATTAGAATCGTCTGTTATGAATTTTGTTATTTCCGAAAAATGCCGATCAGCATGTTCTTCATAAGCATGCTCTAAGAATTGCCTTTCTTCACCATCAAGAAGAGGTAAATCGTATAAATAATCAACTGCGCAAATACTTTCGGTTGTTCTTCTTTCGATTTCACCTCCATTTATCATTGCATAAAGACTCCACTTTTTCTTTTTTGCGTTAACTAAAAATCCGAAATTTTTTAAGTATGACCTTGGAATATAATGTTGATTTATTACAACTGGTCTCATAATATTGAATTATTTATGTCTTTAGCCAAGGTTATTTATCTGTAATTATTTCTTATGCTTAACAATCTTTTTATTAAGCTTCACTTTAGCTTTTTGAATATAATCGCTAATAAATTTCTTTTCTTCATCTGTTAACGGAGTAGGGTCAACTACAACGTCTACATCATCAAGTTTTACTTTCTTTTTCATCCGTTATAGTAAGGCTAGCAGGTAGGAATTTAACTTTTTTATTCATTTAAATATACAAAAAAAGTTAAATTTTTACGCATTATATCTTTACATAAATCTGATTTTATTGGACAAAAAATGCGTTTAATCATCATAATTTCTCATCCAGTTTCCTAGCAACCTCTGAAGAATACTTATTCGTAATCTTAGCATAAATCTGAGTAGTTTCTATATCTGTATGCCCTAACCATTTGCTTACTATTTCCAAAGGCACTTCATTAGACAGCGTAATCGTAGTAGCAAAAGTATGGCGTGCCACATGGTAGGTAAGCTTCTTTTGAATACCTGTCAAATTTCCAATTGTTTTCAAATTCTCATTAAGTTTCTGGTTAGACATTCTTGGTAAGATATATCTTGTAATTTCTCTTTCTTGATTATCATATTTTTTAAATATGTTAACAGCATGTTTGAACATAGGTACGAGTACCATTTCTTCTGTCTTCTGTTGTTTCTTATCTATCCAGTATTTACCGTCGTCGGTTTGTTTGATGTGTTCTGTCTTTAATGAAATAGCATCGGAAAATCTTAACCCAGTATAAACAGAAAATAAAAACATATCTCTTACTTTTTTGAGGCTTGCATTGTCAGCAAGAGGATGTTCTACAATCTTGTTAATTTCTTCCTGAGTGAGATGCTGGCGCGTTGTTTTTTCGTCTCTTAGTTTGAAGCTTTGATAAGGATTCTTAGAAATTATTTCCTCTTTACAAGCTTTAATTAACATAGCCCTTAACCAATCGTGTTGTTTGTTAGCAGTGTTTCGTCCTAAGGGTCTATCGTATTGTTTGGTAGGAGTCGTTAGCATGTAGTAATCAAAGTTCCCCAACCACTTGTAATTGATGTTTTCAATAAGAACATCTTTTGCTTTATAACTCGCTAGAAAATCTTTTATTCTTTGTAAGTTATTTTTATACTTATGGATTACAACTTTGGAGTATTGAGTTTCTAGTTTTTCAATTCTGTCAATGAATGCCTGATAATAATCTACTAGTCCTGCCTTTTCGTCTTTTTTCCCTAGATAGAGGTCTCGTATAATTTGAGCTGTGATTTCTTTCTCCTGGAAAATTAGGTTACGCTTTATCTCAGAGATTTTGGACTCCATGAATTTTAATTCCTCGTTGAGTTTTTTATTTTTTAAACTCCGCTGCATTTTATCGTCCCATTCTTCATAGGGAATGGAATGATCGAGGGCAAGTTCTACCTTTTTCCTGTTTAGTGAAACACGAAGGTATATTTTAGGCAGTTTTGTACCCGACTGTTTTTTTAAATAGTACTTAAGCGTTAGGTTGTTGGGCATAGAGATACAACGTTAAAATTGGTGAAACATTGGTGAAACAAATGAGGAAAAAATGCGAAATTTTTGAACGCTTGGGAAAAGAAAAACCCTCTCAAAACGAATTTTGAAAGGGTTTGAAGAAATTGAAAACATAAAAGTAGAGAGGAAGGGATTCGAACCCTCGGTACAGTCACCCGCACACACGCTTTCCAAGCGTGCTCCTTCAACCACTCGGACACCTCTCTAAATGGGTTGCAAAGGAAATCATAAATCTGGCTATATCCAAATTTATCCACAAAATGCTGAATTTCTTTGGCTTTAGGCAATAATAAAACCAATAAACCAGCTGATATTTAATACCTTAAAAATAGGAAATGCAAAATACGAAATAAGATGTTACGAAACCGTTTTGTATTTTGTGTTTCCTATTTTCTGTTTACTCTTATTTTACGTTACTTTACTGCATGGCTTCTACCTATGATTCGGTATTAAAAGACCTCAAAGCAAATAAATATGCTCCTGTTTACTTTTTACAGGGAGACGAACCTTATTACATTGATCTGATCTCTGATTATATCGAAAAACATTGTATTCAAAAAAGTGAAAAATCATTTAACCAAACTGTCCTTTACGGAAAGGAAACAACTGTAAATACCGTTTTACAAAACGCCAAAAAATTTCCTATGATGGCCGAAAGGCAGGTCGTTATTGTAAAAGAAGCACAAGAGCTTCCTGATTTAAGCAAAGAGGCGGGTGAAAAATTTCTAAATGCTTATATTCAAAATCCTCTCCCTTCCACAGTATTAGTATTCTGTCACAAATACAAAACCCTCGACGGACGAAAAAGTCTTGGAAAAAATATGGATAAATTCGGTGTGCTGGTTAATACAAAAAAAATGTACGACAACCAGTTACCAGAATGGATTGGTAAATTCTTTGTAGAGAAAAATGTCAAAATAACACCCAAAGCCATCCAGTTATTAGCGGAAAACATTGGTAACGACTTGAGTAGACTAGCGAATGAAATCGATAAATTGCTCATCAATTTAAAAGACAAAAAAGAAGTAGACGAATTGCTGGTAGAAAAATATGTTGGGATCAGTAAAGATTACAATGTATTTGAATTGCAAAAAGCCCTGACTAATCGAGATGTGGTTAAGGCAAATAGAATTATTAATTATTTTGAAGCGAATCCAAAAAGCAATCCTATTATTCCCTCATTAGCTGTTCTTTTTGGTTTTTTCAATAAAATATTATTAGTGCACGGTTGCGACGATAAGAGCGATGGTAGCATTGCTAAAACACTTGGCGTAAATCCTTTTTTTGCGAAAGATTATTCTGCCGCAGCTCGAACTTTTCCTGTTCAAAAAGCCATCAATATCATTCATGCTCTTCACGAAGCCGACTTAAGAAGTAAAGGTGTCATTGGCAATAGTATGAAAGATGGACAGATTATGAAGGAGCTTATTTTTCAGATTTTGCACTAAAAAAGGTTGAAAAAATAATAAATTAGTTATTTATCATACAATTTAATTTAATGCTATATAATCTGGAGGTGTCGGTGTCATAGATTAGCTTGAGCAAGAATTCTATGCCAACGCAAGCCAGAGATTTTTGACCGCCTAATATAAAAACTAACATCTTACTAGTCATTAAATTATAAAAAAAATTAACCGAAACCTCAAATTTTAAATTAGTGGTCAATTGGCGACGGCATTAAGGTGTCTCTGACATTGGCATGTCCACTTTCAGTGGAATACTAATATCCAAGAATTTTAAGCATACTTTCTTTTGTTTGTTCTGGTGCAAAAAGACGTGTAGTTACTTTGCCATTCTCATCTTTATCGATAAGCACATGTTTAGGAGCTGGAATTAGACAATGTTGTATTCCACCATAACCACCTAATGATTCTTGGTAAGCGCCTGTATGGAAGAAACCAATATAAAGTTTCTCGTCTTTTGGAGGATCTGGAAGGAAAACCATGTTTACATGGGCTTCGGAATTGTAGTAGTCTTGGCTGTCGCAAGTGATGCCACCTACTTTAGCTTTTTGATAGGATTTGTCCCATTGATTGAGCGCAAGTAAAATATATTTTTGATTCAAACCCCATACATCAGGCAATGTTGTGATGAATGAACTGTCGATCATAAACCATTCTTCTTTATCGTTCTGCAATTTTGTACCAAGAATAGAATACAATGCTGCTCCACTTTCTCCCACCGTAAAACTTCCAAACTCAGAGAAAATATTAGGTGTTGGTACTCGGTGTTCTGCACAAATCTTTTTAATATTTTTTACAATTTGGTCAGCCATGTAAGCATAATCGTAATCGAAGTGCACAGAAGTTTTGATTGGCCATCCCCCGCCAATGTCAATGCAGTCGAGAGTAGGACAAACTTTTTTCATCTCACAGTATTTGTGTATAAACCTTCTCAATTCACCCCAGTAATAGGTCGTATCTTTTATGCCTGAGTTAACAAATACGTGAAGCATTTTCAACTCAAATTTTGGATTATCTTTAATTTTACTTGTATAAAGATTCATTACATCGTTGTACCGCACACCTAAACGAGAAGTATAAAATTCAAATTTAGGATCTTCGTCTGCTGCTATTCTAATACCAACGTTACAGCTTTTATTTACGAGCTTATCGTAGGCGTCTATTTCTTCCAGGTTATCAAGAATTGGAATACAATTTTTAAAACCATCATTGATTAGTTCAGAAATATTTTGAGTATAAACTGCCGTTTTGTAACCGTTGCAAATGACAAAAGTATCTTTAGAAAGTTTTCCGTTTTCATATAAGTTACGAACAATTGGAATATCGAAGGCCGAAGAAGTTTCTATGTTAATGTTGTTTTTTAACGCTTCTTCCAATACAAATCGAAAGTGCGATGATTTAGTGCAGTAACAGTATATATAATTTCCTTCGTACTCGTTTTTTTTGATGGCATCTCCAAAATAAGATTTAGCTTTTTGAATCTGAGAACTAATTTTTGGAAGATAGGTCATCTTAACTGGAGTACCATATTCCCGAACGATATCCATGGTAGATATCCCGTTGAAGAACAATTCGTTATTTTCTACTTTAAATTCTTCTGTAGGGAAGAAGAAGGTTTGTTCAATAAGGTCTCTATATTTCTCCATCTTAGTTTTAAATAATGTGCAATATTGCCATAAAATTACAATCTTTGCAACGCAAAAAGTAAAAGTTTAACATAATTTTATATACCAACTCTTTTATATAATTTTCTGATAATCAGAACTGAGAAAAGAGTCTTGGTGCTATTTGAACATGAACATAGAAAATATCATAAAATCTGAATTGGCGGAAGGCTTAAATACTGTTTTTGGAGTTGAGGTAAAGCCCGAAGAGATCATCCTTCAATCAACAAAAAAAGAGTTTGCAGGTACCTACACCTTCACCACTTTTGCTTACACAAAACTTACCAAAGTATCACTGGAGGAAACGGGAAATAAACTTGGAGCGTTTTGTATAGAAAAGTCAGAGGTAGTTTCAGGATTTAACGTGGTAAAAGGGTTTTTGAATTTGGTTATTGCAGAAACAGCCTGGGCAAGGCTTTTCACGGAAACACTTTCGAAAGAAAATTTTGGTTTCTATCCTGCAAACGGTAAAAAAATAATGGTGGAATATTCTTCCCCAAATACAAACAAGCCTTTACATCTTGGTCATTTACGAAATAATTTTTTAGGATTTTCTGTTTCTGAAATACTAAAAGCTTGTGGTTATGAAGTGATAAAAGCAAATCTGATCAACGACCGTGGTATTCATATTTGTAAGTCGATGTTGGCGTATCAGAAGGAATGTGAAAGGTTAAAAGTAAAAAGTATTGAACCTGGTGAGATAGTGGATGGCTTCGAATATCCTAAAAAAGGTGATCATTTTGTGGGACATTTTTATGTCAAGTTTGAAAATATTAGAAAAGGGCAAGATCAATTTTATTTAACTAGAATTTATGAAGAAAAGAAGAAGAATATTGAAAAGTGTATTGATATTCTAAAAAAAGAAGTTTTTATAAATTTTGCATTAGAGGTGTTGTTAGAATTAGATGCAAATACTCTTTTCAAATATCCAAACTACAAAAAAGATACTTTAAAGCTAATAGAGGGAAGTTATATCCAAAAGGTTGAATCTCTTAATAATAATGATGAAAAGTTAACTATTATTAATGATATCATAGATTATGAATTAGTTAAATATATTCCTGCGATGTACGAAGCTCAGGATATGCTTCTGAAATGGGAGCAAGGCGATAAAGAAGTAGTTGATCTTTGGAAAAAAATGAACAGCTGGGTTTACACTGGTTTTGACGCTACTTATAAAATGATAGGCGTAGATTTTGACAAACGTTATTACGAATCCAATACCTATTTATTGGGAAAAGAAATTGTAGAAGAAGGATTACAAAAAGGTGTATTTTTTAAAAAAGAAAACGGTTCGATATGGGTAGATCTTACGCCTGATGGATTGGATGAAAAGTTACTGCTTCGTGCTGACGGAACTTCTGTATACATCACGCAAGACCTTGGTACTGCCGAATTAAAGTACCAAGAATTTGGTTGTAAAAAATCAATATACGTAGTCGGAAACGAGCAAGATTATCACTTCAATGTATTGAAATTAATTCTTAAAAAACTTAACAAATCCTATGCTGAAGGAGTCTATCATTTATCTTACGGTATGGTTGATCTTCCTTCTGGCAAAATGAAATCTCGAGAGGGAACTGTAGTAGATGCAGATGATCTCGTTGGTGATATGATTGCGCAGGCGAAAGCGGAATCTGTGGCACACAGTAAAGTAGAAGATTTTAGCGAGGAACAAGCTGATAAATTGTTTCGTCAACTTGGGCTAGGAGCATTGAAATATTACCTTTTGCGTGTAGATCCTAAAAAACGAATGCTTTTCAATCCAGAAGAGTCGATACAGTTGACAGGCGACACAGGTCCTTATATTCAATATACGTATGCGCGCAGTCGTGCTATTATGCGTAAAGCGGCACAACAAAATATAGATTACTCAACTTTTACTTACACTACACTTCAACCTACTGAAATTGCACTTATAATTGCGCTGAATAAATATCCATCGGTGATTAAAGAAGCGGCAGAACAGTATTCTCCTGCGTTAGTTTCTCAATATTGTCTGGAATTGGCACGTGAATTTGGTCGTTTTTATACAGAAGTTTCCATCATGATGGAAACAGATGCCTCTGCGAAAGCCTTTAAAATAGCACTTACCAATACAACAGGGAATGTACTCAAAAAGACAATGGGATTGCTTGGAGTTGAGATGCCAGAGAGAATGTAAGTATGGTGAAAAGTAAAAAGTGAAAAGTAAATATTCACCTTTCACTTCTTACTTTTTACCTCTCACCCACAACTAAGAGAATAGAGCTATTTTTAGTCAAGCGCTTTTACAGCTATTTTAAAATCATCTTCGCTCATTGGAGAAAAACTAAGCGGTACGCTTTTATTACTTATAATGGTAATAGGAGTGAAGGAAGTATACAACTTGCCATCGCTGCTGTAACCCATGGCCACTACTGTACATTCTTTTCCTTCTGGGGCATAATTATAATCGTTATGATTTGTACCTGAGTTGTAAACGTGTACCATAGAATTAATATCTTTGAATATCAAAAATACCTCAATTTCATATACTTCAGAATTTATAATAGAAAGCGTAGTTTGCGTTAAGCTAGAGAAGTAGGTTGAATTATCGCTGTTACACCATGTTCCTGCACTATATGGGGCATTAAAGTGATACAAGGAAAACACGTATGAACTTGGGGTTGCTCTTACACTGTCCGATTGATTAACTACCCATGCATTGACCATACCAGCTTTTATGGTGTCTACTGGAAGAAGTACCATCGGCTGCATAGCATTGTCAACCGCTTGTCCTAATAAGGGTTGTTCAACTTCAACTTTTTTTCCTGCTCCAAGTAAGATTGAGTCTTGCCCGACTACATTTATGAAAAATTCTCCTCCTGATTTTAGAGGTGCTCCATTAAAAAAGTTGGTAGGTACATCACTGAAAAGCATATCACTTTTCTTAAAAATATCTTTGAATCCAATAGTCAGATTTCCAGTAACGGCTTGGTTGTTTCCTTTTACAAAACAATTTGTCGGAATAGTTATTTTACTACCCTTAGCAGAGATGAAAGTGCCGCCTGTAGCAGCATTAAAAGTGAATTGTTCTAATTGTACCCCATTTTGTAAGTGAAAGTTTTTTAACGAAGTTGCGCCAACTGTTTGGGTAGGAGTAGGAGCTAATTGCTTGTCTTTTTTACAACCAGAAAAAGAGAGTAGTGCGATCGTTAAAACGGTATAAAAAGCTGTGTTTGTTTTCATTTTATGTAGATTTAAATTGTAAATTGTTTGTTTACATGGAAGACAGTAATCGAAGTAAAAAGGTTGCCTGGGAAGTCGAAAAAAGATTAAATTATTTGTTATAAGATGAAATTAGGGGAGAAGTGAGATATAAAAAGTGAGAAAAAACCTTCCTGTCAAATAATTAAGTATAGAGTGTCTTTACTTTTACTTCTCACTACTTACTTATTAAAGTATTATTTTAATTTTTCAGTATTTCTATGTTAATCGAAAATCCCGTATACGACATAGTATTTAAATATTTATTGGACGACAATAAAGTAGCTAAATTATTTTTTGGCGCCATCATAGGTATTGAAATTTATGAGTTGGAATTTAAGCCTCAGGAAGTTCCATTATTGTTCTCCGATAGTGAAGGAACTAATGAAACAACTCCACTTGTAAAAGTATTTTGAATGGACTTTATAGCTCAGGTTAGATACCCAGATGGCACTACAATATTAGTACTAATTGAACTCCAGAAAGCCAAAGTCGATATTGATCTGATGAGATTTAGAAGATATTTAGGAACA
>JAYTHK010000325.1:0-2940 GCA_043732665.1 Cytophagales bacterium | reverse complement strand
AATTATATTCTGTATAATTTTTATTTGTAAGGCACGTTTTCGGTTTTTATGGTTAAAATGATTTACTAATAAAGTATTACTTTACTCCTGTATACCTGATTGCTATTATAGATAAGAACTACCGTATAAATTCCACTTCCTTTATTAGCTAATAAAATTGGTATGTTCATACTACCAGACTTCAATTGGATCATTTCAACAGATACTATTACTCCTTTACTATCATATATTGATAAATTTGCCTCGTCATTAATGTATGTTTCTAAAAACAGATCAACTTTTCCATCTACAGCGTCTACAATTGAAGGGTAAATATATGCATTACCAATATACTGCTTGGATTCTATCGAAGTAGTGGTAGTGTAGGCATTTAGATAATTGAGATTAAACCCTCCATTATCTATTACTATTTTTAAGGTTTTTTTTCCTGCGAGTAATGAAATATTATTTACAGATATTGTCTGCCAGCTTGTCCAACCACCAGTATTTGGCACATTAATTATATCTGTTACATTAACACCATTCATTTCAATATGAAACGTAGCTCCAGAGTTAGTAGTAGCTAAACGAATTTGAAAATCATAATTACCGGACTGCGTTACATTGACCGTATACGAAAGCCACTCCCCTGTTTCAATCCAACCGACTACAAAATAATTACCTCCCTGGTCATTGGAATATTGTATGTCTATACCATCATTTCTGAATGCCCAACCATTATTCCAGTCTGTCCATTTTACACCCTGAGCTATTGTTTGATAAATATTATCCTTGGAAGCAATATTATTGTTCCCCATATCATAATCTACTGCATATAGTTTTCCTGGAAAAGTATTTTGTTTAAATGGAATGGCTGTAGTGACGAAATTTGAACGCAGCAAAGCATCCAAAACATCTTTCTGTTCTTTACAATTTGCTAAGGAAGTTTGTTGAGCCATCTCTATGAGCCATGCGTATGCATTTGCCTGGGAAGGTTTAGGAGCTGTGCCACTCCAATAATTAATGATTTGCTGATATCCTACTGTGAAAGATACAGAATAGGGTGATGTTATAGAATTTAATTTCTTATGTAACCACCAACACCATCCTATATTTCTTGCTTCAAGATCCATGATTTCGCTATTGTACCAAGCATTTGAGTTCTCTCCTGACTCACCTAACCAAAGAGGAAGATTCTCATTGGTTGCTATTATTTTTTGCAAATCAATATTGGGAGCAGGAATATCTGTCCAATAATTATGTATAGAATAAGCCATATTAGCATCCCATCCTGGAGTAAGATTCGAGAAGTCGGAACCATAAAAATTTCCTTCTGCAATTATCAAATGATTTGAGTCAACCGTTCTGATAGAATCTGAAATGGCTACATACAAGTCTCTCAATTTCCAATTATCGGAGCTATTTGTAATGACGGGTTCATTAATTAAATCATAACCACCTATCCATATTTCATTTTTGTAATGGTTGGCAATCCATTTCCAAATTTTGGTAGTGATGTTTTTGTTCTTTGTATAATCAGTCCAAAGCCATGCGGTTCCATCAGTATCACTATGATAATCCTGACTCTGCGCACCTGGAGCACAATGCATGTCAATAATTAGATAAAGCTTATTAGCTGCGCACCAAGACAAAGCACTATCTATGTACTTGAATCCATATGAAGATAATGAAGAAGTAGAAGTGTCATAAAACATATTATAATGGAAAGGTAACCTAACACTGTTGAAGCCTTTTGAAGCAATGCTATCAATATCCCTTTTCTTCACATAATTATCTCTCCAGACATTCAAGAATGCTATAACATTGGAATCTGTTCCAACAACATCTTTAACAGCTGCTTTAAACTCAGTAGGTGACTTATAGCCAGTCTTGTTTATGCCCATAATATAACCTTCTTCAACAATCCAATTCCCCAAATTCAACCCTTTGAGTAATAATGGACCATTATTATTGATTATATCAGTATTTTGTCTTCTCAGAAATCCCTGAGAATAAGAGTATGACATAAGAAAAAATGTCATAAGAATTATTAAAGCTATATTTTTCCGTTCTAACATGTTTCACTGGGTACTTTCAAAACACAACTTAAATATTGCTCTAATGTACATTTGTAAGCCGTAACATTATATACATTAAATTTTTAATTGATATAATCATATTGTGATTTTTTTTAAAAAAGTATTAAATTAAAATGTATATCTCTATGATTTTATATCGCATTATAAACACCTATTAACCAATTTAATGATTAATTAATAGCTCAAAAAACAGAAGCTGGCATGGCTGATAGTACAAAGAAAAACATTCTGACAAATATTAAACATTACTAATAATTTATAGTATTATTTTACTATATAAATCAAATTGAGCTTCAAACTTAGGATGTTTTAGAAAATACGTTTAATAATTTGAGTAGTTTTTTCATCAATTATTAAATAAAATAGTTCACGTTTCTTACACGTGATTTTATAAATATAAATAGAGAACTATTTTCCTATAAATACTTATATAAAAGATAGTTACAAATGTTTTTGTTACGTGATTAAAATTCGCGAAAACATGTGTATTATGCTTATAATCAGCTTATTTTATCCAAAAAAGATTTACCTTTTATAACATAAGTCGTATTCTTATTATATCATAAAATGTTGATAGCATTTTAAATATTTCTAAAATCAAACCATTAGTATACATGAAAAAAAATATAATTATTAATAGATTAAATTGCATCAATACTGCATTTTTATTTTTTCTATCACTCATGATAACGGGTAAGGTTGCAAATGCAACGACTTATTTTGTCTCTAATACAAGTGATTCAGGTGCTGGTTCTCTGAGAACCGCTATAACCTCTGCAAATGGAAATGCTGGAGCAGATATAATTGATTTTTCTTTATTACCTGCTGGAATACAAACAATCGTATCCTTAAGCGCATTACC
>JAYTHK010000324.1:0-2942 GCA_043732665.1 Cytophagales bacterium | reverse complement strand
CTGTAGGATTATTGTCTTGCAGTACTGGACAGACAAAACAAGTGGATTCTGAAAAAATAATAGTTGAAAAAACGTATAAAGGTATGACAGACACAGCAACATTTGGCGCAGGCTGCTTCTGGTGTGTAGAAGCAGTATTTCAAGATTTAGAAGGGGTAGTTTCAGTGGCTTCTGGTTATGAAGGAGGTAAAATAAGTAAACCGACTTATAAAGAAGTTTGTAGTGGACTTACAGGTCATGCAGAAGTAATTCAGCTTGTATTCGATCCTTCTAAGATTTCTTATAAGGAGTTGTTGGAAGTATTTTGGCAAACACATGATCCAACTACGTTAAACCGACAAGGAAATGATGCTGGGACACAATATCGCTCCGTAATCTTTTACCACAGCGAAGAGCAGAAAAATCTTGCGGAGAAATATAAGAATGAATTAAACGCTGCCAAAGCTTTTGATAATCCTATTGTAACGGAGATAAGTCCATCGGTTGTATTCTATAAAGCAGAAAACTACCATCAGGATTATTTTAATCTAAACGGCTCTGAACCTTATTGCACTTTTGTGATCAAACCAAAAGTAGACAAAGTGAAAAAAGTATTTGGAGATAAATTAAAAAAGCATTAGCATAATTTGACTCTAGTAATTGTTTGTTTATCATAGAGCAAGTAAAAAAGGAGAGAAGTAATAAGTGAAATCTAATACCTAGTTTCACTTATTACTTCTCTCCTTTTCACTTAATTTTAGAACAAAATTTCTAATTTATACTTTCTACTTACTTAGTCGGCAGGTGTTTTTCATAAATATCTGCAGCTATTTTTTCTATCAAAGATTTTGGCATTATATAAGTCATAAAAACAGTCAAGCGGTTTAGAAGTCCTGGTATTACTTCCGTTTTGCCTTTAAACATTGCATCTACGGCTATTTTAGCTACCAGATCTGCTTTCATAGTGTATTTATCAGCAGTCTCTTTCAAAGCCTGCATTCCAGCATTATTTATGAATTCAGATTCGGTTGATCCTGGGCTAAAACAGGTAACCGATATTTGTGTATTTCTTAATTCATATTGCAAACCTCTGCTAAAATTGACCATAAAAATCTTAGTAGCGGAATATACAGAAAGTGTGGGTACGGCTTGATACGCAGCACTACTTGCAATATTCAAGATATAGGATTTGGGCTGTTTCTTTAATAAAGGAAGAAATAGATAGGTAAGCTTTACAGGAGCTGTCATGTTCAGCTGCATCATATTCAACTGATTTTCGAGAGGAAGCTCTTGGAATCTTCCCCATAATCCATAACCTGCATTATTTACTACTATATTTATAGCATATTGTTTCGCTTCGCACCATTTTAATAATTGCGAAGCACTGTCTTCGGCAATAAGATCTAATGCTATAAAATCAGTTTTTACTTTATACTTGGCCGCTATTTCTTTGCTGAGAGTTTCAAGAAGATCGCTACTTCTCGCTACCAGTATAAGATTGATACCTTTAGAGGCTAGTTGTAAAGCTATTTCTTTACCTATTCCTTTGCTGGCTCCTGTTATAATTGCGTATGACATTTATTGATAATTAAACTATTTTATAAGAGAAGCGAATTTTTGGTAGATAACGGTAGGACTGTTTTCGTCTTTTGGTTGGTATTTTCCACACAAAAATGGTACATATATCACCCTTCTTCGGCTTTGCTCACCAGCTATGGAAGATTGTGCTACGCGGTGCCATATTCTTCCATCATGTACGGTTAAGTCTCCAGCTTTGGTCATCATTCTTATTTCGTCTTTATCTGGTTTATGGTCTATAAAATATTTTTTTCTAAAAAGGATATTGAATAACCCTTTGTTGTGACTACCCGGAATAAGCCTTAAACCGCCTAATCCTTCTGCCGCGTTACTAAGGTGGATACCTACATTTAGCATCGGTAGTATCTTTTTACCATAAAATACATCTCTTAAACTATCGGTATGCCATCCTAATCTCTTGTAGCTACTATTTTCCGAATTTACGTAATGATTAAGCAGCATGCCGTCTTTCTCATTTTCACCTATGCGGGGTTCTAAACATACATCGCCCAATAATGGGAATAAAGCAGGAAATCTTGGGTCTTTTAAAAATTCATGAAAGTAATTGCTAGCTTGAGAGATAAAGGCAAAACGTTGCACGATTTTGCTTCCATCCAAGTCTACACCATATTTAATAGGCACTCCATTTACTTTCTCTTTTTTCTCCTCAATCCATTGCTTTTCTATTGTTTTTGATTCTTGAATAATTCTATCAACAGTATCTTTAGAAATAAAATCTCTAAAATGTATGTAACCATTTTTATCAAAAAAATCTTTCTGCTCTCTCGTTAATTCATTTCCTAAGGTGAAATGTGGATATTCTGCCTTTGTCATCGATTTATATGCGATTTTATTAATTTGTTAAGATTATAAATAGTGTTAATATTTTTTTTAATTTTATTAATAAATTATTAACAGAATTAAAATTTTATCAAATTTACGAAAATAATTCTGTGTTCATTCTGTATTTTGTATTATGTTGATCTTTAATTTTAAGATAATTTATTGTTCATGGTTAAAAATCACTGTAAAGGGCTGATTATATTAGGGTTTCTATTTTTTTCTTTTTGTAAATTAGCTAATGGAGAAGATTTAGATAGTGTAACAGAAGTGAAAAAAAATAGATTGATTGTCTTGCCTGCCATTATTCGTTCGCCTGTTACCAAATGGGGAGCTGGAGTAGGTAGTTCTTTTCTTTTTAAAACAAAGCAAAGTGATACGACAATTAGAACCTCAAATGTTGAAGCATTATTTCTTTATACTCAAAATAAGCAATTTTTAGGTGTTTTAGGGTTAAATATGTATGGCCCCAATGAGACGTATATTTTACATTGGCGAAATTCATTTAGCTATTTTCCAGATAAATTTTGGGGTCTAGGCAATAA
>JAYTHK010000323.1:0-9758 GCA_043732665.1 Cytophagales bacterium | reverse complement strand
ATAAAATAGGCTTTACTGCTTATAATGCTTTTACATCCAGTATATACCTACAAGTATTTGCTTGGAATCATAAAACGGGGAAAATAATCAATCCTACTGTTCCTATCTATGCAAAACCAGGAACAAGCGCAACGTCCAGCGCTGGCGATGGTTTAGAATTTTCTCCCAACGGAAATTATGCCTATACCACCGATTTAGTAGGACAAGTCTTATACAATGTAGATATTTCAGTAGCTACAGGTGTTTGGACTTTAATATCTTCTGCCTCTTCTAACAGCTGGCCTAAAATTTCTACAGCTCAATTAGGACCTGATGATAAAATATACGTAGGCAATGGGGCATTTAATCCGGCTTCTAGCGTAAACATTGGTGTAATTTCCTCTCCTAATTCTAATGCCGCGCTTTGTTCTTACTCAAGTACAGGATTTGTCATGCCTGCTACCTCCACCCCTACTGGTTTAACACCTTCTACTTTTGAAGGTGTTGCCAATATCGCTTGGTTGAGCCCGCGAGTACCTCTTATCCATGTCAAAACAGGAAGCACTTGTACAGAGAGTATTTTAAGTTTTGAATACAAAGATTATTATGGTGCTACTATTTCGGTAACCAGTATTGAATGGGATTATAAAAACACGGGGACTTATGTGGCTGGAACAAATCCTCAAACATACGATTACGGTTCTGCTGGATCCTATATGACTTGGGTAAGATTCAAAGATCAGACTTGCTTAGAATATCGATATGCCAAAACGATTGTAACACCTTCCTGCCCGGCACCTCTTAATTGGTTAACTACTTCAGCAAAAATACTTGAAGGAAATAGTGTTCAGATTAGTTGGACTACTACAGATGAGAGAAATGTAGATTATTTTATCGTTCAAAAATCTAATGACGGCATCAATTTTACTGCACTCTCCAGCACAAAGGCCAATGGAAAAGCCTTTAACCAATATGTTGCTTATGATATAGATTTTAATTCTACCAGTGGGTATTATAAAATTATTGAAGTTGATACTGATGGAAAAAAGTATGAGAGTATAATCTTAAGAGTGAAAGGAGAATCTCAAGTGAAAATTTATCCTAATCCAAGTAATAATTTCTTCATTTTGGAAATTACAGGAGCGGACAAATCTTCGTATTCAATTACCGATGTTACAAGCAGGGTGATTGAAACGGGTGAAATCGTTGGTGACTATTACAATGCCAAAATAGGAGAATGTTTGGCAAAGGGGACTTATATATTGAGCATCTATGATAATGTAAATAATTACCATAAAAAAATCATTAAAGAATAATACAGGTTGTGAATTTAGTTAGTTGTTAGTGTTGTTTTAGTGGCAGCAGTCTGGTGGGGCTGCTGCCACTTTTTTATGATTATTGTACGATTTCCCCTTTCAAAACAAACTCATCTGACCATTTCCAGGTCTTTGAAACAAGGTCAAATCATACTTTGGCATCTCTAATCCATGCATATATTTCTTTTTGGAAAGCTTAAAAAGATCTGTAATGGCTTCTGCCGTTTTTCCTTCTCCATGCATACGTGTACCATAACGACTATCGTTCAACTTCCCTCCATGACAGTCTGCTATCTGATGCAGGATTTTTTCTGCCCTTTCGGGAAAAGCCTTTTGGACCCAGTCGGTAAATATTTCTGCGATAGAACCATTCAAGCGCACAATAGTAAAATAAGCCGATAAAGCACCTCGCGCTGCTACCGTTTTTATCACTTCTGGAATTTCATGATCGGTAAGTCCGGGAATAATAGGCGCCACCATTACATTTACAGGAATTCCATTTTTAGAAAGTTCTTCTATCGTTTTTAACCGCTGTGGCATTGAAGCCGTGCGAGGTTCCAGCTTCAATCGAATTTCTTCTCTCAAAGAATTCATCGACACATTTACATGTAATAAATTTAACGTAGCCATTTCCTTTAATAGATCCAAGTCACGTAAAATAAGGCTATTCTTCGTAATCATACTAACTGGATTTTTATATTTCAGGCAAACTTCTAACATCTGCCTTGTCAGTTTGTATTTTCGTTCTGCCGGTTGGTAACAGTCTGTGTTCCCTGAAAACATTATAGGATAAGGCTTCCAGTTAGGATTGTCAAATGCCTTTGCTAAAAGTATAGCCGCATTTTTCTTTACTACAATTTTACTTTCAAAATCTATCCCAGCACTAAAACCCCAATACTGATGAGAGTTTCGCGCATAACAATAAATACAACCGTGCTCACAACCTTGATAAGGATTCATAGAAAATCCCATTCCCAAATCTGGGCTGTCTACCTTGTTGATGATCTTTTTGGAATGCTCTGTAAAAAACTCCGTCTTCACTGTACCTTCCATAAAAGGTTCGTCAAGTCCTTCAATATGCTCGGTTACATAGCTATTTTTTAAATAAGGGTTATCCGCATTCTTTTGCGCACCCCTACCCTTTTGAAAATTAGTAAGTTCTGTAGACATAATTGCAATATTACTAAATTAATTAGTCTATAGCTAATTAATTTAGTTTGGCAGTATAAAAAATCTAAAAAAATAAAGCCTTATACTCCTTATATTCATCAAGCGTGATCTTAAGAACAAAAATGGCAACACAAATAAAAGGTAACACGAAAAAAAATAGCAAAACATGGTACCACAAAATAGCAAAAATACAAGCCCCCAAAGTCAATACCGAAAGCCCAATGAAAAACAACGTGCATATATAAAGTAGCGCCATGTAGGGATAATACATTTTGGACGTCTTTATTTTTTCTTTTTTCTTTATAAATTCGTTGTGCTTTTTCTGAGCTTTAACCTCTTCTCTTGCTTCCTGTTCTCTCATCCGTCGCCTATAGCTATAATAAGGATCTGCAGTAGCATTAATTTTCTGATCGTACACAATTCTTTTCTGGCGATCGATCAACACTTCATAGGCCTCGTTCACTAAAACAAATTTAGTAGGAGCGTCTTGAGAATTGTTTACATCTGGATGGTATTTTTTTGCCAATCTACGATACGCCTTTCGAATAGCCTCTTCTGAAGCTGTTGTTGGAATATCTAGGATTGAGTAAAAGTCCACGAAATTAATGGTTAATTATTTAGTTATTTTTCCGAATTAGATTTAAGGCTCCTTACACTGTAATTTGCTCTTCGAAAGCCTTTACAAACTTTTCGATTGAAGGATAATTAAAACACTTAAACGCAAGGCTCGCAAAGAGAAGGCAATGAACGCAAAATCTGCTGTAAAAATAACAATTAATTTCTTAAAAATTAATTGTTATTTAAACTTATAGCGCAATTGAAACTTTAACTCACTGATTTTATTTCCTTTAATCTCGTCCCAACCGCTGCTGATAGTCGTTCTATCGGTATATTTTGTAACTGCATAGCGCAACCAAATATCGGTTTGTCTTCCTAGCTTAAATTGCAAAATGAGGTACATTCTAGTTCCTCTTCCATAATAAGAAGGAAAAGAAACTGAATATAAAACATCTTTTTCATACACATATTGTCGATTGTCGTAATCGTCAGTATCGAAAAGTGCATAACGCGTACTGATTTTTACTTTACGAAAATCAAAATTCAAATCTTGAGCCACTACAAAACCTTGTGTAGCTCCATTACTTTGTCGATAGCTGCTCCACTGCACTCGGCTGCGCATTGAAATAACACCTGATTTATAATCCAGGTTAAACATGCTGTTATACTTTTTTGAAGGAACTATAAAATCTATATTCGTAAAATTATCAGACTGATTTTTACCCGCTTCTTCGTATCTTAATTGAAAATAAAGCAAGATCTTTTTCGAAGGAGCATATTGTAATCTGCCCAAATAGCCATATCCAGACGTAGGACTATCTTTAGAGTATTTCATCCACGGAAAAACAAAATAATCATAATAAGCACTCAATAGCCATTTTCCATTAGGCTTTATCCGCAGGCCCCAATAACTTCCTTTTTCATTGCTCGCCGTAGTACCTTCAGAAAAAGCGCTGGCATATAAGGAATGAAATTCCTTATCATAATTTCGATAGAGAAAAGAGAAATCCATTTTAGAGGAAAGAGAAGCGATACAACCTGCCACTAGGGCTTTTCCTCCACCCTTGGAAACGGCAGCTTCTCCAAATAAATTAAAATTCTGTTTTACCAAACTATAATCTCCTGATACAACTGTATTTTCTTTTCCATCAAAATCAAATCGATTGTAAATACGATCGGATTCATGAACCGTTTTTCCATACACCGTATGTAAACAAGAAAATCCAGAACGGAATTTTTTATTAGTAGAAAAAAAAGAAACATTTCCTCCAAAATCTTTTTCGTTTAGATTCCTTTTAGTTTCTATTTCCTGAAGGGTACGGTGCATTCCATAATTATCAAAAGAACTCAATACTTCCTCTTGATAGAGCGTATCGTAATGAATACCTGCATCACGGTTATTGTTAGAATAAAAGACCGTAAGATCTATGTTTTTAAAAATAGAATATGTAAAACAAATTCCTCTAAAAAAATCAGCTTCCAAAATCGAACTGTATGGTAAAACACCTCGGCTACTTTTTTTAATGGAAAGAATAGTTTCCGCACTTTTTCCCATATAGAAACCTCCTCCAAAAACCAATCCCTGTCCAAACTGAAGTTTATAATCACCAATACCAACCGTTTTCCATTTCCCTTTGTTAAACAAACAAACATGAAAAGAACTATAATCCATTAGATACTCTTTCTTAGAAGGTTGCCATAGTAGAGGCTCTCCTGCGTCTTTTTCCAGCGTTAACCCAATGCTAAAATCTCTTCCTATACTATTTTTATACCGAATAAGATGTTTGAAAGGAGAACCTTGATAGGCCTTATTTCCAAAGTGGTCAGGAATATAGCCTTTGCGCACCTGCGGTATATAATCGGTACGAAACAGTAAAAAATGATTGGGATTATGTTGAACACGCTCGAGAAATTTTACTTTATCAAAATGATCTTCGACTGTTATAAAAGGCAGTAGTTTTCGAATCGTACTCATCTCCCACCCTTGTATAGCCTGCAATTCATAAATAGAGACCAGCCAGCCGTGTTTAGCTCTATACTCCACAAAGGCATTAATTTCAGTAATACTGAGTAAATACAATCCTTCCAAATCATCTCGATCTGCTTTATTGAGATCTAAAGGGGTGAGGTAATACTGATATAAAACATCATAGACATCTTCGTAGTTTGTAGGCAAATCTTGCTGTCGCAGTAAGTCCTGAATAAGTTTATCAAGGTCTATTTCTTTTGAAGTAGAATTGTTTTGTGAAAAAGAAAAAAGCCCATTCTGTAGAAATAAAAATAGTAGTAAAAATTTTCTCATTTTAATTTATTAAAAAATACCAAAATACTGATGCGGTTTGAATACCCGAGTTGCAAGTGCTTAGTCAGCGCATAGTCGAGTTGAAAAGTATGATTTTGAAATCCCACACCAAAAAAATTTATAAACGGATATGTATTGACTCCCGTTCTTATTCTGAATTTATCCAGCAAAGCATATTCTATACCTGCTTTGACGGTGGGTTTGTAAAGAATATCTTTTTCTACTTCCGCATTTAGCATTACCTTTTTTCCAGAACGGTAAGACAATCCAGCCTTCATAACAACCGGAAGAAGTTCGTTGTTGATCTTTGCTTGATTTAAGTTTGAAATAGTGGCTCCGAAAATCAACTTTGAAGGAACTAGCTCTGCTATTCCACCAAAATCAAGCACTACATTTCTTCTAACACCTAAGTTTTCCATCGCCAGCTGCACATAATGAACTTGTAAGCCAAGGCTAACGAGGCTTATCTTATGCGCATATCCTGCGGAAATACAGTTGGTATTATACACTTCATTTCCAAACTTATAAAAAGAGGCAACAAAGCCTCCTTTCCACAAAGCTCCAACCAAATGCATAGCAGTTTCCTTATAAGCTCGTATCGCATAATCATTTTTGTACCACAATCCTGCGGCATAACGCTTTTGTGTGGCACTACCAGCTATATTGTGGAAAGACGACCATTCGTCTGAAACCGTTACTACAGCATTACCCATTCCCGAGGCTCTAGCTCCACAGGGTTCATTGCTTTGTGCTGATATACAATGGATAGATAGTGCCAAAAACAGGCTACTTAAAAAATAATTAGTCATGTTATGTTAATGAATGTGTACCCTGGCATTGCTAAAAATCAACTGCAGTGATAACCTTTTAAAAAATTAAAACTTTTTATCAATTAAAGGTTATCTTTGCCCTTTAATTCAGACAAAAATAGTAAAAAAATTGGCATCCTCCAACTTTATAGATTACGTTAAAATTTGCTGTCGCTCCGGTGCTGGTGGACCAGGTTCTCACCATTTCTTCCGTGCCAAAGGTATGCCCAACGGCGGTCCTGACGGTGGTGACGGTGGTCGTGGCGGACATATTATTCTTCGTGGAAATACCCAATTGTGGACGCTTCTCCATTTAAAATACAAAAAACACGTAAACGGAACTCCTGGAGGAAAAGGAGGCGAAAACCGTATGCACGGTGCCGATGGCGAAGACGTTTATCTTGATGTACCTATCGGTACTATAGCACGAGACGCTGAAACAGGAGAAATGTTAAAAGAAATTACAGAGGAAGGACAAGAGCTCGTACTCATAAAAGGCGGACGCGGTGGATTAGGAAACGATCATTTCAAAAACTCCGTTAACCAAGCACCTGAGTACGCTCAGCCAGGAGAACCTGGTGTAGAACAATGGGTAGTATTAGAACTAAAAATACTAGCCGATGTGGGTTTAGTAGGATTTCCTAATGCTGGAAAATCTACGCTTCTTTCCAAAGTGTCTGCTGCAAAACCAGAAATTGCAGATTATCCATTTACTACTTTAGTACCTAACTTAGGTGTAGTATCGTATAGGAATTATAGATCTTTTGTAATGGCCGATATACCAGGTATTATAGAAGGTGCTTCAGAAGGGAAAGGCCTTGGCCTGCGTTTCCTTAGACATATCGAACGAAATTCTATTCTTCTTTTCGTTGTCGCAGCCGACAATATTGATATTAAAAATGAATATAAAATTTTACTAAAAGAATTAAAAAAATACAACCCAGAACTACTCGATAAAAAGCGACTTCTAGCAATTTCAAAGTCTGATAATTTAGACGAAGAACTAATGGCTGCTATGAAAAAGAAACTTCCTAAAGACATTCCTGCTGTCTTTATTTCTTCTCACACAGGTTATGGTCTTATAGAATTAAAAGATTTGATTTGGAGCAATTTGAATACAAAAGGATAATTTAATCAACAATTTTTATACCGAAGAGTATAAAATAATAAAGCCTTATAAACACATTTTTATCAGGCTTTATTATTTTAATAGAGTTTAATATTATCACAAATAATTAACAAACAGCTACTTATTAAAAAATTGCTTTGTATTAGTTTTTTATACCTTTAGGTATTATACCAAGTAGTATAAAATTAAATTCCAATAGTAACTATGGACAACTCTCCTTTTTCGTTCGGAAAAATAGTATTTAAAAATACCTTTGTAAACCGTGAAGAAGAAAAACAAAGATTAAAAGCAAATTTCAGCAGCGGTATAAATACTATTCTCATATCTCCTAGGCGATGGGGAAAATCATCCTTAGTAAAAGAAGTAGCATCTCAACTATCGAGCTCTGACAAAAATATCCGATTCTGTTTTATTGATTTATTTGCCATCAGAAGCGAAGAAGATTTTTACGAAACGCTGGCGAAAGAAGTAATTAAATGCAGCTCTTCAAAGGTTGAAGAATGGTTAAAAGCAGGGAAGAATTTCTTTACACATTTAATACCTACATTTTCTGTAGGAATAAATCCACAGGAAGATTTTTCCGTTAGCATGGATTGGAAGGAATTGAAAAAGCATAAGGGTGAAATACTAAATCTTCCTGAGAAAATCGCCACGCAAAAAAAAATAAAAATAGTGCTGTGTATCGATGAATTTCAAAATATTAAAAATTTTGATAAGGAAAATAATTTAGAAAAAATTCTACGAAGCTATTGGCAACAACACAAGCACGTTACTTATTGCCTTTATGGAAGTAAAAGACACATGATGGCTGATATTTTTAACGAAAAAAATAAACCTTTTTATCGATTTGGAGATATTATTTTACTACAAAAAATAAAAATCGAATACTGGAAGAAATTTATTCAAACTAGTTTTACAAAGACTGGAAAATCTATTCCGATTGATCTGGCTGAAAAGATCGCTGTATTAATGACTTGTCACCCCTACTATATACAACAATTGGCACATCTGGTATGGCAGTGTACAGAGAAGAAAACCGTACCCGAAAATATAGAACAATCCATCGAAGATTTATTCCGATGGAATGAACCCCTTTATCAACAGGAAATAGAAAACATTGGAAATACGCTTTTATACCTTCTTATTGCCATTGCTTCAGGAGAAACAGTCTTAACTTCTGCAAAGGTAATGCATAAATACAAACTGGGAACTCCAAATAACGTAAGTAAAAATAAACTCATTTTACAAAAAAATGATATTATAGATTATTCAAACAATCAATACAATTTTCTTGATCCCGTATTTGAAATGTGGTTTAAAAAGCAATTTCTTAAATCTACTATAGCAGGATAACCGTTCACAAAAACCACTACAATCGCTACTATGTCTGAGTCGCCTAACCCCGATATACTTACCCAACTCGTTTCTACCAAAATGCCTTTTGGGAAATATAAAAATTTGCTCTTATGCGACATTCCAATATTTTATTTGGAATGGTTTCAGCGCAAGGGTTTCCCCGAAGGAAAACTTGGTACACAGCTCGCTACGATTTACGAAATAAAACTAAACGGATTGGAATATCTACTAACTCCATTGAAAAATAAGACAGGTTAACGATTACTTATCATTATAGGTCAGGCCCCTACCGCATTTAAAGATGCAAGAGCCCCCTCCTCTCAAAATCTACCCCAAAAGGGAGATTAAAAAAATCCTCCCAACGGGGAGATTTTTTTAATAACATACTATTCAGCCATTAAACATAAGTGACATTTTTAAATGCGTTTGCCTTGTATTATAAGTAGCAGATTTTCCCAATCCGTTTTTTCTCCTTACCTTTATTTATTAATACACTAAAACATGTCCATTTCCCTTGACACAATAAGAGTAGGTAAAAAATATTATCTCATCAACCACGGTGAGCGTCATGATTTTTTAGTTTTGGAGAAATTATACAACAATAATTGCAAATTAAAAGACCTTTTTACTTTAGAATTATACGAATTAAACGATCTTTTGAAATACGGAAGAGGAAAAGATTATGAATTGTATGAGCGATAATAAATAGGCTATTATAATTTAATTTTCACCAATTTATTAGTATTTTCGTCTCAGATATATAGTTCAATAAGATATGTTAAAAGAAAAAGTTGATGTATTGGTAATCGGAGCTGGGCCAGCTGGAACAATTGCTGCCTCTTTGGTAAATAAAAGTGGATTTTCTTGTAAAATTGTAGAAAAACAAAAATTTCCACGTTTTGTGATTGGTGAAAGTCTCCTGCCTCGTTGCATGGAACATCTTGAAGAAGCGGGATTTCTTGATGCTGTAAAAGCGCATGGTTTTCAAGAAAAATTTGGCGCTAAATTCGTTCGTGGAAATGAAGTTTGCGACTTCAACTTTTCAGATCAATTTTCAAAAGGATGGAACTGGACATGGCAAGTGCAAAGAGGGAACTTTGATCAGATACTGGCTGAAACCGTTGCCAAACAAGGTGTGC
>JAYTHK010000322.1:0-2952 GCA_043732665.1 Cytophagales bacterium | reverse complement strand
AGTTCTTTGAGCCACTTGACAATATTCCGACCTTCAAGACAGATCATCCTACCGAAGCATTTTCAGTTACGCCAGTTCCAATATAATTTCCTGAAATAATGTAGTTGTTGCTCCCATTAATCAAAATGTTATGCCACATAGCGATAAGACCTAACTAAAAATCATCTCTCATCAACATTTTTCCCTCAGCTTCCATACTCACGTAATCAAACTCTGCCGAACCTTTGGTGTGAATCACAAAACCTTTTAGCGAACCTATCTCTCCTTCTATCTTTCCTTCATAAATCATTTTTCCATCGATAAATATCAAAGCTTTTTTATTCAACACTTTCAAACCAATATTTCTCCATACCGACAACGAATGTCCAAAAGCAGAAAGGTCGTTAAAGTTCCCATCAAGTATTTTAGTGCCTAACTGAACTTTGGAAAATTCACCTCCGCAACCAGGATCAAATATTTTGAATATGATATTATTATTGCTGCCTAAAATCCAAATGTCAAACTCATTGCAATTATTTTTAAGAGCAGAGAGACTTCTTCCTCGAAGATCAAAAGTAAATTGATTTGTTTTGGTATTAAAATCTTTGAGGTAGCGGTATTTGAGCCAGTAATTGCTAATGGTATCTTTGGTGTATTTATATATTTCGGAAGTAGGAATAGTCATCACCCCATCTTTTTTACGAACCGAATTTTGGGAAATAGAATAAAACTCTTTGCTGTTAGATGAGTAACGGGCTATTAAGAATTCCCAACCGTCTGAATACACAGAAACCGAAAGCGTATCAATAGGTTTTCCATCGGCTAATAAAATAGGATGATATACTCCAGAAACCATATAAGTATGCGTAATGGTTTTATTATCTTCGGAAAGCACTTTTATATTTTCGCGTTTGTCGCGGGCAAAGTGATCGTTAAAATCTATCGACACGGCATCAGCGGACATCTTAGAGATGTCGTATTCAAAAACTACATTAGATGGCGCAATGGATTTTGAAGTATGGAACGAGAGTGTATGTGCTAATCGTTCAGGTTTGAGCAGCCAGAAAATGAGTATTGATGCGCTCACAATAAAAAAGGGCAGGATAATTTTGTAAGACTTGAGTCCTTTTTCCCTTTCTGGTTGTACTATTTCTTTAAGAATGGAAGTCTGTTGATTTATAAAATCATACCAATCTTTATACGCAACATATTTTGCAAGAATGCTTAATGTGGAAGCCGATGGTTCAGACGCATAATTTACTTTTCCGAAGATCCTTTTTAAAGAGGAAGGGCTGATATATTCTTTTATGTCTTCTGAAATCAGTTCGCTCAGCTTCTCATAATCGCCATTCGTCCATTTCAAATAGCTTCCGTGGCTGAATTTTTTCTCGATAAGCACTTTGCAAATTTCAATATAATCCTGATTCTTCATTTTATTAAAATCTGTAAATCAACTTGTTCAAAGTTGAACAAGACTAGAACAACTGGTGAACAATGCACACAACTCAAAAATAATAAATTTGCTTACCGATAAAACAAACCCCTCTTTCTTTTAATAACTGTTCGCTTGTCAAAAGTCCAAGTTATAAAAAATGTAACCATTTAAGGACAAATTATAAAAATTAAATACTAGCCAAAATGAAAAGCCTAAAACTAACCTTCTTATTATACGGTATGGTAGCATTAAATTCAATTTATGCCCAGACCAGAGTGCTTCAGGATTTCAACAGCAGTTGGAAATTCTGTAAATGTGACGTTGCAGGAACACAAGCAGCAGGATTTAACGACGCTACGTGGGGCGCAGTTACCACACCACACACATGGAATGGTCTGGATGGGCAAGACGGAGGCAACAACTATTACAGAGGAGTCGGCTGGTATAGAAAACATTTTACAGTTGATAATACAAAGGCAGGAAAACGAATTTTCTTAAGATTTAATGCGGCCAATATGCAGACCGACGTATATCTAAATGGAATTTTTGTAGGAGAACATATAGGTGGCCACTCTGCTTTTATATTCGACATTACAGGTATTGTAAGTGTAGGCAACGACAATGTACTTGCTGTAAAAGTAAACAATATAGACACGATCAAAGCAGCACCATTAGAGGCGGATTTTACTTTTTTTGGTGGATTAACCAAATCGGTGGAAATTTTATATACTGATCCTATTCATATAACCCCATTGGACTTTGGGTCTTCAGGCGTATACATTACACAAAAAAATGTAAGCGCGAACAATGCCGATATCTATTTAAAAGCATTAGTAAAAAACGACCAACCTACTACCGCCAATATTACTGTTACCTATTTGATCAGAGATGCAAGCGGAACGGTTATTAAAACGTTAACTACTTCAGCAAATCTGGGTACTGGTGCGCAAGCAGAATATACGTCTTTTACTTCCATCAGCAATCCTACTTTGTGGAATGGGTTATCAAGTCCTTATCTTTATTCTGTGAAAACGCAAGTATCTGTTGGAGGAACTGTAATAGACGAAGTTGTACAACCGCTTGGGATTCGCTATTATTCAGTCGACCCAAATAATGGATTTTTTTTAAACGGATTTTCTTATCGTTTGCATGGAGTGGCACATCACGAAGATAGAGTAAACGTAGGAAGGGCAATTTCTGATCAAGATAGAAAACAAGATTTAGATATATTAAAAGAAATGGGTTGTAATTATCTTCGTCTTTCACATTATCAGCATGGGCAATATACCTACAACTATTGCGACTCCACTGGTATTGTATTATGGACAGAAATACCGATGATTGATAAAATAGACGGTTCACAAACCTTTAGCGATAATGCAAAATTACAACTTACCGAATTGATGCGTCAAAATTATAACCATCCTAGTGTGATTGTATGGGGACTTAGCAATGAAATTACTTACAAAGGAGGGCCTGACCCATCTTCTCTGGTGCAGCAATTAAATACATTGGCGCATCAGATCGATAGTACTAGA
>JAYTHK010000321.1:0-9774 GCA_043732665.1 Cytophagales bacterium | reverse complement strand
TGAGCTTCATTTTTCATAACTACATTTATTACTTTTAATAAAAAATCTTAATTCGTATAAAACACCAGGCGATTACCCTTTTCAGCAAATCAATTAATGTTGGAAAATAGTTTGAAATAAAAATTTATTCAACCTCAAAAGTAATAACCATAAATATTTATTATGAATGAAATGAAGGAATTTCAAATCGAAGGTGATTGGTACGAAGCCTTAAATTCCTCTATTATAGTAATAGGCAAATTGGTCTATAATCCCATTAGACAATTATAATAACAAATACGATTTTTCCTTCATGTACGGAATTACATATCAATAAGGGTCTCTTATAACTCTCATTAATTGTAGGCTTATCCATGCAGAAGATAATAGTATAGGAGGTAGTATTAAAGTCATTTACAATATTGAGTGTTGTTTGGCAGGGTTTCATTGTAAATCTAGAGAAGAGTTTAAGTTTAGCAATATTAAAATTAGGTTTAACGAGTTGGAAGATTGGATGAGACTTGACACTATTGATTTTAAATTAGATTCTTAAAAGAAAAAAAATAAATATTAATTACAAACAGAAGAGCAAGAAAACAATAAGAATTAATAATAAATTTAAGACACCTTTTAATCAAGGGTTATCGGTTAAAAATTTAAGTGATAAATATTCTAGTATTGGAATAATTCAGGATTCATATATTGAATTTCAATCAACAAGTTTCTTTTAGTTGGATGATGTATTTAATAATATGGAAGTTATTCGAAATTACATTTCATTTATGACTACCAATATAGTAGTACCTATAAAAATATTAATAGCACCAAGTGAAACCCCTTTGTTATTATTAATTGGTGAAGCTTGAATTCAAATGAGATAATTGCTTACTACAAAGCAACAGGGGGAAAAATACCTTTGAAAATCCAGAAAAAGAAAAAAGTCTCTACATAATGAAATATTTAATTCTAATTATTCTATGTGTCCCAATTCTATTTGGTTGTAGACAAAAACTAGAAGACTTAACACCTGTATTTGATAAGTATTATGATTATATTCTTATTGATGATATGGGAGCCTTTAAAAGAACCTTAGATTATTTAAAGAAGTGTAAAGACAATTCATTTGCAAAGGAAATTGAATAAGATGTCTTAAAAATTCATGAAATTCAAGAGGCATATTCAAAAAAGGTTTATCAAGTGAAGGATACTTTGAATCTGAAATTAATTAGAAGCTCATATTTTAACACTTTACAACAGTATAAAATAAATAAAAGAGAAGACGAAAAATACTTACAAAATAGCAACACTAAAACTAACGCTTTATCTGAATCAATTGTAATAGCTCAAATTGATTTTATTATTAGGGTTACCCATTCAAATCTCACTTATTTCACCTTACGGATTATGACCAAATCCTCCCAGCTTTCTAAAAAGGCATTTTTATTTACTTTTTCGAACTGTTCTCGGCTTTCAATCACTTTGGCTCTAAACTTTCCACAGGTATTTCTTCTAATTGCTAAGGTATCGGCGAGGTCGGATAAATTTCTTCTGCTGTCTTTTTTATAAAAAAGATACGTCAAATAAAAAGCTTTGTTGAGCGGAAACCGTACTCCATGAAATAGAGTATAAGCTGTGCCCGATTCTACAAACCCGCAAACGGTGCACTTCCTCTTTGTTTTATCGGGAGAGTCTGTAAATTTCAGGTTTCCGCATTTTCTGCACCTAAAAAAGTTTTTCCATTTTTGCTCTGCCAAATATTTAAGACAAGAATGATCGTCGGGGAATATTTTTAAAAACTCTTCGAATGGAACATCCTCTTCTAATATTCTAGCTTGCAGATCATTTTTTATATCTTTTTTAAGGTACCAATTATCATAGTCTAGTCCTGCGTTTATTTTATTAATCGTTTGGTTAAGTTCGCTGAGTTTAGCGTTTACGCCCTCTAACGCGCTATTTTTTTCACTTAGTTCCTGCGTTCGCTCCAGCACCTTTTCTTCCAATTCACGGTTTACTTTTTCTTGTAAATCTTTATTTATTCTTAACGTTTCAATGATTACTTGTTGCGCCTGCTCGCCTTCTTTTTTTATAATTTTAATTCTATCCGAAAGTGCGAAGGAGAAGATTACAACTTCGAAAATCAGTCCGATATTAAAACTATACACTGCAAAAAAACCTCCTTCAATGATATGCTCTGCCCGAAGTTGGATCACGATAATGCTTATTAAAATAGAAGAATAACCCAATATAAAAAATCGAGATGCTTTATAGCCTTTGATATAACTATAACACGCAAATACGTATGTAGCCAGAAAGGGAAGCGTATATAATATTGGCAACGCTTCGTCTATAAATAAAATAGAAACAATAAAATATAGAAGATACATTCCTGTTATTAAAAGTGTCGCTTTCCACAAAGTATAAAAACGCTTTTTCAGCTCTAGAAAACTGGTAGAATAAAGTACAAATACAATCATCAAAATAATAGGGGCAATCGTATACCCTATCGGCCTGCTTAAGGCTGGGGAATTCGGCCATAAATACTGAAATCCCAATCCATCGTCGGTCATCGTAATGACAGCACTGCTTAGGACGTAGAAAACGTAATAGAGATACACTTTATCTTTCACTACAAAATAGACGAGTAAATTGTACACGGCCATTAATATTAATATGCCATAATAGATTCCAAGGAAATAATACTCATTGGTCATATAGAAAAGAAAATAATTAATTGTTTTGACTCTAAAGTCGAAAGAGCTGTAGTTTTTTGAAACTACTCGAATGTAAAACGTAACTACTTTGTCGGTCTCATTTATAGGCAGATCAAAAACTATATTTTTTGTTTTATATATCCTTTGATTGAAGTTAACATCTTCCCCTCCTTCCTGCATGGTAAATTTATTGTTTCCTGCGGGCAAAAAAACCTGGATAAGATTGGTATGAGGGGAATAGGTTTCCAGCAAAAAATGCTTTCGGTCGTCTGAGGATTTTTTGACACTAAACTTAAGCCAATAAGCTGACTTAGGATTTTTATTACAACCATAGTTGACAGCATGTTTTGCAAACCCATCAAAGCCTGGATTACTTATTTGCTCAATGGTGTATTTTTTCTCTGGGTCTTCGAAAACATCAAAATACGATCCTTTTAGAATATGGTCTTCTGTTGCTGTTGTTAGAATAAGTAATTTTTCAGCTATTGAGTTCTGAAAGACGAGAAAAAGCACGAGCACTGTCAAATATTTCATAATTGATTTATAATCAAATTTATAATACGATATCGTTCTTCTCCTTATACTCATCAAATGCTCCTACACATCTTATGTAATTAAAGTAGCGATTAGAAATTAGTCTTCCCTCCTTTTTGCCTAAAAAGAACACTTTAAAAACTACTTTTATTTTAATAGTTCTTTAACAAACCACAATCAACTGATTATCATATATCATTAACGGTATTAAAGCGATCAATTTTGAAAAAAAGAATTGATGCTCACATTGATGCATTATTTTAACTTTATACTCTATTGTAGAAATCTCAAAAATTTATCAAAAAAAAGGACTTTTCTGAAATTTCTCAGAAAAGTCCTTTACGGGGAATCACAGGGAATGAATATTAAATTGCTTTTAGTTTTATTTTCTTCATTAATTCCTGCATGGTGGCATTAAATTTCTTATCCGTATCTATCAAATCGTTTACAGACTGAATGGCATGAATAACGGTACTATGATCTCTGTTTCCAAAATTGCTACCGATAGACTTTAGCGACATGTTGGTATATTCTTTTGCAAAATACATAGACACCTGACGCGCTACTACGATTTCTCTTTTGCGGGTTTTATCTTTCATCTGCTCGATGGTTACAGAGAAGTATTCGGATACAAATTTCATAATGTAATCGATACCTACTTCTGTTTCTACATTCTGAACAATCGATTGGATTGTTTGCTTAGCCAATTCCAAATCAACTTCTCTTTGATTTAAAGCAGCCTGAGCAATTATAGTGTTAATAACGCCTTCTATTTCACGAACATTGGTATCAACACTGTAAGCCAAATATTCCAATACATCAGCAGGTATTTCTACTTGCTCTGCTTCTAGTTTTTTCTGGATGATAGCAACCCTTGTTTCAAAATCAGGTGCTTGAAGATCGGCTGTAAGCCCCCATTTGAAACGGGAGAGGAGTCTTTCCTGAAATCCCGCAAGGTCTTTTGGGGCTTTATCACTTGTCATGATAATTTGCTTACCTGACTGGTGAAGATCGTTGAAGATATGAAAGAATACTTCTTGTGTTTTTTCTTTGTTGGCAAAGAACTGTACATCGTCCAATATCAACACGTCTGTTTTTAAGAAAAAATTAGAGAAATCACGGATGTTGTTATTTTTTACCGCTTCCATGAATTGATTGGCAAATTTTTCTGAAGAAACATAAAGGATGGATTTCCCTTCGTGGTTTTTTCTAATATAGTTACCTATTGCTTGTACCAAGTGCGTTTTACCTAACCCTACTTTTCCGTAAAGCATTAACGGGTTAAAGGAAGTAGAACCTGGCTTCTTTGCCACTGCAAAGCCTGAAGAACGTGCTAACCTATTGCAATCTCCTTCAATAAAATTGTCAAATTGGTATTGAGTATTTAATTGTACATCGAAACTGAATGGAATGGTTTCTCGCGTATCTGAATATGATTTTGCTGATGAGTCAGAATATTTTCCAGTTGGTTTGTTACCAGATTGTAAACTAATATTGTATAATTTATTATTTTCAACTGTTTTACCTTCTGTTGAAATTGCATATTCAAGTCTTGCCAAAGGCCCTAGCTCAGCATGAATTGCGTCTTTCAAAACATGTACGTAATGTTCTTCTAACCATTCGTAAAAAAATCTACTTGGCACTTGTATTGTTAATACATTCTCTGTCAACGACAATGGAACGATAGGCTCAAACCATGTTTTGAAACTTTGGTCGCCAACCATTTCCCGAATAACGGACAAACAGTTACTCCAAACTGATTTACATTCTTTAACCTCTATCATATTATAATTGTCTTTTAACTAAAGTAAGTACACGTTTTCACTAAGTGGGGAGACAAATTTGAAGAAAAAAAAATACTAAAAAAAACTTATCCAACCACTTGATTTTTTGATAACCTTATTAAACACGTTTTTTGCAATTTATTAACTAAATATTCTTGCTATAATACAGTCGATTCTTGATAATTTAATACCATTAATGAACGTTTAGACGTTTAAACATTCATTAATTTTTTATTCTAAATAATTTCCAAAAATAAATTTTGACAAATATTATTAAAGCTAATTAATTTGTTTATTTTCCACAGTTGTTACATTTATGTTCCTACCAACGACTTCCGCAACGCTTAATAGGCAAGGATTCTGGAAGACTTTGACAAAAATGAGATAATAAGAATTATATGTTCGATCAAATATATAATTTTATTTACTAAACACATATTTTAGAATTACGAATCAATGACGCAATTCCTCAATCGTTTTTTTTACCCAAAAACAAGTAAAATAGATTCTAATTTTCTGAGATTTATAAGTAGATTAAAATTAGGTACTTTTATGACGATAAAAAGCGAGTAAATACTCAATAAATACCTGAAAAGAAATTCATTGAACTTTTTTATAACTATTACGCAACTCGCTAATCTTTTATTTTTCCTTTTTAAGCACCTCAGAATTCAAGATGTGTGAACAATACAACTTCTTTCAGAAACTCTGTAACATTCACTTTTATATAGTTGCTTATATTTGTCTGCTGTTAAAATCAATTTATGAAACACTATATATACACAAGTCTCCTTTTATTGACCTCCACTTTCTTTTCCTGCAACCATACAAAGGAGACTAAAGTAAATGAGTTGTCTAACTACGCTTTATCGGCAAAAGATTCTCCGGTGGCTGGAAGGAAGTCACATTCCGCAACACCTTGGATAATAGATGCGACTGCTTCCAAAGTCGAGTTCACTATAAAAAACCTTGGTATAAATGTGAATGGCAGCTTTAAAGGACTGATCGGAACTGTCTTTTTTGACGATAAAAACTTAGAAGGCAGTAGTATTGAAGGAACAATAGAAGTAAATACCATTAATACTGGTATAACGAAACGTGACAAAGATTTAATGGGAGAAAAATTTTTTGATGCGGAAAAAAACAAACGCATTATTTTCAAGTCTACAAGTATTACACATAAGGGGAGCAGTTACAACGCTTCTGGAAATCTTACGATAAAGGGAACAACCAAACAAAAGGTTATTCCCTTTACATTTGAGCAAAAAGGAAATGATGGAGTATTTAAGGGCAATTTCACTATCAATCGTCGTGATTTTGGGGTGGGAGGAAACGAAGTTATCATGGCTGATGAGTTGAATGTTTCGCTTAGTATAGTAGTAAAGAAAAAATAGAGCGTCTTTTCTGTATTGCTAATCTATAGTATATAAAATGAAAAACTTCCTTTTTTGGCAAAGATGGCTTTTTTATAGCAGTTTGCTGTTTGCTATATTTGGAATCACTTTTGCCCTTTACGGAAATAACCCATTTTTCTCGCACTACAACGAGGCACTTGCTTATATTTTCTGGCAACAACAAACTATCCCAGTCGAAGTAGAGCCCTTTCGTGCTTTTATATGGGCACCATTAGGCGGTACGATTGCCTGTTGTTATATTCTACTGGCTTTTATTGCACGGTATCCTTTCATGAAAAAAGAAATGTGGGCACGCAATGCTATTATAATAGCTTTCGGCACTTGGATCATTTTGGATTCTGCAGTATGCTTGTATTATGGAGCTTATTTTCAGGTATATCTTATTAATGCATTTTCTCTACTACAAAAAGGGCTACCACTTATTTTTACTTGGAAAGACTTTAAAGAAAATAGCACTGCTGCATAAATTAGTTGAAAAAAATTTCCATACTATTTAATAATCAACTTTTAAAATAGAACTGGGAAAAACAACGCTCTTCAAGTCAGCACAACTTAAACCTATGAATCGTGTAACTTTTGTCAAAGATCTTATAATACTATTCTAGCTATAGATGCGCAATTTCATAACATCAAATTGTACAACTATGAAAAAGAACGATAAAAAAGTTAGTGGCTCTAATCCAGCTAAAGGCAAGGAAAACAAGGCCGAATTTTCTGGGTATCCTTTATATCCTTCGAAAGAAGACATTTACAGTAAATTCAAGGAGGAGGAAGACATAGATCCTGAAAATATTTCTAAAACAAAAAAATCAGTTGGAAATGATTTCGAAGATGAAGTTGGCGATGACTTGGATATTCCTGGTTCAGAACTAGACGATGAGCAAGAAAACATCGGAAGTGAAGATGAAGAAAATAACTATTACAGTTTAGGAGGCGATGATCATAACGATCTGGAAGAAGATAAAGGGGAATAAAAAGAAGGTAATTTTACCTATATTCAATTGCAACTGCACTAAAAATCTAGCCTTATGACCAAAGAACAAATAGAAGAGTTTGCTGATAACAACTATGAGACGACCATAAATCAGACAACAAAACTAACATTGAAAGAAGGAGGTATCCTCTTCGGTTTTTTTCAAAGACACCGCGAGGCTGATACTTCTGAAAAAATGAAAAGTGAAAATAAGTGGGATTTTGTCGTACTTCCTCAAGATCATGTTCCACCAAAGGCTACTGTAATTCATGGAGAAGATGTAGAACAGGTCGAATTAACAGAAATTTGATTCTATAGGTAAAAAGTGAGAAGTAAAAGGCAAAAAGAATCAAGTGCTTTTCCCTTTTACTTCCCATTTCTTACCTATTTTACCAGTTTATAATACGCTACTTTAGAGTCGTTATCTTTTACAACCAGCACATACGTTCCGGCTTTCAAATTTTCTACGTTTACAGTTGCCACAGACGTAAAATCAGCATTACGCAGCAATGCTCCATTCATATCAGACAATTCATAAGTCAGTTTATAAGAAATTCCTGTAGAAATCGTCAACGAAGAAGTCATAGGGTTTGGGTACACCGATACGTTTACATTTTGTCCGTCTATAATAGCGGTAGTAAAAGAAATAGGAATAGGATTGGAAGACATTGACGATATACAACCTACCGTTGAAGGAACTGTATTTACTTTATATGCTTCGTACGCTTTTGCCGTATAGGTTCCATAAACCGCAGGCGTGTAGGATCCTGTAGTTGAAGTATTGGTTACGGAAGAACTTCCATTCAAATAAAACAAGGTACTGTACGCTGGATCTAGGGCAGCTATCAAAGAAACTGTACCTACAGGGCTTTCCTGAATATTGAGCATGGGAGGTGTCTTTACCACATAGTTGACTGCTAATGGATAAGTTCCTGACACTGGAAAGCTGTATGTTAATACTACGGCCACAGAACAAGTCATCGCTCCATGAAAAGGGATAGCAGGAATAGTGACTGTTTTTGTTCCTCCATTTGGCACATTATCCACTGCTGCACTAAAATTTTGAGTATTGGTTGGGGCTAGGGGAATTTGACCACCCCCTGTAGTATCATATAAAGTGACTGCAATGCTGTAAGGGCTTGTAAGAGGGAATCCAGTATTATTTTTTGCCCCGATCGACACATCATGCGTTGTAAAAGGACAGCCGTATACTGGCACTGGTGGTGTTACCGTAACTTGTGCAAAGCCCGTTGACAGTATTAGTAAAGAAATAAGTGTCAATATTATTTTTTTCATAAGCTATAGGTTAGTATTTCAAATTATTCAACTTAAAGTTAACAATAAGTAAGCGATTTTTCAAGCGTAGTAACCTATATATACTATTACAAGGCTCTTTGTAACCTTTAGAGATTATTAAGCGTTCATTTATCTTATACTTCTGAGAATAGAAAAGATTGCTTCTTCAATTACTATATTAAAAAGCCTATTCATCTTTTGCCATTTGACAAGTTATGAATAGGCTTTTTAATATAGTAATTGAAGTGACTACTGTACTTTCTGATACACCTCTTCAGTAGTGTGACTATTAGGACCTGGTGACACAGAAGTGATGTAGAACTTCTCATTTACAAATTTCACCGTAAATATACAACTTGGACCTGTATTAATAGCCGTCTGAGTGGCGTCTGTCCAACTCCAAGAGCCGTTGCCATATTGGGTCGCAACTCCTTTTGACTCTCCAATCGTCAAATAAGTACCTAAAGAACTCATAATCATTGTAAATTTCATATCTCCCGTAGCTATAGAATCTTTGAATCCCGTAACTTCTGCGCCATCTAGAAACACTGTTACCAATGTCCAAGTATGGCATAGGGAGTCTGTTTTACTAGAAGTCGATAGCACCGTTCCTGTTTTGCTACTGAAAATAGTAATATCATTAGAACTGCCCGTCAATCTCAACATGAAATCCAAGACCGTACCGTCTACTTTATTGATTGTTATTACCCCATAGGTACCAAGTGTAATCTTAGAATTACTAGCATCAACTGTATAAAAACCTATAACGCAAGTACTATCCGATTTCGTAATAATAAAAGAACTGCTACTTGTAAACTCAAAAGAAGAATATCCACTTGTATTTGCAGCTATTCGAGCACTTCCATCGCCTACTTTCCATTTACCTGTAACTTGATCTGCATAAGAAGTTGTAGTTTGAGCCGGAACTGTTGTTTTATCTTTTTGACAAGACACTAGTAACAAAGTAAAAAGTGAAAGTGCTGTAAGTACAACAACACTTCTTTTTTGAAATGAATTTTTAACCATAGTTTTTAGCTTTATGTTGAACGATAATTTATTGAGTATAAAGCTTTGAAAAAAAA
>JAYTHK010000320.1:0-2965 GCA_043732665.1 Cytophagales bacterium | reverse complement strand
TGCATAACAGTCCGTTTCTTCAAGCAAAATAGCCTCAGGGATTATTAACATTGTCGGCTCTTCCTCGCTAATCAATCCTGTTATAGCATGCTCAAATGCCATTTTAGAAATGCTATTTATATTCTTGACAGAAGCCTGTTCTGCCTCTGCATTATTATAATAATTGCCAACAGTTGTTATGTAACAAGTTCCTCCTCCGTTGGCAAAGAAAAGTCGAATAGCATCATAAAATAAAAATCGAGAGGTGGTCGATATTGACATTGCATAACCAATTCCTTCTATCATAAAGTCATATTCATTTTCAGAATTCCCTATTTGCTCTATCCGATAACTAGAACGAAAACCTGCTCCAAAAAAATTATGATACTCGGAGAGTGATGATATTCGTTTTGCCTTAAAAAGTAACGATTGCCCACGATGAACCGATCTTTCTGTATACCCAATAAATGCTGGTATTGCCGTAGAAATTCCAACAATTGAATTTGGAAAAGCATTTTTTTCTTCAATATAAACACCCGGTGTTGCTAGAGTTTGCGCCATAAATTATAATTAAAATAGAATTGAATATATATTACTTGAGAATGAAAATCAGGGGAGGTCTTTTTCTACGAGAAATTGTCTTGTAAAAATCATAAACAAGATACCCGACACTAAAAAACCACTTAACAAAAATACTATTTCTTTAATACCTGTCAATTTCATTATTACAAATAAGAGTGCGAAAACGACCACTACCACTAAGGCGATTCCTCCTTGTATAATTATTTTGTAAAATCGTTTAATTCTATGCCCGTATCTAATAAGTAAATAAATACCAGATAGACTCATACCAAACAATCCAAAAAACATCCCTACTATTGGCCCTGGTCTTGAGAGTAAGGCTTTAGGATTAGTAATTATTCTCAGGACAATTGAAAAAAAATGTTTAAACGAAATATTTACTTCGGAAGCAATCAAAGCTTTTTTTTTAGGCACTACAGGCTTAGGTTTTATAGTAAATTTTTCTGCCAGTAATTTCCATAATTCGGTATAACCATTATCATAACCTAAAGCCCAGATACCTATTCCTCCTATCTTTTTTGCTATTACCCAATCGTATTTTTTTGCTAACGATTTTTCATCTTCGTACCATACTTGTCGGTAGTGATTGTTATCGTCTCGATACACATGAAACCTACTTTTACTATCGTCTTCTTCACAGCAAACCAAATCACCATGTTCTTTTTTAATGGTTCGATACATCGGATACCCTATAAATTTTTCTGCTTTAGAAGGGAATTTTAAATCTTTTGTCTGCCATTCTGCCCCATAATAAGGCAAGCCGAGTAGAAGTTTAGAGGGCACAACTCCCGAAACGATGTATTCATCAACTGCTTTTTCAAGATTGTATGGCCACCAGGTTTTACCACTGCTTAGAGGAGCTATAGGTCCTGCAACAGGACTATTCTGTCCATAAAATTCATAACCCATAATAATAAATAAGTCAACGAATTTATTCAATTGCTTTACATCATATACATATTCAAAATCTATAGCGGGCAATGCAATCGTAATGAGATACTCTTTTTTAGCGGCATGCATACTGGAAGAAAGGTCTATAATAAAGTTGGTTAAATTGATTTTAGCAGAACGGGGAATATCTTCAAAATCAATATTTACACCGTCGGCGTTTCTTTCTCTAAGCAAGGTAATAAGGGTATTAATAAAGGTCTGTTGTGCGTTAAGATTCGATAAGAATTGTGTATTATTTTTAGAACCAAAATTAGTAACACTTAAAAGTACCTTGCATTGGTGAGCATGAGCAGAATCAATTAACTTTGTAGTTCGCCAGTCGTGAATACTAGTGTAATAACCAGTAGTAGGATTAACTTCGTAAGAGGTGTATGCCACAGCAGACAACAACGAAAAATTATAACTATAATAAGCTGTACCCATCCAATAAGGATGCCAACCAAAAACGCTTTTTGTACTATCTAGTTTATGTTCTCTCTTGTATACATTCGTATGTGTAAGCAACAGACTTCGTTGCCAGACTTCTTCATTATTAGCGATAACCATAGGACGTCGGCTTTTTACAGTTTGATTTCTACTTGTAAATTCAATCGTATCAAACGCTATAACCGTATCTAAGACTTGTTTATCTTTTAACTGGGAAGTAGTATACTTTTTTACAATACCTATAGAGTCTGCTTCTAGATTTTCGACAATCTTATACCGTGGTGCTTTTTGATGAACATTTGTCTTTTCTAGCTTTGCTTCTAACATCTTTTCTAACAATGCTTTCAGTCCATTCTGAGCTTTTAAAGAAGCAATAGGAAGAATTAAATAGATGAAAAACAGCCAACAAAGAATATGTGTTTTATTTATTTTATACATTAATTTAAAAAATCAAAAAATTTTACTAATTTATCTAATCAAAAAATACTATATATCGAGTAGTTAAAAATGACTAAACTATTATATTCAGTACAAATAAGAATATTTTTTTTATCAACGCCAAATTTATTTTTAGTAAACTGACTTATACTATTATAAATAGCGAACCTGTCTTGAAATATTAGTAAATTGGTAAGAAGTGAGAAGTAAAAAGTAAGCCCACCTTTATGGATTGAACTCTAATATATTCACTTTAAGAATGCGTGAGTTTACGACCATCTGTTTTTTGCATATACAAAAACATTGCAATGTCTGCTATATCATGTAGTAGTTAGTATAATTAAAATCTAAGGCTCTGTCCTAAAGCTTAGTAGTTATAAATTGCTTTCATAAATAATAGGTAAAAGAAAAATATAACCACTACTTCTCACTTTACCTATTATTTTTAGGACAAAGTCAAATCTAATCGTGATTCATCTTGGTTTTACTACTTATAAATTTTTATCCAATCTACGTACATTGTTTGAGGAAAAGTGGCTGTTACATTTGCCTGATTATTGATAGCAGGAATGAAAAAATTACCTCCTAC
>JAYTHK010000319.1:0-9819 GCA_043732665.1 Cytophagales bacterium | reverse complement strand
TTAAGAGTTATGGACAATAATTTTTATACTCTTAATGATAACACGTGTAAAAGAAAGATGGCAACTTCTGGAGCAGGAGTTGGCACAGATTGAACAGGAGGAATCTGATCTTGTTTACAGATATAAACAAATGTTGGATACTGTTAAATTTTATTGCAACGAGATCTGTCTGGAGAATGTAACGTTGAATTTAACAGGTAGATTTTTAAAAGATAAAATAAACGCAACCTTTAATATTGGTACACAACGTAATAATTTACAAAAAACAGAAATTAATACAGTAAGGCGAATTATTGGTTCTGTAAACTTAGCCTATGCACCTTCTCCTAAATGGAATTTTAATGCTACTTATTCCAACTTCCAAACCAGTACAGCTATCAAAATGCTGACTCACTTCGTTTTTATCAGGTCAATCAGAGTGCCAATGGTGGTGCAGGATATAATTTTGGTACTAAAGAAAGGAAGAAAGGAATAATGCTGAATGTTGCCTATCAAGTTGCAAATAATACCAGGAGTTCCAGTACACAAAATAATAACAGTAAATTCTATAATGGAAATCTTTCGTATCGCTATACAATTGTTCCAAAAAATGTAGGAGTGAGTTTAGGAGTAAACGCTAATCAAAGCGAACTTTCCACAATCAGTACCTTCTCGTTAGGACCTACAGCTTCAATTAATAAATCTATGTTCAAAAAGACATTACGTTCTTCCATTAGCGGTTCTTATAGCGATGTTTATAATAATGGTAAGAATCTGTCTAAAGTATTGAATGTTGCTTTTAATAACAGCTACGTGTTAAAAAAGAAACATACATTTATGCTCAATGCAGTTATAATAAACCGCCAGGCAAATACAGCAGCTGCACAGAAATTTACAGAGTATACTTGTACTGTAGGATATACGTTTGTTTTTTAAATCGAAACGTATATTTTAAAGTTAATACATTGCTTTTATAATTGTAACTTACTGGAAATTAGCAGCGAGCATAGTGTGGATAACTATACTCGCTACCTGTGATTTTTTGTTGCAAATTTGTGTTTAAATATATTGTAAATTATTAAATATCAATAGTTTAATATACGATATTTACTTCATAACTCAAAATTTAAAACGCACAAAACATGTTAGAATTAGAACAATCATACGTAGAAATTTTTTCTTTATCTCAAGAACAAGTAAACGCATTTGCTGCTGTGACAGGCGATCATAATCCGCTGCATCTGGATGCTGAGTACGCTACAAAAACTGTTTTTAAAAAACCGATCATTCATGGCATTTTCGGCATAAGTGTATTTTCTAAAATACTTGGTATGACTTTTCCTGGCGAAGGTACAATCTATATGAAACAGGAAATCTCTTTCAAAAGACCTATGTATATTGACATTCCTTATGAAGCAACGGCTACTGTAAAAGAAATAAACCGAGAAAAACATATTGCTGTTATCGAAACAAAAATAACAGATAAAGAAACGGGTAAAATTTGTGCGATGGGAGAAGCCCAAATTATGAACAACGAAAAGATATGATACAATATAACCCTAAAAGTTGGTCATTACTTTTGATGGTAAAAGGAACGCTCCTGAAAAAGCTGTTTCCTGGAATGATTATTATTGCTGCTATTTCAACCTTTCTTTGCTACCTACACATGCAGGAAAAGATATCTTTTCTTGTCATGAGCAATGCCTTGCCAGGGTATATGGGTGCTGCTATTGGACTTTTATTAGTTTTTAGAAACAATACTGCTTATGAGAAATGGTGGGAAGCCAGAAAAGAATTAGGTGCTTTAGTAAATGTTTCAAGAAATATTGCCATTACTTTAAATGGATTTTTACCAAAAGAAAATGCTGAAAAACATAAAATAGCCAATCTTATAGCTGCCTTTGCATCCATTCTGAAAGGCCATTTGCGCAATAATGTAGAGATGTCAGAAGTCCAATACCTCGACAAAGACGACTTTAGCATTATTGAAAAATCCGATCATAAACCTTCTGCCATCGCCAATGTAATCACTAGCAAAATAGAAAAACTTTGGGGAAATAAATATATTTCTGATATGCAGCAATATATGTTAGTGAATCAGACTACAGCGATGATAGACATCGTAGGTAAATGTGAGCGTATAAAAAACACTCCTATTCCTATCGCTTATGCTTTTCTCTTGAAATTTTTTATCGTGCTCTACGTAATGATACTTCCCTTCGGCTTGTTAGACGAACTTCAATGGTGGTCTGTACCGTTGAGCTTAATACTCTATTACATTATGATGAGTATTGTGCTGACGGCAGAAGAAATAGAAGACCCTTTTGGTAAAGACCTAAACGATTTGCCAATGGATGAAATTGCATTAAACATCAAAAAAAATGTGCTGGAAATAATAAATTATGAGTAACTTTAATAGATGTCTTTCACGCTATACAATATGCTCGGTGTTTCTTCTTCTGCTACTCTAGAAGAAATAAAAGCAGCATATAAAACACTAGCCAAAAAATACCACCCCGATAAAAATCAAGGAAGCAGTTGGCACGAAGAACAGTTTAAAAGAATAAATCAGGTTTATCAGATTCTATCTGATCCTCAACAAAAAAAGTTATATGACAGTAGATTAGAATTTGAAGCATCTCAAAAACAAAATCCACAACCTAGGTCTAGACCAAATCCTGCCTATAGAAATCCTGAGCCGAAAAAAAGAACTCCCAATTATAATAGCCCCTCTGCTCCTAAGCCTAATTATAAAAAATCAAATAGATTTGAAATAACGATTTCAAATAAAAAATTAAATTTACTGGTCGTAGGTTATTATATTGTTGCCATTTTTTTACTTGGATCTTACTACGAATTTCAAGACTACCTAAAAAAAAGACACCTAGTTAGCGAAGCCATGGAGCATGAAAAAACTGGTCGTTACGACTATGCTGTCTCTTCCTATTCTCAAGCCCTTAAATTCGATAAAGGCGATGCTGAAATTTATGAAAGACGAGGAATAGCCCGACTCAAAGAGTCTATGGATCTCATCGGCGCACTGACAGACTTTTCCTATGCGATCAGTAACAGCTATTCACCATCTGATTCCTTATTATTCAAAAGAGCCAAATGTTTATTTCTGCTAAAAGACTATCCACTTGCTATTCTTGACTACGACAATATTATAAATAATCACGAAGAGGTAAAACCAGACTCTGTTTATTATTATAAAGCAGAAAGCAACTTTCATCTAAAAAATTATACACTAGCCATTCCTGATTATTCTAAATTCCTTTCCTCAAACCCCAATTCAGGAGAAGCACACCAGCATAGAGGATTTTCTTATTATCAAAACAAAGACTATCAACATGCGCTCACTGATTATACTATAACGGTCAGTTGGCAGCCTGAAAATGGAGTGCATTATTATTATAAAGGAATTATTAATTTTGCATTAACAGATTCTACCAATGGTTGCATTGATTTAAGTAATTCTTTTCTTTTAGGGTATACTGAAAGCTTAGAACTTAAAAATAAATATTGCGATTAATTCATAACACACTTTTATAAGTTTTAAGTATGATAAAAAAAATAGTACTACTCTGCTTTATGATGGGAATGATTGTAAACTCTTTCTCTCAGTCCAATACTTTCACTATGCCTAATACCTATCGTTTTGCATCAAACAAAAACTATTGGAAAAACAGAACTCCCTCAGCTGGATACTGGCAGCAGGATGTGCATTATAAAATACAAGCAGAAATTATTGATTCCTTAAACATTATAGACTGCAAAAGTTACGAACTTACCTATTGGAATAACTCTCCTTTCGATCTTAAAGAACTTTTTTTCCATTTGAATGAAAATGCTTTTCAACCTGGTTCTCACTACCATGACTTGAATACGAACAACGATATAAAAACAACGTTTGGTAAATACGAAGAGAAAGGCTTAGGTACAACTATGGAAAATCTACAAGTAAATAAAAAAGCTGTGCGAATTGAATTAGACAATACCATTCTTAAAGTATTTTTAAACGAACCTCTTAAATCGGGAGATTCTATTGTTGTCACTTGTTCCTTTAAAACCTACTGGGACTCTGGGACGATGCGTCGTCGTAATAAAATATTTGAATCTTTTAATGTAAAACATTTTGACGGCGTACATTGGTATCCTATCCTCGCCGTATACGACGCTAAATTTGGCTGGACTACCGACCAACATCTCGACAAGGAATTTTATGCCAACTTTGGAACCTTTGACGTTGCACTTACCTTTCCGCAAGAATACATTGTAGAAGCGACCGGCAATTTGGTAAACTCAAAAGAAGTAATGCCGGACTCGCTTCGAGCAAAACTTGATATTAAAAACTTTGCAAAAAAACCTTTTAACGAAGCGCCCTCTATTATAATTCCTAAAGTAAAGGGAAAGAAGAAAACGTGGATCTACCATGCAGAAAACGTACACAACTTTGCTTTCACCGCCGATCCGACATATAGAATTGGAGAACAAGAATGGAAAAACATAAAAGTAATTACATTAGTGCAAGAACCACATGCTTCCAAATGGCTGGAGTCTGGCTGGTTTACGAAGGAAGTGATCCGGGTTTACTCTGAAGATTTTGGAATGTACGCTTGGCCAAAAATAATCGTTGCCGATGCGAAAGACGGAATGGAATATCCAATGCTTACATTGGACAATGGCACTTATCCTCAACACCAGGGACTATTAGCCCACGAAGTAGGACACATGTGGTTTTATGGAATGGTTGGCTCAAATGAAACTTACCGAGCTTCGCTTGACGAAGGGTTTACACAGTTTTTAACCGTTTGGTCGATGGACAAGATATTGGGGAAAATAAGAGCTAAAATAGGGCCTAATAAATACTACGATAAATTCCTGGATTCCTCTGACACACGTTATGAAAATCTTTACTATCCCTATATCAATCACGTAGTAGAAGCTTATGACGAACCTCTTAATACACACTCGTCTGGCTTCAATGGGGCGCTTCGTCACAGCGGCAATTACGGACTTGTTTATTATAAAACTGGCGTGATGCTTTATAATTTAAAATACGTTTTAGGAGACACGCTTTTTCTTAAAGCGATGAAACATTATTTTAACAAATGGAAATTTGCACATCCCTATCCGGAAGATTTTAGACAAGCCATTATTGAATATACGCAAACAGATCTCAACTGGTTTTTCGATCAGTGGTTGGAAACTACTAAATATATTGATTACAGTATAAAAAAAGTAAAGTGTTCTGATTACAATGCATTTTGTAATGCGAAATTCCCAAGAACCACCATCGTATTTGAAAGAAAAGGAAGAATGCAAATGCCAATTGATTTTACGGTTATAACCAAAGACAACAAATCTCATCGTTACCATATTCCAAATACATGGTTTGTAAAAGATTCAACCAATCAGAAAGTATTACCTAAATGGTACGGATGGGATTTACTGCACCCAACATACTCTGCAAATATAGATTTATCTTTCCGTTCCATTAAATCTATTGAGATTGATCCAAAACATTATTTAGCCGATGTAGACCTTACCAATAACAAATGGGGCAACCACGGCATTCGTACTGCTCAATTTGATCATCGTGTGCCTAACATAGCTCGTTGGGATAAACAAAGAAATTTTTTACGCCCCGATGTATGGTATAATAGTGTAGACGGCATGCAGCTTGGATTACATGCTGAAGGAAATTATTTCGGCAAATACAATTACTCCGCCACAGTATGGGGAAATACTACAATGGGACATTGGGACGGAATAACGTATACTAAAAAATACATTCCGATTGCTTTTAATATCTCTGGCAAAGCTGCTACGAATAGATTTTGGAAACAGTCGTATGTCTACGATAATATTTCCTATTATGGAGGTATCTCAACCGTGAAATTAGGTTTTGAAAAAATATTCCGAAAACAAGATCAACGCAATCCTAAATATTCGAAATTATTTTTCAATGTAAAGAGTCTTTACAATTTTGATAATTACAATCAGTATTTGCTAAATCCAGAGATGTGGGGAATAGGTTCCTATAAGTCTGGTCTTATGAACAACAGTATCAATCTTGGCTATTTCAAAAATTACTTTTATAAAAATGGAAGTGGAGAGTTGACATTCAATGTGCGTACTCCTTTTATAAACTCTAGCTATAATTATTCCTACATGAATATAAATTCTTTTAATAGTCTTACGCTTTCAAAATTCGAAATCAGGTCTCGTATGTTTGGGCAAATGGGCTACTCACTCTCCTATCCTCGTGAGTCTGCGCTTATGCTCAGCGGAGCAAATAGCGAAGATATGTTAGACAATAAATACACCAGAGCCAGAGGCATGGTTCCTACCAACTGGCTTGGTTTTGGAGCTGCTACCAATCATTTTCAATACGGTGGAGGTTTAAATCTTCGTGGCTACAACGGTTATTATGCAGTAGAAAATCATAAGCAAAATGGAAAAGATAGTTTATTTACTGGTTATTATTCAAACAGCGGTGCAAGCTGGAATATCGAAGTAGACTTTGATAAATTCATAAAAATAAAACCAAAAGGATTTACCAAAAATTTAAAACTGGATACGTATCTCTTTAGCGATATGGGCTTATTGGTTTTTCAAAAAAAAGACAACTCCTATCTTCCCGGACGTTTCAGAATGGATGCTGGGCTTGGTACTGCTTTAACAATTAAATTTTCACCTTACCAAATCAATCCTCTTGTGATTCGTTTTGATATGCCCTTCTTCCTCAATGCACCTCCTGCTGGAGAACAGAATTTTCAGTTTAGGTATATAGTGGGTGTGAATAAGGCGTTTTAAGAAAGCGTCAAATTTCCATAATAGTATTTGTCCGTTACGTTAAGTAGGGCCTGCTGATTAAGTATGATTTATATTTAGGGCTTATTACCAAATAGGTTCCTCCTGAATGACGCTAATGATTTTGTCATTTAGGAGGAACCTATTTGGTAAGATGGGATTGTTACACTTCTATCAGCTCAGCTTATGTAAAAGAAATCAAAGATTAGTTTTATCTAGCTTCATGCATTCTGTCCGCTCAGAGTCTCTCGTATCAGAAGATACAACTTATATACAAAAATTGAAAGGGGACTCTGAGCCGTTAATAATAAACCCTTCGATTATAGAATATTTATTTCTACTCATTAAAATACATTTTTCATCGTTATGAGCAGCTCAGAGTCCCCTTCTTGGATTTGCAAATATTTTATGGACTTGGGTTGCGGGAGACTCTGAGCGGGCAAAAATACCCATTTTAGGATTCTTTGATTGTATTTCCTCAACAATCTTAATACTGCCCATTTCTTGATTTAGAAAAAACATAATTAAATCGAAGGCTTTTATTACGGTAAATATTTCAGATATTTTCAATACTAAGAATATACACAATAGAGGGCTATCTTCTAATTTTTCAAGTCAAATTATCCGTAAGCGAGAAACAAGAATTTTGACTATGAATTTCACTTATAAATTTGAAAGAGAAGTATTTTCCTCTAAAAGTAAGCAAAAGCATAACAGCAATAATTTTTAAGGAGTTAGCATACCTGATAATTGATTAGTGTATATGGACAAAAAACGATAGCTCAATAAATTATTTTAAACTTTGTAAATAAAATTTGGGGTTTAAGGATTTACTCACCTCTACTCTCTCAGAGACCAGAATATTGATTACTTTAGCTTTTGCTATGAAATACGCTTTTGGAATTATACTAAAAATTAATTATATTGAATATACCTTTTATTAAAAGTTAAAACTTTAACAAAAGGTTATGGACTTACAAACACGAAAAATAACATCTATTCAAGAATTCCTGAGACTCCAAAATGAAGAGATTATTAGTAGTCTTGAAAGTTTCCTGAAAAAGAAAAAATGAACTGTTTGAAAAAAAATTAAATCCAATGTTTAATAGAAAAATTGATCAAGCTATGGCAGATTCTAAGGAGAAAAGGGTAACAATAGCTAGTGAGTTGAAGGAAAAATAAAATTAACCACTTTGTCCGATCAGAGTCTACCATATCACAAAATACACTTTCTATACAAAGATTGAAAGAGACCCTGATCGGACAAAGTATTGGCAAAATATTAGATTCATTTTGCTTCCTACATCATGAATCTAACATCTAAGAAATTACCACTTCATCACCCTCTTTATTTCCTTAGTCAACTCCTCCGCCATTTTTTCATGACGTTTTAAATTAGGATGCGAATCACAAGCATAGTCGCCCTCTTCCATTGGCGTAGCAAAAAAAGTATAAATTTTAGTATCGCCAATCAGCTTCATTTTATTTTTAGAGGCAAGAATATAATTTTTCACTTTAGTAAATACTTTCACTCCTGCAGGATAGGAATCATTTATCATAGGACCGTCAATACAAAAAATAGTAGCGGAAGGATAGTAAGAGCGGAGCCTTTTTAGAAAATTAACATACGTATTCACAAAGATCACAGAATCGGGTATTCCCGAAACAAAATCATTTGTCCCTAAATTTACGACAACAACATTAGGTTGAAATCGCTTATTATTCCATCTGGGAGAACTTGCACTATCAGGAAAAATTCGATCGTATATAAGTGACATAGAGTTGTCCGTTTTGCCGTCATGATTTCTGTACATGCCTTTTCCAGAATATGCCACTGCTAGGTAGTCGGCATTTAACTTTCGTGCTGTTAGTGCACCATAAGCCAAATAACCATTTTCTGTTTCGGGGGAGAATGAACAATCCTTTGATGTTCCTTCGTTACCATAACCGCAGGTAATCGAGTTTCCGATAAATTCAATTTTTACGGCTCGTTTATCTATAATAGGAAGTAGTGTTTTATCTTTCTCAATATCTATGCCTTCAAAAATACCTTCTCCTACCAATGCCTCTGTTCTTTTAAAAATGATTACGTCGTGTATTCCTTTCCCCAGATCTTTTACCCTTATTGTTTCATCCGCATTGGAAACAGCGAATAGTTGTGATTTTTTATTGTCTACTATAACGTTGTAATAATTTTTATAAAAATTACCTTCACTGTCTTTCTCTTTACTTTTATTTTTCAAATGTACGATACAGGTACTTCCTTCAAATCGAAAATGAATAGAAACTCCTGTATGAACAAAATGCAAAGACGCAGGATTTGAATAATCTATCCTTCCGAGATAGCTAAAATTTGTATCACTGGGAGCTATAAATGTTGTACCCTTAGAACTCGTGGAAGTCTTTGTACAATTGAATAATACCCCTATCATTACTGCCAATAAAAAGAAAATCGCAACTCGCTTTATCATTATTTTTTACGAAAATTTAGTTCACCAATATAGTCCATATTTCTCAAAATCCATTGTTGCCTTTCTTTAATATACGCACTTGGATGTAGGGCGGAGTATTTAATAGGATTGGGTAAAATGGCCGCTATAAGTGCGGCCTGAGTCTTAGAGAGCTTTTTCGCACTGTGCTTAAAATATTTTTGAGAAGCGGCCTCTGCACCATAAATTCCATCGCCCATTTCAATGACATTTAGATAGACTTCTAAAATTCTTTGTTTATCCCAAAGCACTTCTATTAATAACGTAAAGTAAACTTCAAATCCTTTTCTTACCCAAGATCTTCCTGGCCATAAAAAAACATTCTTTGCCACCTGCTGGCTTATTGTACTTGCACCTCGAACCGTTCTTCGTTTTTTCTTTTGATTATTTTCGTAAGCCTTTTCAATAGAATTAAAGTCAAATCCCCAGTGCTCCTGAAAAAGTTGGTCTTCGGAAGCTACAACTGCTGAAGCCATAGAAGAACTCATCTCATCAAGGGTTTTCCATTTTTTTATCATCTTCGCATCTTTCCCAT
>JAYTHK010000318.1:0-9829 GCA_043732665.1 Cytophagales bacterium | reverse complement strand
GAATATCTTTACCTTTGTATCTTTCCATTGTATCTCTTATTTTGATACAATCTTAAACATACACAACGCAGTATATCTGCATTGGCGAATAAAATATCGAATCCTTAAAAATATTAAAGAAGTTTTGAATCAGTTTTATGAGGCTGAAATTACTGTAAAAATGATTACGGGTGATTATTCAGAAACTGCTCTAGCAATAGCGAACCAAATCAATTTTAAAAATAATTCTAATATACTGACAGGAACAGAAGTGATGAACATGAACGAACATGACCTTCAGCAAAAAGTTGGCGCAGTTAATATATATGCACGTATGTTTCCTGAGGCTAAATTAAAAGTAATAGAAGCCTTAAAAGCAAACGGCGAAGTTGCTGCTATGACAGGAGATGGTGTAAACGATGGGCTAGCCCTTAAAGCTGCACACATTGGAATCGCGATGGGTATGCCAGGCAGTGAAATTGCAAAAAAAGCAGCAGCTCTCGTTCTAATGGACGATGACTTATCACACCTAGTAGATGCTGTAGCGTTGGGGAGACGAATTTACGAGAACTTAAAAAAAGCCATACAATATATAATTTCCATTCACATTCCGATTATTCTCATTGTAATACTTCCTTTATTTTTTTTTGGAAATTCACAGAATTATTTTCTCCTATTCATGTTATTTTCCTCGAATTACTGATGGGACCAACCTGTTCAATTATTTTTGAAAGAGAACCCATTGAGGCCAATTCCATGCTCAAAAAACCACGAAAAATGAGTACCGCTTTCTTCTCCTTCCACGAATTATTATTAATCATCATTCAAGGAATGATGATTACATTGACGTGTTTAGGTTTAGGATACTATTTTTTATTAGAAAATTACAGTGAATCAGAAGTCAGAACCATTATTTATGCAACACTTATTTTCAGCAACCTTCTACTCACACTAGTAAATCGTTCATTTTATTATTCAGTGTTTACAACCATTCGATACAAAAATAATTTACTTCCAATTGTTCTTGTAATTTCAATAGTAGTGATTCTATTATCTATTTACTTTCCTCCAGTTCGCACTATTTCCCAATTCCAGGAATTGAAAATTACAAACTTACTCTTATGCTTTATATCGGCATTTGCAGGAGTAATGTGGATTGAATTATATAAATTACTAAGAAGTAGAAAAATATGAGGCCAAAATAATAGAGTACACGAGCCTATTTTTATTATTGACTAAGATTTTAAATTACCTTAGAAAAAATAGTCGGTTCTGTTTTTTTTATATATAATCTTTCGTCAAAAGCCATACAGGCATTCCTAATAAAAGGTCTACAAGCATCTATAATCTTAATATTATTTTTTGAGATAGTTAGAAGTCCATCCGCTTGCATACTTGCTAACCTTTTTATAATTCCATCCATTAAAGGAAGTGAAGCTTCTTCCCATGAGGTTTCCATTCTACACATAATATTCAAAATATGTTTTCTTAGACGGATGTCTTCGTTTGTTAGAATATGCCCTTTCAAAAGTGGTAAATGCCCATTTTTTACTTCTCGAATATAGTTTTCTACTGTTTTTATATTTTGAGCAAAAGCTGTCCATGTATCACTGATGGCAGAACACCCGAGTCCAATTAAGGTTGAGGTATGGCAGGAAGTATAACCCATAAAATTACGATGAAGGGTTCCATCCACCAATGCTTTATATAGCGAATCGGATGGCAAAGCAAAATGATCCATTCCAATTTCTTTGTATCCAATCGCCTCCAACATCGTACGTCCCGTTTCATACAACTCTCTTTTTATTTCGTCTTTAGGAAGATCTTCTTCAGTAAATTTCCGTTGCCCAGGTTTTATCCAAGGAATATGCGCATAACTATAAAAGGAAATCCTATCGGGTTTTAGTATATCCACTTTTTTAATTGTATCCACTATACTTGAGAGATTCTGCAAGGGTAATCCGTATATAAGATCGAAATTAATAGAAGTATATCCAATCTCTCTTGCCAGGAAAGTCAAGTTTTTCACTTGTTCATAAGACTGTTTTCTATTCACAACCTCTTGTACTTTTGAATCAAAATCCTGAATCCCTAGACTTAATCTTTTAAAGCCAAGTTCATACAACATTTTCAAATGTTCAATAGTTGTATTATTGGGATGTGCTTCAAAACCAAATTCGGCACCTTCCTGAATTATTGAGTTACAGAGAATTCCTTCGATGAGTCCAGAAAGATTTTCAGGGCTAAAAAAAGTCGGTGTTCCTCCTCCAAGATGTATTTCTTTTATTTTAAGATTTCGACCAAAAATACGCTTGTATATTTTCCATTCCTCTAACACCGCTTCTATATATGGAATCTCGACAAGATGATTCACTGTAATTCTTGTGTTGCATCCACAATAAGTACACAAGCTTTCACAGTAAGGTAAATGAATATACAAACTTATCCCTTCTTTACAATTTGCAACCTTGAAAGATTCGCTTACCTGTTTTGTCCATTCTTGTGAAGTGAAATTTTCTGAATCCCAATATGGAACCGTTGGATAGCTCGTATATCGAGGTCCTGGCACATTATACTTTTTGATAAGTTCAGATTTTGAGTGAATTTTCACATTCATATTATGGACATTTTGTTTTTACACAGCAATGAGAAGCGTCCGGATTTTCAGAAGAAATTTCAGGACTCAAATAAGGAATACCTATATTTAGACCACGAACAATTAACATTACTCCAACTAAACTAATTGTAACAGGTAATATTTTCAGTAATTTTAATCGCCAGAGAATAGGAATAAAAATTTTAAAAACACCTATCAAAAACATAGCGGGAACAGTACCAAGTCCGAATAGCATCATATAATAGCTTCCTGATAATGCACTCCCTGTTGCTATAGCACCAATGACAGCCATATAGACAAGACCACAAGGAAGTAGCCCATTTAATAACCCAATTATAAAAAAAGACGAAAAAAAGTGTTTTTTTAAATAATATCCCAATGTGATTTTTAGTGATGACATTATTTTATTTAATGGTTCAATAGTAATGGAGTTTGAATTTCCCACTAACGACAGCATTACCAAAAATAAAAGAGAAACCCCAGCAGTAATAGAAAGAAATTGTTGAAGGCCAGCCATTATAAATAAACTTCCAAAGCTACCAAACAGTAATCCAAAGAATCCATACGTAATTATTCTTCCTATATTATACAATATAATAGCGATGTAACGATTTTTCCCTGGTGTCACCGAAAGTGCTAAAGCTATCGGGCCGCACATTCCAAGACAGTGAAGACTTCCCAGTACTCCTATTATAAAGGCTGACCAGATCATTGTATAAATACATCCTCCTCCATATAATATTCTTTATAATCCATTTTCCAATCAATTTTTACTTTATATAATCCATGCGAAAGTAATTCTTTACGTAAATGTTGTTTGTTTTCTTTATCCGTAAAAATGGGAACCTTCAGATCTTTTTCAGAATCGGAAGGACGAAAAAATTCTATAGTGCCAGTAGGAATAAAGTTTTCGTTTATTGGAAATTGAAAAACTATTTCGTCCTCTTTTATTTTCCATAATACTTTATCTTTTTTGAATCTTACATTATTCATCTTATTTATTTTTTCTTGAAAATGTAGTTCCTGATTATAGTAATCTTCCGAAACCAGATCAACTTTGTGTTGATAGGTCTTTACAACTAGCATCAGAATAAAAGACATAAAAAGTAACGATGTAATTACTATTCCAGTTCCCCAATTAAATTTCATACTAACTTTAGTTTACAGGTCCTACAAACGTAGTGTTTACTTTTTCAATGAGCCGATTACCTTCATAAACACCTATTTCAATTCTAGTTTTTATTTTTTTTATTTCAGCACCATTTAGTACTATAAATATGGCACCTTCTGCTACTGATTTTGGTTTTACATAAAGCTCTTTGCCAACCGTTCGGATTTCTCCTTTTATATTTTCTAATTTCAAATGTATTGGAATGTCGTTATGTGTTTTGTTTATAATTTTTAAATTATAAAGGTTACTATAACTATTATTTCCCTGATCCTGGTAAAGCATTCCAGGAGTTCTTAGTATGCTGCTTTCCACATCTGACCTTGTCACCAGCAATATGCTAAGAGAGCCTATCAACAAAACTAACACCACAGAATATCCAATTATTTTTTTTGTCCATTTAAAGGATTTCTTTTGAGCTATATTTTCTTCTGAAGCATAACGGATAAGTCCTTTAGAAAATTCTATTTTTGTCATCACTTCATTACATTCGTCTATACAAGCGGTACAATTGATGCATTCAAGCTGAACTCCATTTCGGATATCAATGCCCGTAGGACAAACTTGAACACAACGATAACAATCTATACAATCTCCTTTTTGAGCAATCGTTCGATCTTCGCCTTTACGTATCCGTCCTCTATGTTCTCCGCGTAGGTAATCATAAGCTACTACAATAGAATTTTTATCTAGAAGCACTCCCTGTAATCTTCCGTAAGGACATATTGTTGTACAAATTTGTTCTCGGAAACGTGCATATACAAAATAAAATATGACTGTAAAAATTAGTATGGAACTCAATCCTCCTGAGTGATTTTCAGGTTTATCTGTTACAATATGCCACCACTGGTTTGTCCCTATAATGTACGTCAAAAACAAGTTAGAAATAGCAAATGATATTAACAGGAAGACACTGTGTTTAGCAATTTTTTTTAGAAATTTATTTACCGATAAAAGCGACTTGTCCAGAGCTTGCTGTGCATGCCAGTCTCCTTCTATCCAATATTCCATTTTACGAAATATCATTTCCATGAAAATTGTCTGAGGGCAAGCCCAACCACAAAATATTCTACCGTATATCACCGTAAATAATACTATGAAAATTACAAAAGTAATCATCCCTATCAGAAAAATATGAAAATCTTGTGGCCAGAAAACAACTCCGAAGAAAACAAAATGTCTTTCCAAAACATTTATCAAAATTAGAGGCTCGCCCTGAATTCTGATAAATGGTGCTAAAAAGAAAAGTGCTAAAAAGAAATAGCTAACGTAATTTCTATAACTTGTTAATTTTCCTTTTGGCTTTTTCGGATACATCCAGACTCGATTACCTTCCTGGTCTACAGTAGTAATCTTATCTCTAAAGGAGTCTTTATCTTCTCTTACCAGCACCGTTTCCATCTGTCTCTATCCTTATATTTTAATCGTTTCGACTATTTTATTCTGAAATAATTTATTCTTTAATCAATTCGCCTTGTGGCACTTTAGGATTCGGAGGATTGGTACCTTTAAGTTTTATGATGTAACTCGACACTTCCTGTATTTGAGCAGGACTCAACTGCGCCTGCCATGGAATCATTCCTTTAGCAGGCACTCCATATTTTACTGTTTTGAAAACATTTTTTATTCCAACTCCATGAAGCCAATAGTCATCCGTAAGATTTGGACCTACACTCCCCTCTCCTTTCTTACCATGACATGCCGCACAATTAGATTGAAATATTATTTCTCCATTTTTCAACTTTGAAGTATCCGTAATAAGCGTTACTGAATTTTCATCAACTTTACTGGCAGATAGTTTCATATCAACTTCTGCCTGAGCCATCTCGGTTTTATATTCTTCTTCCTGAATATTTCCAGTTCCATAGATATGATAGTACCACATATAAAATACACCAAAAACTATCGTACTATAAAACATATACACCCACCAAGGTGGAAGTTTATTGTCTAGCTCCCGAATGCCATCATAGTTATGATCCAACATAATCTCATATTCTCTTTCTATTGGAACTACATCTATAAAACGCAATAAAGGGGAAGTGTCTTTTATATCTCCTGACTTTTTCGCTGAGGCAAGAAAAATAGTTAATGCATATATAAGGTAAATCATTACCAATAAAATAACAACAGAGATACTTAATACGGCTATCAATACCATTTGAGAACTATCACACCCTTGTCCTACTGCAGCTGATATGGATTCCTGTGCATAGCCTTTAAATGTCAGTAAGCTTAAAAGTAAGGCTAGTATACTGTTTTTTTTATTTTTCATTTGTATGCTCATTAAACGTTTATTCAATTATTTCGTCGATGTCTAATGGTAGATTAGACATTTTAGTAATATGTTCTTTATCGGCTTTTAGAATCAGCCAAGCAGCTGTCAAAAAGAATAAAAAGAAAATCACAAATGAGATAATTGGATATATTTCAATCCCTGAAATACTAGCCAAATGTTGTTTTATATACTTCAGCATATTATTCTTCTGTTTGAATCAATGTATCTGGCTTCGCTTTAATATCAGTACCCAGACGTTGCAGATAAGCGATAAGTGCAATGATTTCCTTATCACTTGCTACATGAACATTATCTTTCAATAGGTTTGCAGCAATTGCATCCGCTTGTTTTTTCAAATCATCGGCTACGCTTGTTTCATACCCTTCAGGATAAGGTACACCAATAGTTCTCATAGCAGAAATTTTATAGGCCGTTTTAGAAATATCTAATTTGTTCTCTAATAAAAAAGCATAAGGTGGCATGATAGAATTAGCAGACGTTAGCTCAGGATCCATCATGTGATTATAGTGCCAGGAGTCAGGATATTTTCCACCAATACGATGTAAGTCTGGCCCTGTTCTCTTAGAGCCCCAGAGAAAAGGATGGTCGTAAACAAATTCACCTGCTTTGGAATATTCTCCATAACGTACTTTTTCAGAACGGAAGGGTCTTACCATTTGAGAGTGACAATTATTACATCCCTCACGGATATATAAATCTCTACCTTCTAATTCCAAAGGTGTGTAAGGTTTAACGCTTGAGAGGGTAGGGATATTTGATTTTACAAGAAAGGTTGGAATCATTTCTACAAGACCTCCAATTAATACCACCAGAAGACTAACTACTAACATTTGAATTGGTTTTCTTTCAATCCATCTGTGCCAGTGTTCTCCAGTGCAAACAGGCTCGTCAGGCATGAGTGCTGGAGCTCTGGCTGCTTCATTTGCAATAAACTTGCCAGCCAGAGCTGTTTTAGTTAAATTGTAAGCCATCACTACTGTACCAATGATGTACAAAAATCCACCAACGGCTCTAAGAAAATACATGTATTTAAGTTGAATAACTGTTTCAAGAAAATTTGGATACGCCAATACTCCATCTACCGTAAATTCTTTCCACATGGAGCTTTGAACAAGCCCTGCCCAATACATCGGTAAAGCATAAAACAATATACCTAAAGATCCAACCCAGAAATGAAAATTAGCGAGCTTCAAAGAATAGAGTTTTGTATCGTACATTTTTGGAATTAGATAATAAAGAATTCCAAACATAAGAAATCCATTCCAGCCTAATCCTCCTATGTGTACATGCGCAACTATCCAATCTGTAAAATGCGCAATGGCATTTACATTTTTCAAGGAAAGCAAAGGACCTTCAAAAGTTGCCATTCCATACGCAGTGATGGCTACTACCATAAATTTAAGAACTGGATCTTCTCTTACTTTGTCCCAGGCACCTCTCAGCGTAAGCAAACCGTTTAACATACCTCCCCAAGAAGGTGCAATCAGCATAATAGAAAATACAACTCCTAACGACTGCGCCCAATCAGGAAGTGACGTATACAACAAGTGATGAGGACCTGCCCATATATAAATAAATATGAGTGCCCAAAAATGTATAATAGAAAGCTTGTAAGAATAAACGGGTCTGTTTGCCGCTTTAGGAATAAAGTAATACATAAGTCCTAAAAAAGGAGTTGTTAGAAAAAAAGCTACTGCGTTGTGTCCATACCACCACTGTACTAATGCATCCTGAACACCAGCATACCAAGAATAACTTTTGAAAAGAGAAACTGGAATCTCGAAAGAGTTTACGATATGTAAAACAGCTACTGTGACGAACGTTGCTATATAAAACCAAATCGCTACATACAAATGTTTTTCTCTTCTTCTAAGAATAGTACCAAACATATTCCAGCCAAATACTACCCATATTAAAGTAATAGCAATATCAATTGGCCATTCTAGCTCTGCATATTCCTTGCTCGTCGTAATTCCCAGAGGAAGTGTAGCAACTGCCGATAATATAATAAATTGCCAACCCCAGAAATTTATTTTACTTAATGTATCGCTGTACATACGGGCTTTACAAAGCCTCTGTAAGGAATAATAGACTCCTGCAAAAATTCCGTTTCCTACGAATGCAAAAATGACGGCATTGGTATGCAAAGGTCTGAGGCGACCGAAACTCGCAAACTCAGCGAAGTTTAAAATGGGAAAAACCAGCTGCAATGCGATTGTAAGTCCTACCAGCATTCCTATAACCCCGAAAAAAACAGTAGCTATAATAAAATTTCTGACAATGGTATTGTCGTAAGAAAATCGTTCCAGATGATCGTTCATAATACTACTCATTTTTTCTTTTTTACTTCGTCTTCAAATAAAATTCGTATGGCCGGTGTTTGATCGTCATCGTATTGTCCTGATTTAACCGCCCAAAAGAACGCTAGAAGAAAACTCCCCGCTACCAACATACTTATGGTTATTAAAATAAAGATGACACTCATTTGCTTTTTTATTTGCTACAAATTAATCGTAAATGTTTTCTTGTTTTTATGAGTACAGACAACTTTAAAAATGACATTGGTCATCTTTTTAAAGCCCCTCTTTCTTACCTTTGAGAAAACATATAATTAATAAAATGGCTATTCTGATCTTCTTTGTTTGTCACTGGTATTTATCTCTATTCGCACAAACTTTTTTCTTGCATCGATACGCTGCTCATCAAATGTTTACAATGAATAAATTCTGGGAAAAAGTATTTTACACCTTGACATGGCTATTTCAAGGTTCTTCTTTTCTGAGTCCTTTTGCTTATGGTGTAATGCATCGTATGCACCATGCTTTTGCAGATACAGAAAATGATCCTCATTCTCCTAAGTATTCTGAAAACCTATTTAGTATGATGTGGAGTACTAAAAAAATATACAACGACATCTTACATGATCGTGCGGATATTGATCCTAAATTTAAAAAAGGAGTTCCCTACTGGGGATTTATTGAAAAGATAGGCGACAACTGGATAGGCAGAGTAGTTTGGGGTACGACGTATACCCTATTTTATATTAAATTTGCTACACATTGGTGGGAGTTTCTTTTGCTCCCAATTCATTATCTAATGGGCCCCGTGCATGGCGCCATTATTAACTGGTTTGCTCATAAGTACGGTTATACTAATTTTAAAGTAAACGATACTGCAAAAAATCTCATGCCAGTCGATATTTTTATGTTTGGAGAAGGTTATCATAACAATCATCACAAATTTGGAGGTCGTGCTAACTTTGGAATTAAATGGCATGAGCTTGATCCTGCTTACCCAATTATTCTATTACTAAATGCCCTGCATATTATAAAACTAAAAGCTAATAATGATTTGAAGTATATGTAATCGCTTTTAGTTTCGAAGTACCTGTTTTTAAATAATTAAAAAATAATCGTCTTAAATAGAAAATTGCTTAATGAGCTTACTAGGTTTTATCTTATCAAAAGAGGAGTCCTTAGATTGAAAATAAGAAGATATTAGTCTTTAAAAGATATTATGAATATTGTCCCTTCATTAATTTTACTTTCTACATCAATTCGTCCCCCCAAACTAGTAATATGGTTATGTACCAGATAGAGTCCGACACCCTTACTATCAATATGATTGTGAAATTTTTGATGCAACCCAAATATTTTATCTTTCGCCGTATTCATATCAAAACCAAGTCCGTTATCAGAAATAATTAATTGATTAACCCCATTGTTCTTTTGGGAATATATTGAAATAATTGGTAGACTATCGTGTT
>JAYTHK010000317.1:0-9834 GCA_043732665.1 Cytophagales bacterium | reverse complement strand
ATAGCGCGTCTCATGACCTTAAAGCTCCTGTGAAAACAATGCTTGGAATATTAAAACTTGCCCAAAGAGAGGGCAATACAGACAATGAGCTACTCGCTTTATTGGGGGAAAGTGTAAAAAAACTTGATTATTTCATTGGCAATATTATTGATTATTACAAAAACACCCGTCATGATCAACTAAATAATGAAATAGATTTTAATAAAATCATAAAAGATTCTATAGAGACTATAAAAGAGTTTCAAAATTCTTCTCTTAAGGATATTGATTTAACAGTTTCCATAACTCAAAATTGTCCATTTATCAGTGATGAGTTTCGATTGAATATAATCATTAGCTACTTATTGTCGAATGCTATAAAATACCAGAAGAAGGATGAACACAATAAGAAAATTTCTATTTCGATAAAGGTTTTGGCAAAGCTAGCAGAGATAAAAATTACAGATAATGGTATTGGTATAGCGGATAAATACAAAGAGCGTATTTATAAAATGTTTTTCAGAGGTACTACTCAAAGTAAAGGGTCTGGTATAGGACTTTATATCGTAAAAGAAACAATTGAAAAACTCAATGGAAGTATAAACGTCATTTCGACAGAAGGTGAAGGCACTAGCTTTGAAATAGAATTACCCAATGAATTTTCTACGATTAAAACTACTTAGCGAATAGTATACATTTTAACCGTGGCTAAAATAAATTATCGCTTCAATCTAAGAATCATATTTTTCCTTAGAATATATCCGTCTAGATTGTTTATTTCTAAAACATCGTTAATTGTAAGTCCGAATCTTTTTGCTATTTCCCCAATTGTATCACCTTCTTTTACGATATAACCTGTTATTGAAAAATCTTTTTGATTGAAATCAATTTTAATTTTTTGGTTCACATAAATAGTGTCACTCATAAGGCTATTAAGCGCTTTCAATCCCTCTACTTTTAAACCATACAAACGTGCTATATTATATAATGTATTTTTAGGCTGTACGACATAATATGCAATATTAAATCCCTCGTATTTATTGTTTCCTAAACTTACATTTTTAGTTTCAGTAACAGTTGATTCTTCAAGTGCTTTTTGATAATCAGGATTATTGAAATCGAAATTCTCGTTTTTCTTTTTATTCGTGGCTATTAATTCTAGTTCTGCTTTGGTGTATTTAATATTGGCCTGCTTGCGTGTAATCTGAGCAATGATATCGTTATCATCTGCTCTCCTTTTTACTCTAACTAATGAATAAGCTTGTAAGTCTTCTCCTGTTAGCCCATTCATTTCTTTCAATTCTTCTAGCGTCATACCATATTCTTGAGCCAGAGAATAAAGCGATTTTTTAGGCTCAATAGCTACTACCATACTTCCAGATTGAATGTTAGGAGCTCCAAGAACATAAAGTTCAACCCTTCTGTTTAATTGTCTTCCCAGTTCGGATTCGTTGGTAGCGATAGATTTATTTTCGCCAACAGCATTGATTACCATTGATGATTGATTAAGTCCTTTTGATACTAAATAATCCACGGCTACTTTACCTCTGTTGGCAGAAAGAATTCTATTATATTGAGAAGAACCATAACTATCGGTATTGGCATACAATTCAATTTGAATAGCAGGGTCATTTTTACAGTATGTTATCAAGTCGTCCAACACTTTTTGTGCTTCACTTCTCAGCTCGTAACTATCAAAATCGAAATATATATTTTCAAACAAATTTTTACTTCCTACCTCTACAGAGCCTTTTACATTTACTTTGTCTGCGTAGTATTTCACATCTTCGGAGTTGCCATTACCTTGTTGTAAAACCACTTTATACGTTTTACCAGCGGGAAGATTGCTGAACTTATAATAACCATTTTTATCCGTCTTACTTGTTTTAAGTGTCTTTCCATTTTCATCCATCAGAAGAATGGTGGCATTGGCAGCTGGTTTTCTAGTTTTATCGTATAATATAGTCCCTTCGATTACAATACTTTTTGCATCAGGTAACTGATCTTTTTCTACGGTAGCAATCAATGCCGAAGTAGTAGGTGAAATAGTAGATTTTGGAACGATCGTTACCTTAGCATTGCCCGTTTGAAATTCGTCTGTTGATTTGGCGGACGTCCGGAACACTACTTTGTAATCTTTATTTCCTGCCACAGCTTCTATTTTATAATTACCGTTAGCATCTGGTGTCACCGACTTTACAATACTGCCAAATTCATCAATAATGTGCACTTGGCCTTTAGAAACAGGCTTATTCGTGGTTTTAGATGTAATTACACCTTGTACTATGAAAGACTTTGCCTCTACCAGATCATTTTTGGAAACAGAAGTGATAAGTTCTTCTTTTTCCACCAATTGTTCAGGAATATCTGAATATTTCAGTACAGGCTTTGCTTTTATAAAGGACTTTTCTTTAGGATTTGGATTGGTTAAAACTACTTTGAGCGTTGCATTAGCAGGTAAGTTTTCAAATTTATATTCTCCCCTTTCATTAGTAGTAACAGTCAAAAGAACATTTCCCACTTCATCTTGTATTTGTACTTCAGTATTAGGAGCTGGTTTTTTAGATACACTGTCTGCTATTATTCCTGACACGCTTAGCATTTTAGGAGTTGTGGCATTATACTTGCCAATTTTCGAAATAAGTTCCTGTCTTGGCTCTATAGCGACTGTAGTATAGCTAATGTTAGGTTTAGAAGTCAAATAAGCTAAGTTTTTATGATCAGGATTTCTCATAACAACTTTGAATTCTTTGTTGTTAGGAAGGTTATTAAAATTGTAAACGCCTTGATCGTTTGTTGTCGTCTTGGCAATCACGTCACCATGCTCATCTAACAAACTTACTTCTATGTTTGGAGAAGGTTTTAACGAAATACTGTCGGTAACATTCCCTGTTATCTGTGCAAGTTTAGAGGCGCCATCAGTATCTTTTGGAATGTCAGCAATGTGTTCTTCTCTACTTTCTTTGGCAACAGGAATCAAAGCATCGTCCGTAATCGTATCGTCTGGCAATTCTATCGCATGAATAATATTTTTTTTTGATTTCACATCAAAGGTGTAGATATCGTCATTCCCAATCCCTCCTTCTCTGTTGGAAGTAATGTATCCTTTCTTATCGCCAAGTACAAAGTAAAAGTCGTCGCGATTAGAATTGAACGGATAGCCAAGATTAATAATGGTTTGAAATCCATCGTCCTCTTTTGTCATAAAAATATCTAAGCCTCCATGACCTCCATGACCTGTGGAAGAGAAGAATAATACTTTTTGATCGGCATAATACCGTGGAGAAAGATCGGAAAAAAGTGTATTGATTTTATCTCCTAAATTTATGGGAGGTCCCCATTGATCATCACCATTACAGGTGCTGTACCAAATGTCTTGCATTCCCAATCCTCCCGGGCGTTTGGAGGCAAAGAATAAAATATTCCCATCAGGGGAAATACTTGGCTGACTATTCCACTGTCCTGGAGTATTTATATTTTCATTTAATCGAACTGGTTTTTCCCATTTTCCATTCTTACCATAACTTACATAAACGATACAGTTGAACTCTTCGAAATTATCTACTTTAATAAGTTCATCGCATCTTGTAAAATAATACTTTTTTTCATCTCCCGTAAAAGACCCAGAACTCTCGTTGTATTCTGTATTAAGTTTATTAAACTCATCGTTGAGTTGGTTGTGTTTTACAACTTCCCAAATAGTATCGTTACTTTTTTGAAATCTGTACACATCCGTAAATGCTCCTCCTAAAGAATTATCTCTGTGGCCACCTACCGAACCTCTTCGGGAAGAAGTCAGCGTAAGAAACGTATCGTTTTCGAAAATAACGGGAGAATAATCTCCTTCATAGCTATTTACAGGCTTGGGCAGGCATTTGAATCCATAATCCTTTTTAGGCTTTAATCCATCTTCAATTGCAAGTTTACAACCAACAATCTCTTGGTAGGCTTTCTCTCGGTACAATTCTGTTTCAAGGTCTGTATCTACGTGCTCTTCTCTGTATTTTTCGTAATTGTCAATGGCTTTTTTATAATTACCATTGTCTTTCAACATTGTAGCGTACCAAAATCTCGCTAGTGGATATTTATCACGGAATCGTTGTGCTACTTTTAAATAGAACACTTCTGCCAATTTATAGTCAAAATAATTTCGATAACATTCTGCCAATTGATACATCGAATAAGCATTCAATGAATCTCCTCTTAATACTCTCGCATATTCGTGTGCAGCAAGATAGTATTCTAAGTTATTATAATGTTTGTCAGCTAAAATTAAGGTAGGGTTTGGTTTAACTCTGGCAGGTTTTTTCTGTGCAAAAGTCTGCCCTGAAATGAGGGCCAGTAATGTATTTATAAGAAAAAAGAGAATAAATTTTTTCATAATCGAATCAGATCTAATTCTATAAAATTAGATTCTAGGTGTATAATATCTTTTCACAACATCTCTCTTTGGTACCTGAATTTTCAGTGATACCTCCCAAGCGCCTTTACCTTTAGTAATTATAGTTAAACCAGATTGATTAAGGTCATAACTAAATCCTATAGTATAAATATTAGAAGCGATGCCTAGGGAAAATATATAAGAGTCGCCCACTCGATACCATCCTCCTAAGATAAGATCTTTGGGACGCATATCTGATTTACCGTCTAATTCGGCCAACATGTATGTGACGTAAATACCTGTATTCACTTGCATGTTTGTAAATCCTTTTGTCGATACCACATTAGCCTGACCTTGTCTTACCACTAAAACATTGGGAGATACGTTGAACCTTGAACCAATTGTAAATTCAAATCCTCCTATAATTTTACTTGACATGGGTAACTTGCTAATATAATTGGAAACCAAAGACTGATTTGGACGATTGATGTGAAAAGCCGAATATCCTATCCAGAAACTTTTCCCTTTTTCCCTTCTATCTCTCCCAACTTTGTAATAATATAATAAACCTGCACCTAAATCAAGCATTGACTTTCTCCCCGATAAATTTCCACTGGATTGTAGTTGGTCAGGAGGAAAACTTGAATCAAATCCTTTATAGTTATTAAACTGTGAGCCCCATTCTAATTTATTAGGATTAATGGATTTCTGGATAATTCCAGCCTGTAATCCAAATGTAATGGTGTTATTATCTCCTGCTCTTAGGTTGTATGCTCCATTTGCATTAGCACCTAAGGTTTGGTATCCAAAATCTCCTGCTTTATCTTGGTATACAGACAATCCTACGCCACCAACATTTTGATTCGTTAAACCGTATTTATAAAATGGCTTAATTATAGATACTTGACTGGTTACATAAGGAGCTGTAATGCTTTTCCATTGTGTTCTGGTATTCACTCCTACATTTAGATTAGGCTCGATACCTGCAAAACAAGGACTGATATATAAAGCGGATGAAAAATATTGAGAAAATACGGCGTCTTGAGCATTAATAGAATTTATTAAACTCAGTTGAAATATAAATAACCCGAAAATCCTACACAACCTATTCATATAAAATCATTTTCCTAGTTCCTGCTCATCTTGAATAACTCCATAATATAGTTATTTCTATAAACATAACTAAGTATATTTCTACTTTAACTAAACAAATTAATATTTATATACGTACAATTAGCTAATGCGTTGTAAATTTACTATAAAATTAAGTATATTAATGCGCATAGTTAATAAATTAATAATTATTAAACTATAATTAAAGCGATAAGAATGCTTTAATTTATTTATGTTTGTATTTTCGTAACTTAAAGCAAAGTACAAACTCTATCACTTTGATTTATTATTTAATTAAAATAAGTATAGTTATTGTAATTAGTGGATAATTCACATAAATTAGAGATGAAGACACAGTGCATAAGTTACCTTTCCGAATTACAACGAATATAATTTTAGAAACAAATTAAAGTCAGTAACAGTAAAAAGATATACAATAAACCTAGTATCATGGAAATAGGAATACCTGCAATAAGAAAAGCTAAAACCAATTATTTATTAACTGGTTTACTTTCCATTACAGTAATGTTGATTTTAAACGTCACTAGTTCCTATGGGGAGGGTACGAGAGAATGGTTGGTAAACCCAGCTTTAGTATTTGACACGACTAAAAGTGTGTACACCGCCAAAGAGCCTACCACCCCAGCAAACTGCTTACAAATATGGGATCAGGGACCATCGCCTGGAGGTCTTGGTAGAATTTCAGGAACGTACACAAGTATTCAACCTTTGTATCAGAAATACAGAATTAAAATTCGTGCATGTCAAGTAGGTGAAGTAATTAATCTTGGTTTTCATCCTGAAAACGACCAATTAATATATTGGAGATTATACAAACAAGATGGAACACCTATTAAATTTGACGGAACACAAGGAACAACAAATCTTTCTGCTTTTGCAGGAGTTCAAACGATTAGTCCAGCAATAGCAGGTAGTGGGTCACTAGGACCCAATGATTTCACCTACAAATGTCCAATAAGTACTACCGCTGCTGCTCAACCTGGTTATATTAAATGGTACAGTCAGGTCGCTGTAGGCCCTTTACCCTCTTGTTCCACTACGATTGCCGCTGGTCAGTTAGGCGTAGGGTATGCAGTTGGCACCTATTGTGGTTATAAATCTATACAGTATACCGTTCAACCTGGGGATATAGGAGCATCCGGGTATGCTGATTTTTTTATCGTATTGAACGGTAACGATCCTATAAACCAGCAAACCACTGTAAAAAGAATCCTTGCCATGTTTGATGCAACCGTTTGGACGGACAATACTTCAGTACCAAGGGTAACCAAAAAAGCAAGATTGTTTAGTGCCAGTTGGGATATGAATTGCAATGGGTCAAATTCTCCAAGAAATGACTATAACAGTAAGATGTACATTTATTCTAAAGATAGTGTAGTTTCCGCGGTTACTTTTAACCAAATGAATCCATGGGGATTTGTGCTCTGTGCGAACTCCACAGGGACCTCTAATACTGGTGTTAGTGATTTTGATCGAAGATCCCGTATTCAGTTTTATGGTGCCCCTGATTATCCTATTTTCCTGAACAATCCTTATGATACAGTTGTTGCGGCGAATAGAACCTGTGGGATAGTTCCAAAAACATCCTTTGGCAAGCTGCTTCAGAAAAGTATTAGCGGTTGCGGCAATAATCGATGTATAAACCTTATGGTAGACAAAACAGGCACCGTTGGTATTACATTGCTACCTCCTGCACTACCTGTCGGTGGTCCCTCTTTTGTTCCAAAGACATTTAACGATACTATTTTAAATGCAAATCAGAATACTTGTATTCCATGGGATGGAAATGATGGAGCTGGAAATCCGATTGTAGGTCCTGTAAAGATTCAAGTAAATTATTTTAATGGGTTGACCAATCTTCCTATTTACGATGTAGAATATATGCCTAATGGTTTTATAGTAGACCTCATTGCTCCTAAAGCCGCAGTAGGCGCACAAGCAATTTTGGTTTATTGGGACGATATTTCTTTTCCAGCACAAGGACCAACCGATTTTACGGATGGTAATGCAATGGATGGTTTAAGTAACTTCCCAACCCCTAATACCCCAGTTGGTTATGGCAATTATCCTGGCCCCGTACAACCCTTACAAGCACACAGTACTTATAATTTATTGGGCTGCGATCCAAAGGTTAATCATAGTGGTGGTCCACTTCCTTTCCGTGGTTGTCATCTATGGCAAAACAGAGGACAAAATATTCCTTGTCCAAGTTCAGCTGGTATTACTTGCTCTGAAACAGAGAATACTTGGTGGAATGCAAACGTCATTCAAGTTACAATTCCATATTATGCAAGTAATGTAAGTGTATTTTCCGATACCTCCGCAGCACCTGCTCCATTGCATTCTGGTAAAGCTTCTGGAAGAACTAAAAACGTATGTTCTACTTTAAAAGCGATACCTATAAATGGACTTATCAAAGTAGATACGAATATGACATCTTCAGCAGATGCAATAAATATTTATCAAAATCATGATATACCTGGTACTGGTAAATGGTCTATTATCACTGGTTCTGGAAGTTTCGGCTCTCCTGTGAACAATATTATTTCTAATACCTACCTACCAGATGTTGGAGGAGCTGATTTAGCAAGAGGTTATGTACTTTTGAAAATAATATCAGACTCTACTAAGTACACTGCTTGCGGCAATGGATTTGACACCTTACATATTAATCTGTTCCAAGGTCCTCATGTTTGGACTCGCCCTGGTCCTATTACCGTCTGTGCGAACAATGCCTTAGTTGCATTAGATCCTGGCATTGCAAGCGATTCATCGGGTGTAAGCAATATAGTTAAAAGCTACCAATGGACGCCTTATGTTGGAACTACGGTACAAGTTGGCGGAATTTTCGTATCGAGCAATCAATCGTTGGGATTAGTAGCTACCTATACTCCTCCTACTTCGTTTACTTTCGGTACAGTAATAATGAGACTGAAATCACTTACTACTTCCCTACCTGCTACCGTTACTTGTCCTTCAGATTCTGCTCAATTTAATATTACAGTAAATAAAATACCTGTTGTAGATGCAGGAAATCCAGTTAATATATGTACTACCGATAGCGTTAAATTATCCACCCTTATAGGAAATCCGACCATTAATGGAATTGCCTCTATTGCGGGATTTGGTGTTAAGTGGACAGGTGCTGGTCAATTAACAAATAGCACTGCCCTTTATCCTACCTACACGCCTACTGCTGCTGAACGAGCACTAGGCAGTGCTAAAATATATTTCAACGTTACCAAAGCTGGTCCTGCTGCATGTGCTCCAGTAACTGATTCGTTAATAATTACAATTGTTTCACCACCTACTGCAAATGCGGGACCTGATATTACATTATGTAAAAATAATTTAGGTATTATTAAGCTAAACGGTGTTGTTAAAAATGCTACTACTTTGGCATGGACAATAACAGGAGGAGGAGGTAGTGGAACTTTCAGTTATGTTCCTGCTGCTCCAGTAAACGACACGGCAACTTTTATGCCCACAGGAGCATTAGTAAATTCCTATAAACTAACGGTAACGGCTACTAACGCAAGTTGTGCTCCTGTTACCAGCAATGCTTTCTTAATACTTACAGATACCGCTACAATAAAAGACACTTCAATTTTCTATTGTATCGAAAAACCTATAGTACAATTAGCGGTAAATATTACTCCAGGTTTCAATGGACAATGGTTTGCGGATGTCGCTGGTACTGCACTTCCTGCCGGAAAATTTTCTTCAAGCGGTACCTCGGTTAGTACTAATAAAAATGACAACTATACATTAAACTCCTCAACAGAGGTAGGATCGCCATTTTTTGGTTTGTTTTTCATAACCTCCGCTGTTGGAAATAAATGTAAAGCGCAGCACAACCTTGTTTCTATCAGTCCTTTACCAGTGCCTACGATAACACTTCCAGATGTTTCCTCTTGTGCTAATAATGCTACTGTAGCGTTAGCAGCTACTCTGGGTGCAAATCCTTTTACATCGTTCACATGGAGTTCGCTTGGTACAAGTCAGGCATTTTCTCCTATTACGAAAACTTCAATTCCTGCTACTACCGTCTTTACTCCTTCTGCAGCAGACATAAGCAGCGGTTCTGTAAAAGTAGTTTTTTCGTTACAGCCTCTAAATGCAGCTTGTGCTGCTAAAAGAGACACTTTAACGATTACATTCACAGCACCTCCCACTGCTGATGCAGGAGCGAATCACAACGTATGTACCAACAATACTTCAGTTGCCATAAGTGGTTCTGTTACTCCAGCCGCAACAGCAGGGCATACTTGGTCTGTAGCTGGTGGGTCGGCGGGTACAATTGCTAGTACAGGTAATTTAAACACAACATTTACTGCTAG
>JAYTHK010000316.1:0-2987 GCA_043732665.1 Cytophagales bacterium | reverse complement strand
TAATTCGTAGCTGCAAGCAACGAATAGTGGTTATAGCCTTTTTTCGTTAAAACGAATGTTCGTACTGTTTTGTATCAGGTTTCCGTGGAAACTTATGGTTGGAGAAATAGTCCAAGGGCAAAAACCTTATACGCTAAGTCCTTATGCCTGACTTGCAATTTGCCTCAACAGCTGCCACCATCGTATTGGTAAATTTGATCCGTTGAATTTCATGAGCGAAACGATGACTACCTTCTCTTTTGGATTAATATATATTTGTTGTCGATACATTCCAACGGCCATGTAATCGCCCACTTCTTTGTCGCCCACAAACCAATAATTATTGTAGCCAACATTTTCACCCAACCCATTCACAACGCTTGTGGACGCAATTACCCAATTGCTATCTATAATTTGTTCGTTGCCCCATTTTCCTTTGTTCAAATATAACGTTCCAAACTTTGCGTAATCTCTGGCAGAGGCACCGAAAGAGCTGAAAGACCGAGTATGTTTTGTTTTGTAATCGTAGCCCCAAACCGTAGAATCGCAAGTGCCTATTTTGGACCAGATTTTATTTGAAAAATAAGTATGCAAATCTTGACCTGTTGTCCTTTCGATAATAATTCCAACCAGAATCGTATTAATGTTAATATACTCCAAACGCACTCCTGGCTTAGCTACAAAATGTAATCCTTTTATTACTTTCTCCAGCTTTCCATAATACGCATGAGAAATATCGTCTACTTCCATTTTAAGACCCGATGTTTGATTTAGCAGATGATTAATCGTAAGGGAATTAAAATTTTCGTGGTAATTTAGTTCTGGAATATAGTCTTTCGCCAAATCATTTACCGATTTAATACGACCTTCTTTTATGGCAATACCAAGAGCGGCAGACACAAATGTTTTTGCTACAGAAAAAGAAGGAGACGGTTCACAAGCGATGATTTTTTTGTCTGTGTATTCAAAAATTATAGAATCATTTTTAATGACTAAAAATTGTTTAGCCTTCTGTTTTTCTAAAAAATTTTCTAACGACAACCGCATCAACGGCTCCTCATAACTCCAATTTGTTATGTTGATTGTTTTATTGATTACTCGCTTTTCGAAGTTATAACAAATCGCTGCATGTTCTACCTTTGCGTGTTTGAAACGATGTATGTCTTTTTCATCGGGAATCATGTATAGATAAGCGTGATAAGGGAGACAGTTGGTTAAGCTCAACATAACCAGTAAAAAAAATAAATTAATTTTGGATTGTGTCATTTAGTTTCAAAAAGCCGAAGCGAAACAAAGTTACCTTTTTAAATACACCAAGCAAACCGATTCTTGAGCGTATGCTTTTCTTTTTTCTATATTCAAAAAACCCGAAGAGTTGAATCCTTTTTGTCGAAGAGAGTTTATACTTTAGATTTGAACAAAACAGGTAACCTTATCCCTTGTTAAATTATCTTAAAGAGGGTTACTTAATTTTAGTTCCTTCATTAAAGAGTATCTTTCTGAAGGACCAAGCGCTTGTCCTTCAGTAGAATTCCCTTTGGTAAGATGGGAGCTTTTAAAGAATTACTGGTGATACACTAACCCCATGTCAAGCGCTCTTTTTTTTCTTTTTTGCCCTTAGGTTAATTACTTCTACCAGCAAAGAGAACGCCAATGAATAATAGATATATCCTTTCGGAATTGCTTGGTGGAAGGCCTCTGCAATCAACATCACTCCAATGGTCATCAAGAATGAAAGCGCCAGCACTTTTACGGAAGGGTTTTCATTAATAAATTTGCTAATCGCTTTAGCGGCAAAAAGCATTATAATCATAGAAATAATAACAGCCAACGACATAATAACCATATCTCCCGAAAGACCAACGGCTGTAAGTATAGAGTCGAAAGAGAAAACGAGGTCAAGTAATACGATTTGTAAGATAGCCATTCCTACAGACAGTCCTTTTTTCTTTTTACCATCGTGCGCATCGTCGCCATGTATACTGGAATGAATCTCGGAAGTACTTTTGTACAAAAGAAATAGCCCACCTACAAAGAAGATGATATGTTTGACAGCAAACTCATGCCCTGCTAGTTCGAACAATCCTTTTTCTACATGAGAGATTTGATTTAGTAATCCAAGTAAAAGCAACCGAACAAACAATGCCAGACCAAGGCCTAATAACCTCACTTTTTGGCGGTGCTGAGGTTCTATTCTATCCGTTAAAATAGAAATGAAAATAATGTTGTCTATTCCTAATACAATTTCCATTACCGTAAGGGTAAAGAAACTTAGTATTCCATCTATACTTAAGATGTTGTCTAGCATTTTATAAATCGATTACTGGTTAATGAAGATTTGCTTATTGTTTTATGATCGTAAACTCTACTCTTCTGTTAAGCTTTCTTGTAGTTTCCGTAGCATTACTCGCAATAGGTTTTGTACCACCAAACGCTTTTGTAGTAATGCGTTTTGAGCTGATCCCTTTCGAAATAAAGTATGTTTTTACAGCATCTGCTCTTTGTTGAGAAAGTGTCATGTCCTTTTTGGCATCTCCTACATTGTCGGTATGCCCATCTATTCTTATTTCAATCGTTGAGTTTGTTTGCAAAACATCAACTAACCTGTCCAACTCTGGGTAAGAGGTGCTGGTAAGAGTAGGCGTGCCCTGTTGGAAAAACACGTTTTGCATACTTACTACCTGACCTATTTCTATGGGTACTAAGTAAAGGTCTTTGTGAATTTCGGTATACACTGTAATATCAGGTACATCAAGGTTTTCATGCACGGCAATAAAACCGTCTGCTTTTGCAAAATAGCCATAATGATCGCCAGCAGGTAAAACTATTTTGTACTTTCCGTTGTCTGGGTCAGACCCTGCTGCTCCAGCTTGGTCTCCATTGGAAAGTGTTTCGTAGATAATATCGGCGTGCATTGGTTTTTTTGTTTTAGCATTGTACACAACACCAGAAATAAGATAAACAGGCGCTGGTTTTATGGATTGACTTTGCCCTAAGTCTAAGTGATA
>JAYTHK010000315.1:0-2997 GCA_043732665.1 Cytophagales bacterium | reverse complement strand
TAAACCTGAGCAAGGTTGGTCTGAAGAAATAGGATTAAATTTTATTCATAAAGGGAAAGAATGCACGGGTGATAGTTGTAGCGCAAAAGCAAATAGAGTAGGGGTGTTAACGATATCTTCCACTGTATTTAATAGAAACATAAACGACTGGATTATGTGGGTGCCCAATGGAAATTATTGGTTACCACAAAATATATTGAAAGTATGGTCTAGAGGAATAGAAAATACTATTGACATGACGCTTAATTTTAATGCAGTAAAAATTAATTTTGGATTGCGTTACGATCATGTTTTGTCTACCAATGAGAAAGTACCTATAGGAAGCGAAAATCAATTGCATAAGCAGTTGATTTATGTTCCCTTAAATAAAGGCGGAGCCAGAGCTGGTTTTACTTACAAAGGGTACGGACTTAGTTATGTTCATAATTACACAAGTTGGATTTTTACGCAAGCAGACGACCAAGCTTTTATAAACTCTTTTTGGTTGGGGAATATGATTTTTTCAAAAACCTATTTTGTGAAAAACACTGCCTTAAATCTCTTGTTTAAAATAAATAATTGTTGGAATAAAAACTATCAGGTTATTGCCTACAGACCAATGCCAGGGAGAAATTTTGAAATAGGAATGAGTATTCAGTATAATAAAAAGTAAATAAATTAAAATAAAGTAAATATGAAAAAGTTAAAATTTAAAAAAATAGTTTTTGGAATTGTTATCCTGACGATAGCGTTAAGTTCATGTAAAAAGCCTAAACATAACGATAGCGTTGCTACTACTAACCCAAGTATTTCGCAAAAGGTATACGTGCTTAATGAAGGTAATTTTGGTTCTGGCAATGCCTCTGTGAGTATTTACGATGCTTCAACGAATAACGTATATAATGATTTATTTAATGTAGCAAATAATAGACCGATAGGGGATGTACTTCAATCGATGACACTTGTAAATGGTAAAGCCTATTTTGTTGTCAATAATAGTAATAAAATAGAAATTGCGAACACATATCCTCTTACTTCAGTTGGTGTCATTCAAGGATTCAAATACCCAAGATATATGGTTGCGGCTACTAATAATAAGGCTTATGTGTCAGAATATATTGATTACTCAGGCGCTAACGGCAGACTTTCAATTATTGACCTTAGTTCAAATAGTATAACAGGAAGTATTGCGGTAGGTATAGAACCCGAAAATATGTTATTATATAATGGCAAAGTGTATGTATGTAATTCAGGTGATACATTGCTTTCCATTATAAATACGACCACTGATGCAGTAGAAGCAAAAATAAAAGTGTCTGATGGCCCAAATAGTATTGTAATAGATGCGAACGGGAAATTCTGGGTTTTATGCAGCGGGATTACCAAATATAATCCTGATTATAGTATTCTGAGTCAATCTGCTGGAGCATTAGTGAGAATAGACCCCACTAGTAAAACGGTTGAAGCAACTTACACATTTTCAGATGCAACTGGAATGCCAGCTAAATTAACTACCAACGGTGCAAAAAATAAATTATATTATAGTTACCTTGGAAGTGTATATTCTCAATCTATTACGGCTACTGTTCTTCCAACTACCCCAATTATCACACCACGAAAATTTTATGGCATGGGAGTAGATCCTACTACCGAATATGTGTACATAGGCACTTATGGTTTCACTTCTAATCAGAAAATGATTCGTTACCATTCTACTGGAACACCAATAGATTCAGTAGAAGTAGGAGTAGGGCCTAATGGGTTTGTGTTTGCTTATTAAAAATTGATTTGATGATTTAATAATTTGGAGATTTTTAACATCATCAAATCTCCAAATTATTAAATCATCAAATCAATTTTTAACAAATCCTCTGGAGTATCAATTCCAATAGATTCAAACGCTGTGATAGCTACTTTTATTTTATAGCCATTTTCTAACCAACGAAGTTGTTCTAGTGATTCTGCTTGTTCTAGCGAAGAAGGTTTTAGTTTCGTGATGGCTTTTAATACATCTACCCGATAGGCATAAATTCCAATGTGCTTATAGAAATCATGCTTAGAAAGCCATTCATCCTTTGCTATTCCTCGCAAATAGGGGATTGTATGGCGGCTAAAATAAAGAGCTTCCATTTTATCGTTCCATATTAATTTAGGAGCATTAAAACTAAAAAGTGTTTCGTTGTCGGTGATTTTTTTTGCTAGCGTAGCAAGTTGGGTTTCGGGGGTCAGTGTTCTTGCCAACAGTTCAATTTGTTCTGGTTTTATAAAAGGTTCATCGCCTTGAATATTAATAATAAAATCAAAGGCTTCTCCTATATTCTGGAAAGCTTCCATGCATCTATCCGTGCCGCTCAGATGATTTTCGGAAGTCATCACTACCCGACCACCAAAATTTTCCACATGATTGAATATTTTCTTATGGTCGGTAGCTACGATTACTTTTGATAAAATGTTGGATTTGGAAGCTTGTTCGTATACTCTTTGCACCATTGATTTCCCTCCAATATCAACCAAGGCTTTCTCTGGAAAACGTGTAGAGGCAAAACGTGCTGGAATTATACCAAGTATCTTCATTTACTAGTTAATTTAATGCTAAATTTGTAGTACAATATACATCAAAATTTCAATTTGAAAAAAATAGCAGTTACGTATAAAGAGCCAGGAGGTATTATCTGGAAAATACTGCCAGACGAAACTGGAAATTATCTCGTCATAGAATCCCGGGATGGAGAAAGACGAAGGACACTACTGTCTACGCTAACGGTATACGATAATCAATTTCTGTATACGATTGATAAATTGCCAAAACCTTGGTGGATTGGGTTAAAAGCAGTAGAGGACGCTAAAATAATTTTGCAAGGGTACAAAGAAAGTAATAGCCCAGAACCAAAAGGCTTTTATATTTTTGAGATAAAAACAGGTGAATTAGTACAGACCGAAGAAGAAGAAATTTACGATTCGCCTACTAATACAAATAAAAAATCAGAATCTCTTTTTCCCATACTTTATAACGAAGAC
>JAYTHK010000314.1:0-25990 GCA_043732665.1 Cytophagales bacterium | reverse complement strand
GTTGCCACTACATTAGCCATGCAAGATTTCAGTCAGTTGAAAAAAGATTATGGGAAAGAACAGGCAGATGTAATTGTAAATATTACAGGTAACATCATCAGTGGCCAGGTGATGGGTGAAACATCCAAACTACTCTCAGAACGTTTCGGAAAAATAATGCAGGACAGGCAGAGTGTTTCGGTAAACCGAACGGATACTTCTATCAGTCACTCAAAACAATTGGACAGCGCAATACCTGCTTCTAAAATTGCTGCCCTTTCATCAGGTGAGTTTGTGGGTCTTGTTGCTGATAACCCCGATGAAAAAATTAAATTAAAGATGTTTCATGCAGAGATTATTAATGATGCTGATAAACTGAATGAAGAAATAAGCCGGTATAAAGAAATTCCTGTTATATCAAATGTTACTCAGCAGCAAGTGCTTGATAATTACTATCAGGTGAAGATGGAGGTAAAAAAGTTGATCGTGGAGGCAGTGGAGAGGCTGAAAAAAGACTTAAAGGAATAGAAATCATTTATTTCTTTTGATCAAGATAGTATCAGTTTCAGTAAGCTATTTAGTTTGGATAAATCTGCTCAAAAAATATTTTGAGTAAACTTCTATAAATAAACATATATCGTTAGCTGCATGTACTTTTATTATTATTGCCCGATTTTAATAAACTAACATACCGCTTACCTTTTTAGTAATAACTTCAATCGCCTTTGCCGTTTCATTAGTGCTTCCCCATTCCATTTTGAACCAAACTTAGAATATACTGAATATAATCGTCGAGGTCAAAAAATAAACAACAGTTTAATTCTTCCAAAAGGAATATCAAATGTGAATTCCTTTTTAAAAGGTGGAAAAATATGGGCTTGTTAGCTGATCTGTAATTCTGAACATGTTTATTACGGTATAGTTAACATCAGGATTGTTATAAACAGCTTGTAACATTTAGGCTCCGATATATAAAATATTTATTTATCTTTATTTATAACCTGTTATGCGGTTGACGGATTTTGTTTTAAAAAAAAGTATTGGGTGATTCTTAGTGCAAGGAATCTAGTTGATACTTTAAAATAATCACTGAAAAGGTTCAATTGCTCTCGAAAAAATAAAAAATCTAACCGGCTTTAAGTCCAGCGCATTGGCGAAGATAACAGAGTTAACAGTATTGTAGTTCTTAAACAAATTTATATACAACAATCATGTTGGTAGAGTTAGGTATACATAGGCAGATTAACTCCACCACCGGTTTATATTATTTAAGATTATTTAAATAAAATTATAACATAAGTTATGAGTAGTTTAGGGGAAAAGATGCACAAATTTGCTGAGGGAAACCCAGTAGCACTAAATATCGCTAATGACATCAAAAGCGGGAAAAGTTTTGATGAGATTTTAGATAAATATGCAAAAACGCCTGAAATGAAGCAAAAAATTATTTATTATAAAACTCAAATAGAAAATGGTCTAAGAGCAGGTATTTCTTTAAAAGACGTACTTAATACTCATATTAAAAGTGAAACGCTAAAAGCAGAAATTCATAAAAGCTTTGTGATAGATAGAAGTTTAAATACTGATGAAAAATAGGCATTATTGGCAATCATTTAATCCTGGGTAAGAATTACATTAATTCATAACCTTGTTTTATGATATTTGTTTAATTAAATTGGAACTAGCATACATAAATGTTTTTAAAAGTATTCAATCAAGAAGTTTTTAATTCTATCAAACATGAAGTTAGACAATGAATTGTATGAAGAGGCCGAGATTATTGAAGCTTTTAAACTTTGCTTTATTCTTGCTGAATTAAAAAGAAAGTTAAAGCATGTTCATTGTACAATTAGCGACATTTCAAAATCTATCCCTAGTGTCGTAGCAGTTAAAAATGGAGATATAGAATTATCTTACATCGAATTGGAAAGCAAATCAAATTGTATTGCGAATTTTCTTATAGCTCAAGGTATTTCAAACGAAACTTCGGTCGCTGTATATTTAGAAGAATCTGTCTTATTGCCAATTTGTATTTTAGGTATAATAAAGTCTGGTGGTACGTACGTACCAATATCATTCGATTCACCTCCTAACCGAGCAATTAATATATTTAATGATGCAGGGGTTGCTTTGATTTTTTCAGATATAGGAAAAGGTAATGTATTTAGCTCTGAAAAGAGGAATATAGTTGAAATAGATGTTTCCTTGTCAAACATAGGTAATCAATCAACTGTTCCACCTGATATCCAGATTGCTGATAAACATGCGGCCTATATTTTATACACTTCTGGATCCACCGGTGAACCAAAGGGAGTTATTGTAGAACATGGAAGCCTAGCTCATTATTTAGATTGGTATTTGCAAGATTTACAAAGTAAAACACAAGTTAATTTGCCCCTTACTTCTTCCATTTGTTTTGCAGCAGCAATTACGCAAATGTTTTCTCCACTGATGTTAGGAGAAACACTTCATATCATTAAACGGGATATTGTTATACAACCTGCCCTTTTATTGCATTGGTATAGACAGCATCCTGGATATGGTTTATACTGCGTACCTACACTGTGGGAAGAGATTATCAATTATGTAGAAGAAAATAATGTTCCCCATATGGGAAAACCTGATTGCATCTATTTATCTGGTGAATCTCTTTCAAAAACATTGGTTGATAGGACATTTAATATTTGGCCAGATATACAGTTTTGGAATTTATATGGCCCGACTGAGGCAACAGCAAATATTAGCATCTATAAGGTAGAAAGAGGTAAAGAAGTTTATTTGGGAACTTCAATTCGAGGAGGAAATATTTTTTTGTTGGATGAAAATATGAATTATGTGCCCATTGGTCATGAAGGAATTATATATATTAGCAGCCTTTCACTTGCAAGAGGATATTTAAACAAACCGGAATTAAATCAGAATAACTTTATTGTTAAACATTCTATTCCGGGTTTTGAGGGAGTTACTATTTATAATACAGGGGATATTGGTAAATACAATGAGAAAAAAGAATTAATATACCTTGGGAGAAAGGATCAGCAAGTAAAAATTCGCGGATACAGAATTGAATTGTCTGAAATAGAAAAAAGCCTTAATAGTTTTAAAGAAATCAGGCAGGCAGCCTGTAAGGTAATTACTGACAGTTCAGGTAATAAGAAAATAGCTGCATTCTTAGTTTGTCGAAATAAAATTATTCCTGTAAATAGCATCAGGAATTACTTATCAGTTTGGTTGCCTGAATATATGATACCCGAAATATTCAGTTTTCTAGATTACATGCCTAAGCTGGAAAACAACAAAATCGACAGAAATAGATTAAATGTTGATACAACTATTCGTCCGGAACTTGTGTACTCCATGCAAAGGCCGGAAACTGAAGAAGAAATAAAGCTCCTAAAAATCTGGGAAGAAGTTCTTGAATTGGATCAGCTAGGTATGAAGGATGACTTTTTTGACTTAGGTGGTAATTCAATTAAAATGGTAAAGTTGGTCAATTTGATAAAAAGCAGGTTCAACAAAACCCTCACCTTTGAAGAAATTTGGAAAAAATCAAATCCGGCTAGCCTTATCGAACTACTTGCAAATAAATCTGTAGAATCAAACATATCAAATCATATTAATGAAAGTGGTAAAAAAAAATCAGTACCACTCTCTTTTGGCCAAAAAGGTCTGTGGTCCATACTACAATCACGGCCCGATCAAACGGCCTATAATATGCTATTTTCGATAGAACTGGCAGGCCCTTTATCATATGATATTGTGCAGAAAGTGTTGCTGATTATACTTAAAAAGCACGATTTATTGAGGTCGAATTTTATAATAGAAAACAGAATGCCTGTTCGGATTATTCAAGATGATCCGATTTTAAGTATTGAATATTGTAATATATCCGCCGGAATACATCAAGCTAAAACAGCATTTGAACATGATCTGCGAGACCAACTTTTTAATCACCCGTTTGATCTTTCTACGGATTCATTGATCCAATTCCGATTTGTTAAATATGCAACAAATGAGTACAAACTTTTCGTTCATGTGCATCACCTTATTTTCGATGGGATGTCTATAAATATTTTCACTGCTGATTTTTTGCGGTCCTATAATGCCATAAATAAGAACAAAAAATGTATAAAAAATGAGTTACTCCCTTTAGAAAACACCTATAGTGATTATCAACAATGGCTGAAAACAGAATATTTTAACGGTAATTTCTCCAGGCTTTACTTGTTTTGGAAAGATAAACTTGACGGAAGTAATTATTTCTTAAATTTTCCAACCGATAATGTTAGGCCTAAAATTCAAAGCTTTAAAGGGAAGAGCAAAGTAATGGTCATTCGATCAAATAAATTTGAGCAACTGAAAGCGTTCAATAGGTCAAAAAAAATAACGCCTTTTATTTTTTTATTGTCGGCTTTTAAAACCCTGATTTACCGTTATACCAATGAAACAGATATCTTAATTGGCGTTCCTTTTGCGAATAGGGCAAATCAGGAAACCCAGGCAATAATAGGATATTTTGTAAATACCGTGGTGTATCGAACAAAGTTTGATGAGCGCATGAGTTTTCAGGATTTGTTAGATAATATCAAAAAATATACTTCAGAAGCACTCATTAATCAACATTATCCATTTGAAAAACTGGTGGAAAAATTAAACCCAAAACGAAGTCTCAGCTATAATCCTATCTTTCAGATAATGTTTGCTTATCATGAAAAATTAGAAAGCTATAAAACTCTAAGTGGCCTTCATTTGAAGACGGAGGAATTTCAAAATCCAAACTGCAAATTTGATATGGATGTTGAGGCACAGGAAAATGAGAACGACATCAGCATAAACGTCAATTACAACTCCGACCTTTTTGACGACGAAACGATCGATGGATTTATTGTGCATTATAGTTATCTTCTGGATCAGATACTGGTAAATCCAAATGCCTTACTCTCAGACTATTTATTAGACGAAAAAGCCGGGTTAGAGAAAAAAGTGGCTAAGTGGAATGATACAACTGCAAAGATAGAAGATTGTTGTATCCATGAAATTTTTGAAAGGCAGGCCGCGGCTACTCCTTGTAAAATTTCGGTAAGCAGTGGCGATCAGACCCTTACTTATAAAGAACTTAATGAAAAATCTAATCAGGTAGCCTGGGCCCTGAGAAAGAAAAATGTTACTACAGATGCAATTGTATGTATCATGCTTGATCGTTCACTCGACTTGATGATTGGTGTGTTTGGTGTTCTGAAATCAGGTGCGGCATATTTGCCTATAGATACTGAGTATCCGCAAGATAGAATTGACTTTATTTTGGCAGATAGCGGCGCATCAGTGTTAATTACAAAAAATAAATATAAGAGGCACATTGAATTTTCTGGAGAAGTAATTTGCATTGATGATGGTGAAGTGTATGCAAATCTTCATAAAAATAACCCTCCGCTGATTGGTAATTCCTCGAACCTGGCCTATTTGATCTATACATCAGGATCAACTGGTAAACCCAAAGGGGTGATGATTGAACATCGCTCAGTTGTAAACCGGATTGCATGGATGCAAAAAAAATATCCTCTTGATTACACAGATATCGTATTGCAAAAAACAGCTTTCACTTTTGATGTTTCTGTATGGGAATTGCTTCTATGGTCATTTGCCGGTTGTAGTCTTCACCTGCTCGAACCTGGAGGAGAAAAAGATCCAGAATTAATTCTCAATACGATTCGCAAAAAGAAAATAAGCACTTTGCATTTTGTACCTTCTATGTTTAATGTCTTCCTTGAATATCTGAATGATCGTGAAGTACCGGTAGGTGAATTCAGCACATTGAAATATGTATTTACAAGTGGAGAAACACTGGAGAAACATCATGTTGAAAGATTTCAAAGTCTGATTTCACCTTCAAATGAGATCCAATTAATAAATTTATATGGGCCAACTGAAGCAACTGTCGATGTGTCTTATTTTGATTGTAAAGAGGCTACTAATTACAAGAAGGTACCTATCGGAAAACCTATCGATAACATTCAGCTTTATGTATTGGATAAGAACAATAATTTGTTGCCGGAAAAAATTCCTGGTGAGCTTTGTATTGGCGGAGTGGGGCTTGCCAGAGGATATTTGAATAACACCATATTAACTGATGAAAAATATATTACGAGCAGCTTTAATGGAGCCCGATTATATAAAACAGGTGATTTGGCGAAGTGGTTATCAGATGGGAACATTGAATACCTCGGAAGAATTGATCAGCAGGTGAAAATAAGGGGGTTCCGGATCGAACTTGGTGAAATCGGAAGTTGTATGAATAAGCACACCAATGTGGAGGCATCTGTTGCAATCACCAAAAAATTTGGCCATGATGATACGAGAATTGTTGCTTATTATATCTTAAAAAACAAAGCTGAGCACATTGATTTCAAAGCCTATTTAAGAGCTCGCTTACCTGAGTATATGATTCCATTCAATTTTATTGCTGTTGACAGTATCCCTTTTTTATCAAATGGTAAATTGGACGTCAAAGCATTGCCAGAACCAGTAAATGGTACTAAAAAAGTGATGTGGCAAGGAGAAAACAATAATGCTTATGAAACAAGATTGGCAGCTATATGGAGTAACGTGCTTAAGACAGATGAGTTTGATGCAGATGATAATTTTTATGATGTCGGGGGTCATTCTTTACTGTTGATAAAAATGAAATACCTTATTGACAGTGAATTTGAGATTGATATTTCAATAGTTGATCTATTTCAATATCCCAGCATAAAAATGCTGGCAAAAGTAATTGCCTCTGCAGGTATATCCGAGATAAAATCAGCCATTGAGGGCAGAGCCACAAGCCAAAAAAGAGCACTATTTAATATTACTAAAAGATTATAACATGAGCGCAATCAATAAAGAAGAGCAAAATCAAAAGATTGCTATAATCGGCATGTCGTGCCGACTGCCCGGTGCTGATGATATCAACCAGTTTTGGAATAATCTTGTAAATGGAGTAGAATCTATCCGTGTATTTACGGATGAAGAATTGAGGCACGCAGGTGTTGAAGAATCGTTGATCAATTCTTCCAATTATGTAAAGGCAAGAGGGATAATTAATGGAGCGGAATATTTTGATGCAGCATTTTTTGGTGTTACACCAAGAGATGCTGAAATAATGGATCCGCAGCACCGAATTTTTCTTGAGTGTGCGTGGCATGCATTGGAAGACGGTGGTTATAATCCTGATAATACTAAATACAGGATAGGAGTATTTGGCGGCACGGGGACCAACTTTCATTTGTCAAGTACATACACTAATCCGGAAGTCAAAAAATGGGCCAGTGGGACATCTATTGTTACCGGAAACGACAAAGACTATGTAGCTACTCGCGTTTCTTATAAATTGAATTTAACAGGACCGAGTTTAACCATTCAAAGTGCCTGCTCTACTTCAATGTCAGCAGTTGTTATAGGCATAAGTAGTTTGTTGAATTATCAATCAGATATAGTACTGGCTGGTGGTTCAACCATTGAACTTCCCGAAATACAAGGATACACATACCAGAAAGGCGGGCTGGAATCGTCTGACGGACATTGCCGTACATTTGATAAAACAGCTGACGGAACAGTATTTAGCAGAGGTGCGGGAGTTGTTTTGTTAAAAAGATACGATGATGCGATTAAAGATGGTGATAATATTTATGCCGTTATATTGGCTGGTGCGATCAACAATGATGGTAACAAAAAAGTGGGATTCACAGCCCCAAGTGTGGAAGGCCAGGTAAACCTTTCAATTGAGGCATTGGAACTTTCCGGTATTCATCCTGATACCATTACCTACGTGGAAGCACATGGTACCGCCACCGCTGTGGGTGATCCGATAGAAGTGACTGCTTTATCACAGGCATTTAGTTTATATTCCAGTAAAAAGCAATATTGCGCAATAGGTTCTGTGAAAACAAATATCGGCCACACGGATTCTGCCTCAGGGGTGGCAGGATTAATAAAAACTGCGCTTGCATTAAAATATAAAAAAATTCCGGCTCATCTGCATTTTAATAACGTCAACCCTAAAATTGATTTCCCGAATAGCCCTTTCTTCGTCAATACCACATTAAAAGAATGGGAAAACGGCACCGGACCACGCAGAGCAATTGTGAATTCTTTTGGCGTTGGTGGAACAAATGCTTGTGTAATAATGGAAGAAGCTCCCGCTGTTGCTCCAGAAAATAAAACATCGCATTTTAAATCTCTTTTTCTTTCGGCAAAATCGGATGCTGCTTTAGAGAAAACAAAATCAAATTTGCACGATTTTGTGGAAACAAATGAGACTATTAATATCGAAAACTTAGCGTATACATACCAGGTAGGTAGAAAATCATTCAGTCACAGGGGTATGTTCACATTTAAAGACCGTGAGGAATTGCTCAGAAAATTATCAAGTGAAGGAAGTTTACAAAAAAGAACCTGCGAAGACGAGAATAAGGCTGTGGTATTTATGTTTCCCGGCCAGGGGAATCAATACTTTAACATGGGTGCAGATTTGTATGAAGAAAATGAACTGTTCAAAAAAACAGTGGATTACTGCTGTAACTTTCTTAAAGCAAATTTCAACCTGGATTTAAAATCTTTCCTATTTGGAAAAGAAGACAGTGAAAAAGAAAAAGAGGCCTTGGGAAAAACATATGTTACTCAACCGGCAATTTTTGTGATCAGTTATGCAATGGCTAAATTAGTGATGAGCAAAGGAATAAGACCTGAAGCAATGATTGGACATAGCGTTGGTGAATACGTTGCTGCATGTTTATCAGGAATTATGTCATTGGATAATGCGCTTTCTCTGGTGGCAAAAAGGGGAGAACTTATTCAAGCCTTGCCCGGTGGTTCTATGCTTGCTGTGTTACAAAATGAAGACAAAATCCTTCCTTTCCTTTTCCCTGGAGTTGAAGTTGCAGCAGTAAATAATCCAGGCCTATGTGTGGTAGCAGGCTCGGATGAAAATATTTCTATCTTGGAATTAAAAATGGCTTCGAGTGGTTTTTTCTGTAAAAGATTATCAACATCACATGCTTTCCATTCTGCGATGATGGACCAAATTCTTCCTGAATTTTCCAAAGCGTTCGATAAAGTAAATCTATCAGCACCCGAAATACCGATCATTTCTACCGTTACAGGAAATTTCCTTACATCAGCGGACGCAACAGATCCGGATTATTGGGTAAGACATGTAAGGAAAACTGTGCGTTTTACGGATGCAGTTCTAACATGCCTTGAAATGAATCCGTCGGTTTTTTTGGAGGTAGGCCCCGGGCAATCGCTGGATTCAGCTGTTAAAAGACACTTAGACAAAGACAGCAAAAATGCTTCGGTGCGAACTATGAAAACTGAAACAGAGAAGATGAATGACAATGAATTTTTTATGTCAGCGATAGGGAATCTATGGCTTGCTGGTGGAAAAATATCCTGGCCTGAATTTTATCGGAGCCAGCAAAGAAAAAGAATCTCCCTTCCCGGCTATCCTTATGAAAGAGAAGCCTATTCGATAGATTTCTCAAAGACTAATTCTCAAACAAATGAAAAAACAAACCTAAGAGTTTTAGATACTGCAAAATGGTTTAGTGTCCCAGTATGGAAAAGATCAGCTAATATTAAATACCTGGTGAGTAAGCTGACGGAAAAAAAATCATGGTTGATCATTCATGATAAATATAGCCTAGGAAATGAAATTGTAAAACTTCTAACTGCCAACGAACAAAAGGTTTACGAAGTTTCGGCTGGGAAAAATTACAGCAGGGAAAGTATAATTAGGTACATTATTGATCTTTCGAACAAAGAGCACTATGAATTAATGATGAAAGATCTAACAGCAAATGATACCGTGATCAACAATGTAATACACTTGGTTAATTATTCAAAGGAAATTTCTACCAATTGGGATCTGGCGAGCCTTGAACAAATAGAAGATGAAACATTTTTTAGCCCGTTGTACCTACAACAGGCACTTTATTCTGTGAATAAACTGAAGGATATTCACTTCAGTGTGGTAGCTAATGGTGTACTTGACGTAGTTGGCGAAAAAGTGTATGCGCCTGAAAAAGCCCTTGGGATAGGCACTTGCCGTGTGCTGATACAGGAGTTTCCTTCGGCAAGGGCGAAGTTTATTGATGTAAGTTTTGCATCCAATGCTGAAAACCAAACGACTCTTGCAAGAAATCTCATCGGGGAAACTCTAAATAATTCGTTTGAGACAGTGATTGCATATAGAAATAATTATCGCTGGACTGAAGGTTTTGACAAAGTAAAATTTGAAAAATCGGATTACTCCAATTTCAAGAGTAATGGTATCTATCTAATTACTGGAGGATTGGGAGGTATTGGTATTTTGACGGCGAAAACAATTGCAAGCGAACAAAATGCCAATTTTATTCTTACTTATAATTCACCTATTCCAGCAAGACACGAGTGGAAGAAATGGTTGGAAGAAAATAAAGGCAAAAGTTTTACTCGTGATAAAATTGAGGGAATATTGGAACTTGAATCGACGGGCTCAAAGGTGATACTTCACGAGGTAAACGTTTCCGACTATGAGGAAATGAAAAAGCTTGTTGAAGAAACGGAAAAATCGATAGGTAAAATTAATGGGGTTATTCATTCCGCTGGAGTAGTGGGCGGTGGTATTATTCCTTTGAAAACAGCAGAATCAGCGAGGCTCGTTTTTGAATCTAAATTCAGAGGTACAATTGTTCTTGATAAGATTTTCTCCAATTACGGCCTTGACTTCTTTTGGCTTTATTCATCAATTACTTCTGTTTTAGGCGAATCCACGCGACTTGACTATTGTTCTGCCAACTCGTTTCTCGACGCATATGCCTATTATCGAAAATCTGATGCAAAAGACCATACTACAGTAATTAACTGGGGAGGCTGGATTAATGTAGGAATGGCCGGCAGGTGGGAAGAAAAGAAATCTGCTAAAGCAATCAAAACCTTACTTCGTCACTCGAAAGATTTATTAAAATTTGTGGGGCAGGTAGGCGAAAGCCAGATTTACGATGTTAAGTTTCTACCTGAAAATGACTGGATTATTAATAGTCATTTCATTATTGGTCAGCCTACTGTTGTAGGAACAATGTTTATTGAACTAGCTTATAAATACGGCAAAATACTGCATTCGGGCAGTGATTTAGAATTTAAAAACCTGTATTTTATTTCTCCGTTAATGTTCGAAAAAGGGAAAGATAAAAAAGTAAGATTTGTAGTGGATCTAAATAACAACAAATGCAAATTTAGTTTTCAAACACAACTATTTCAAAAGGATGCAGAAACAGATATATGGCATGACCACTTCATGGGCGAAATGGTAGTGTCTCAAAAAATTATCGGAGATTTTAACCTTCAAGCGATTCAGAGAAAGCTCAATAATAATATTGATGAACCAGTAGATTCACGAATTGTGTATAATGCTCAAAACATGCCCTTGATTGATCTTGGTGAGCGATGGGACATCGATACTAAGATTTATGTAGGGGCCACTGAATGGCTGGCAAAATTAAAATTACGAGCAGAATTTTCCAGCGATACTGAGTATTTTGATTTTCATCCTGCATTGCTCGATAAAGCGACTTCTTACGCACTAAGGTACATGTCTGAAGCAACCTATTTGCCCTTTAGCTACAAAAGCATAAAAGCATATGGGAAGTTACCTTCTGAAATATATTCCTACATTACTATCAGTGACACTAAAGCTAAAAATGATGATACCCTTTCTTTCGATATAACATTATCAGATCTAAGTGGAACTGTTTTAATGGAGATCAAAGGATATACACTAAAGCAAGTGAATGATCTTCCTAAATCATCAAAAGTTACCGAGACTACTGATAAGGAAACTTTAAAAACTGCCTATACCGATTTGATAAGCCTTGAAGAGGGCATCGAAATAATTAAACTGATTATGCATACAGAATGCCCGGAACAGTTAGTGGTGTATCCATGTGATTTCAATTTTTTGATCGAAGACAGCATTCCTCATGCAAAGAAATTAACGGAAAAAAAAGAAAGGCAGAAAAGTGCGAGTAAATCGTATTATTCGAGGCCATCGCTCAGTACACCATACATTGAACCGGTGAATGAAATGGAAAAAACCATCGCCCAAATTTGGCAAGACATCCTTGGCCTGGATAAAATTGGAAGAGATGATACTTTTACTGAACTTGGAGGAAATTCACTACTGGCAATTCAGACAATAGCCAACATTGTGGATGTATTGGAAGTTGAATTGTCGGCCCAGGTATTTTATGATAATCCGACAATAAAAGGTTTGGCAGAGGCAGTAGTATTATCCATTATGGATTTGGATGAAATCGGACAGCTAGAAGTGCTCATGGAATCAATGAATTCTGAAGAATAAAATAAAGATGAAAGACGTATCTGCATTTATTGCCAATTTGAGTCCTGAAAAAAGAGGTGAGTTTTTACAAAAACTCAGGTCAAAAAATTCGGCCTCTAATATGGGAGAAAAAAAAGCTGAAAAGTATATTCCTGCTGCAAACGACAATTACTATTGTATCATCGAAAAAGCAGGTAGTTTCAGTAGCATTGTTCTAAAGAGGAAAGACTTATCAGCTCCTGGTAAAGATCAGGTTCAAATTAAAGTAAAAGCTGCAAGTTTAAATTTTAGGGACTTGATGATAGCGATGAACATGTATCCGCCAACACCCGGAATCCCATCCATTATGGGTTCTGATTATTCAGGAGTTGTTATCGCCGTCGGAAAAAATGTTACTGAATTTAAAACGGGCGATGAAGTGTTTTGTTTGGCTGCTGGCAGCCTGCTGAATGATGATTTGTGGGATGAAAATAGTCATTTCGCTGCCTACATAAATATTAAAGCTATACAAATTGCACCGAAGCCCGCAAATATCTCTTGGGAAGAAGCAGCTTCGATCCCAACCGTATTTCTTACCAGTTATTTTGCGTTACACTATGTTGCCAATTTGAAAATGAACGAGACAGTGCTTATTCATACGGCAACGGGAGGTGTTGGATTGGCTGCAATTCAGGTGGCAAGATGGCTGGGTTCTAAAATTCTTGTTACGGCCGGAACAGAGGAAAAAAGAAATTACATGCAGTCTATGGGCTTTGATGCACCAATGAGTTCAAGAACACTATCGTTTGCGGATGAAATATTGGAACGAACGGATGGCAAAGGTGTGGATGTTATCCTAAATACATTGGCAGGTGAAGCCGCTAACAAAGGAATTAAGATATTAAAAACCTTTGGGCGCTTCCTTCAGATTGATAAAAAAGACATTGCTCAAAATAAATCCATAGAGTTGGGTGATTTTAATAAGGGGTTATCATATTCTGCGATTGATCTTGCCCTTCTCTATTATCGCCAAGATCTACTAAAGAAACTATTGAATGAGATTTCCCAACGTATGGAAAGGGGCGACTTTAAGCCGATACCATACAATAAATATCCAATAGCTGATTTGGGGCAAGCACTCACCTATTTTTCCAGAGCGCAGCATATTGGTAAGATCGTTTTAGTATACTGATCTGTGATTTAACTTTATAACCGATACTATACATTAATGGAAAATGATTTTAAAAAAAAGTTAAATGGGCTTTCCCCTCATCAAATACGAACCCTGATACGTAATCTGGGTAAGGAAAAGAAGGAATTGCCGAAAATGGCAAGAAATACTGAAAACAAATATCCGCTCACAAGTGCAGAGAAGAGAATGTGGTTCCTGTCTAAATTGGATTCGGACTCATTCATGTACACAAATCCGATGGCTATAAGACTAAAAACTACATCTCCCATTGAATTAGATCAGTATATTAAAAGTTTTAAGTTCATTACTGACCGTCATGAGATTATGAGAACATCGTTTGCAAGCAAAGACGGAGAGATTTTTCGTATCATTCATGAACATATTCTGGTAGACATTAAGATGATAGATCTCCGTCATTATGATGAGTCCTGCCAAATGGAAATGGTTGAAATAATTTTATGCAAAGATGGACAAACACCAATTGATATCGAATCATTCCCGTTATTTCGTCACTCAATTCTTCAGCTAAGCGAGTTAGAGTATATTTTTATTTACACTTCGCACCATATTATTTCTGATGCATGGTCCAGTTCCCTACTTTTTCGCAATGTATTGCAAGTATATGATGACATAAAAAATGGGAAGTCAATAAATTTACCTCCCATAGAGTATCAATACATTGATTATGTTAACTGGGAAAACAATTGGTTGCAAAGTACTGATTATACCAAAACACTTGAGATTTGGAGGAGCTTATTACCCTATGATCCCGAGCCATTGAACTTACCATTCGACTATATAAGACCACTGGTTATTAATTATGAAGGTGCTTTGGAAAAGACGAAGCTTGGGGCGCAATTGGTAACAAGTTTAGTTAATTTCAGCAAACATGAAAATGTTAACTTGTTTCATACACTCTTATCCGTTTTTAATATTTTACTCCATAGATATTCGGGAAATGAAGATATTGTTGTAGGTATTCCGTTAGCTAACAGGAATGTTAAGGAATTTCAGGGAACATTGGGTTTATTTCTGAATACCTTGCCTCACAAAACAACTATAGATGGTAAATTGACATTCAGGGATTATTTAAACCAAGTAAAAAATGTAAGCCAAAGTATCTTGCTTAACCAAGCACTTCCTTTTGAGAAATTAATTGAAGAAACATGCCCGAAAAGAAATGTTGCTATATCTCCTTTTTTTCAAGTGCTTTTTGTTTACCAGAATATACCATCACTCTATGAGTGGGGAGGAATGAAATTATCGCCCGAAAAGGCGGATTTCAAAATATCTAAATTTCCCCTAAATCTGTGGCTGGAAGATGTGGGAGATGAATTATTGCTTTCAATGACTTACCAGACCAGTTTATTTAAACAATCTACAATTAAGCGATTTTTCAGACATTTTGAATTTCTGTTGAACGAAGTGGTCAACAATCCCGGCATGATGATTTCGGATCTTAAAATGGAGGCACAAAAATCGACTGAACATCTAATAGAGACATTTTCGGAAAATACTTATATTAGAGAATTTGAAAAACAGGTAGTAATAAGTAAAGATAAACTGGCTTTACAATACCTGGATATTTGCTTTACCTATGATCAGTTAAATAAAAAAGCTAATCAGGTTGCCAATTACCTAGTACATACTAAAGAAAGTAGTGACAAGGTAATCGCAATATTATTAGGCAGATCCAATGAATTAATTAGTTCACTCTTTGGAATTATTAAATCTGGCTGTGCATACTTACCCATTGACCCTTCTATACCGCAAAAAAGATTGGAGCATATACTGCACGACGCTAAAATCAACTATATTATAACTGAGTCGAAATTCAAATCGCGATTCGGAAAAAGTAAAAAAAAGTTATTACTGGTTGATGAACAGGGAGAAACCATTCAAAGCTATAGTACCGAAAATTTAGAAATAACAATAAACCCAAATGATCTGGTTTATGTGATGTACACTTCAGGAAGTACCGGCGTTCCAAAAGGAGTATGTATCGAACATCGTCAACTGCTTAACTATTGTAACGCGATATGGAAACGGATGAAAGTGGATCATACCTGTAAATTTGCTACTGTTTCATCTATTGCTACTGACCTTGGAAATACGCAAATCTTTCCGGCATTGATCAAAGGGGCATCTGTTAATATTATTTCTGACGATCTTATTACAAATGCCCAATTATTGGCTAATTACATTTCAAAGAATCAAATTGACTGCCTCAAAATCGTCCCATCACTCTTGTCAAGTTTGCTGAGCGTTATTAATTCACGTGAACTATTACCAAGAAAACTTTTAATACTTGGAGGCGAAAAAATATCGCCAGGTTTAGTTGAAAATATAAGAAGTAAGGACAAACATATCAGGATAATAAACCATTATGGTCCGACTGAAACTACGATCGGCGTATTGACGCATGAAATAAGTGAAGTGAAAATAAATTCCATTATCCCCTTGGGCAAAGCGTTAGACAACAATATTGTATTTATTGCGGATAAGAAAAATATAGAATTACCCGAAGGAATAATGGGTGAAATTGTGGTTTGCGGTAACAATGTAGGCAGGGGCTACAACAATAATCAACAATTAACAAACCCCGTTTTTGTTAAGGGAATTGGTTCGGCTGGCGTCCGATGTTATAAAACTGGAGACTCCGGCCGCAGACTAGAGGACGGGAATATCGAGTATTTGGGAAGGCTAGATCGTCAGAAGAAAATTCGTGGATACAGAGTTGAATTGGAGGAAATCGAAAGGACAATTTTGCAAAATGAAAAAATTACCCAGGTGGTAGTGATTTCGCAAACAGAAAATTCGCTTACCGCTTTTATTAGGGTCGTACCTAATGAAGAAATAAATACAACTGAATTAATTCGCGAGTTAAGATTAATGCTCCCGGATTATATGGTTCCTGATTATATAGTTATCTTAGATAGCTTCCCCCGCTTGGGAAACGGGAAAATTGATTTAAATAAATTAAAAGAGTTAAAGATCACACATTCAAAAAAACAATCCGAAGGTATTGTTGCGCCAAGAGATGAAGTGGAACTGAGAATTTCGCATATCTGGAAAGAGGTGCTAAAAACTAATACCATAAATATCAACGATATTTTTTTTGATATAGGAGGTAACTCACTGAAGGCAATTGAACTGATAGGAAAGGTTAACAATTGTTTTTCTATTAGTCTTTCTATCGGAATAATTTTTGAATGTAGTACGATCAACTTATTGGCCCGGATGATTCGCAATCAAACTCATTCATCCGTTAATAATCACTTGGTTGAATTAAGGCAAGGGAGATCTGACACAAAGATATTCTTTGTACATCCTGCCGGCGGCAATATTTTATGTTATTATGAATTGGCTCAACAGCTTGCCGATGATTATCCCGTTTATGGTTTACAATCCTTCATTTCCGATAAATCCGATTTTTCGATCAAAGAGTTAGCGAAGCGATACCTGGAGGTTATTAAAAAACAAATCCCCATGGGAATTTATGTTTTTATAGGTTGGTCAATGGGGGCTTTAATTGCATACGAAATGGCAGTTCAATTGCAGGAAACTGAGAAAAGCACTTCAGAGGTCATCATTTTAGACCAACAAGCGCCAGTTTTAACCTTTGACCAGCATGAAACTCCAAAAACACACATTGAGAGGCTTGCCATTTTTGCTGAAAAAGTAGAACATCTTATTGGGCTTAAAATAAATATTTCTAAAATTGAATTGCAAAATTTATCTCCATTAGAGCAATCGGAACTATTTCTAAGTGAATTTAAGGATAAAAATATGCTAACGGAAGATACTAGCCTGGAGAATTTTCATGGTTTTTTGGAGAAGATGATTTTTCACAATGAAATAACAATGGACTACCGAGCAGAAAAATATAGCGGAAATGTATTATTGATCAAAGCTAATGATTCAAATTTCAAAACTAAGCATTTTGAGAATGAGGAGAGTTACGGATGGACCAGTTATATTAAAAATTTTGAGATCCTCACTGTTCCGGGAAATCATATTACAATTATGACGTTGCCAAATGTCAAAAATGTTGCCAGAGAAATAAATAAAAAATTGGCCTTTAAACATTTGACCCAAATATCACAAAAGGTTTAGGTACCTGATGGAAGTAGAAAATAAGAGACTTCCTGGCTGATAAATATTAAATAATTGCACTTTAGTTTTAACGAAGACAAAGAAAATGGATACAATAACAAAAGAATTGGAAGCTGAAATATCAATTGTTAATCGAATGATTTATGGTAATTGGATGACACAGGTGACATATGTTTTTGCAGAGTTAGGCGTTACTGATGTATTATCAGCCGGGCCAAAAAGTATAAATGAACTGGCAGGTATCTTTGCTATAAATAAAAACTACTTAAAGCGATTTTTGAGATGTGCTTCCGACCTTGGTTTTTTATCGTATGATAATACCACTTGTTTATACTATATCTCGGAACGTGGAAAGTTACTGGGTTCGGACCATCCTTTTAGCAAGCGGGAAGAAGCCCGGCTTAACGGTGCCGAATATCGATATCAACCTTGGGGAAATTTAATTGAAATATTGAAGCACGGAATGAGTAAGGAATATTCTCCAACCTTTGAAAATGGCACATTGGATTATTTGAAAGACAAACCGGAATTACTAAAAACCTTTCACAAAGCTATGTCCTGCATCTCGGTAAGGGAAAATAGTAGCATTATCAAAGAATATGATTTTTCAAAATTTTCCCATGTAATGGATATTGGAAGTGGAGAAGGAAGTTTTATTAAATCCATTTTGAATAAAGAGCCTCACCTAATTGGATACATGTTTGATTTAAAAGAAACATTTGGGAAGTATTTTGACAACAAGTATGATGGAAGGCTCATTCAGAAATACGGTGATTTTTTTAATGAAATTCCTGATTGTGCTGATCTTTATACTATGAAAAACGTGATCCATAACTGGCCGGAAAGCAAAGTGATAAATTTACTTGAAAATACAAGGGATGCAATGCTATCTCAGAAGAACATTAAGACCCATCCTTCACTCAAGAGAGTACTCATTATTGAAAATTTGTCGCCCGAAAATGGTGAGGCCAGCATTGCTAATTGGATGGATTTAAATTTTTTGATTTTAATTGATGGAGCAGAACGCACCTTGTCTGAATATTTAATTTTGGCAGCGAGATGCGGTTTAAGTTTGCAAAATTTTATTAAAACGAGTTCAGGAAGACATATTTTAGAATTTTCACTGTCATAATTTAATGATAAAATATTTCAGCTATATCAGTGTAATAGACGTAAGCTACCTTACCGAAAAGTCAGAACTGATAATCTCCCTAATTTTGAATACGGATCAGGAAGCATGGAAAGCATTCCTCCGAGACATGACTGAAGCGGAATATCAACAATTGCTGAAGTTAAGAACATCAGATGCGAAAAATAGTTTTTGTTTTGGTAAGATTTCGGCAAAAATGGCTATTTCGAAATTGAATCACCACCCAGTGAATGAAATATCAATTGATCATGGGATTTTTGGATTTCCACTAATATACCCACATTTGAAGGGCTATCACATAAGTATTGCTCATACTGCTAATTCTGGAATAGCGATCTGCTATAACGAAAAATATCTGATTGGGATAGACCTTGAAAAAGTAGAATTAACAAATGATCAGACTATACTAACATCGCTTACTGATAAAGAAATCAAAATGAAGTTTTCTATGGATTTGCCTGATACTTTATTCTATCACATATTATGGTCAGCAAGAGAAGCATTAAGTAAGGCAATTAGAACTGGCTATTTGATTTCGTTGCCGCTGCTCGAAGTGAAATCAATAAGTACAATATCTAATTACCATAAAATTGAGTTTGAACACTTTAATATGTTTGTAGGGATTGTGTTACAAGTGAGTGATCAAGTAATTGCTCTTGTCATACCCCAAAAATTGACAGTAAATACCGACTTTATTGAGGTAATCATAAAACAATCAGAATTGTGTGTTAACAACATCGGAAACAAAATAAATGCTTAAATGAATAAAACACCCAGAACGCTAAAGACCGAATTCCTTGAAATTTATAATAAAATTTCACACCTGTCAGGAGACGATATTTTATTTGGCAATATTGAGAAATATTTACCTTATATAGAATCGTTAAGAAAACTTGGGCAGCGAAAGGTCAGTCACTCCTTAAAGGAGCGTTCAAAAAAAATCCCAAAGATTACCAAATCTCTTCGGAAGGTTTCGGAAATAATGTATTTCAGTAACTTGAGGCGAGAGATTGAAGACAGCAAACGAATCACTAAGGATACCAACTCATTTGAAGCAATAAAAAAATTATCTTACTACAATGAGTATAAAAGTACGATAAGTACAGAGGTAAAGGGCGCAGGACTTCGCAAAGGAGATAAACTTTTATTTTTAGGTAGTGGTCCTTTACCGATTAGTCTTATTTTATTTTCTTATTTCTTTAATATAGATAGTATCGGCATTGAACGTGAGAGGAAATTCTGCGATTATTCGAAAAACCTGATTAAGAAACTGGGGATGGAGGATAGGATAAAGATAATTCATGGGGATCATTTTTCTTTACCATTCAATGAAAAATTCGAACATCTGATAATAGCACTTGATGCTGAACCAAAAGATGAGATTTTCAACCACTTGCAAAATAATCTGCTTTCCGGAACACAGTTCTCGTTCAGGATTAATCCTGCAACTAATGTTCTGATAGATGATGCCAAAGTGAAGTATTTAACATCGCTCTCATTTACAACAAAATTATTTTCAGAAGCGGAGCCTCCTGGTGTTAATAGCGTTATATTTATGAAGAAAAAATAATGCTAAATCTACTACAAAGCAAATTATCTGGTTATTGAAGTTGGAATCTGTAGTTCAACTTTTTAAACATAACTTGATTTTCTCCATAGTTCAAATGACCAACATTTGTCAATACAAATCTTTTCGAGGAAGAAATTTCCTCAGGTAAAATTTCTGCTTTTCGATGGAGTCTGATTAGCCCTGTTTAGCTAATTGTGGGATAGCCAAGAACATATTTAGCACTAAGAAAACGATTCACTTATTTTTTTGCGGAAATTTAATGGTTTAATGGTTTAATGGTGGATTTGTGGTAATGGTTATGCTTGAAATTCAATTTTTTATAGAACAAATTATAGCATGACTCAAATTGCTCACTTTAAATATATATAAAACAAATGTGGCAAATTAATGCTGCTTCCTTATTTGTATATTCTGTAATGCTTTTGGTCGTGTCACTCCTTATTGTTAATTTAAAATTCTTTATTTTTTTTGAAATAATACATTGTTGTTATAAAAAATGTATATTTATATTAAAATCTTTTTTGTTATACTTCTTTTAGCGTATATATTTCAATTCTTAAAATAAATAAATGCTCACCAAATAGAATTAGAAACGAAATTAATTTTATAAATTAGAAAATGCAATCATTATTCATCTAACAAAAACAAATTTTATGGCAATCGACAAAAAACAAGCATTTGATTCGCTTATCGGCCTCTTTTCAAATGAGCAAGTTTTTCAAACTAAATTAAGGGAGATTTTAAACCAAGTAATAGATGGTAAAATGTCTTATCAAGAAGCGGCTTATGCTCTTTCTTCGAACCCTAATATTCAAACAGAAATAGTACAAATGTTTGAGAAAGCCAGGGCATGCACGTATGCTCCAGATATTGCTGCTGTTCTTCATCCTCATTTCAAAGCTATCAAGAGTATGCAGATGGGTTAAAAAAAGTAGAATTAGTAAGAAGGGTATATTGGAGAATATAATATTGGGTTATCGGATTAAATTACAATTCTAATGATATTCCTACTGCTTCTTGCATCTAATATTGCCCAACAATAAGTGGTATATAATTATTACTACATGAAAAGGAAGGTGATGCGGTTGATTGAAGAGGAAGTGGAACGGCTGAACGCAGAAAAAAATGAATACTCAGTTACTATCTTTTCCCTTTCTCTTCTTCAATAATCTTCTGCAATTCCTTCTCACTCGGCAAATTGATTAAATACTTTGAAACAAATACTTGTTGTGGCAAACCCATTGTAGCATATTTCACCAATGTTTCATTTTTACCGGAACATAAAATAATACCAATGGGATCATTGTCGCCATTGGTAAATTCGTGGTCTTTATAATAGTTGAGGTACACATTCATTTGTCCGGAATCTGAATGATCGAACTCACCTATTTTGAGATCCAAAAGTATATGGGTTTTCAAGATTCTGTGATAAAAAACCAAGTCGATTCGGTAATGCTTGTTATCAAACGTTATTCTCTTTTGCCTGGCCTCAAAACAAAATCCTCTTCCCATTTCAACCAGAAAGTTCTGCAGGTTGGTGATGATACTTTCTTCCAGATCGGATTCACTGTAAGAAGGCTTTTCCTCCAACCCCAAGAACTCCAGCAGATAAGTATTACGAAATACATCTTCAGGTTTCACCTCATTTTGCACTATATGTTTTTTCAGAGTAGCTTCCTTATCGGTACTAAGTCCGGTTCTTTCATACAAAAGGCTTTCAATGGCTCGTTTTAAATCCCTTACGCCCCAATTGTTTTGAATAGCATGAACTTCATAGAACCGACGTTTAACGACTGTATCAGCCTTTAAAAGCTCTATAAAGTGGGAAAAGGTAAGATTGGTAAGCAATTGATTCATATCTGCCTGAATTTCGTCAGAGCCCAATTCTGCGGACATTGTCCGCAGAATTGCAGAATGCTGAAAATCAATTAAATACGATTTTGCGGACACTGTCCGCAAAATCTGAGGATAGGCTTTATACAAGTCTTTACATAGGTACAAATGCCGTTCCCTGATTGATTTCAGTCCCTTTTTTAAGAGACTTTCGGCGATGGCTTTAAAAAGTTGTTTACCATAATCCGCCCGGTCTTTACCAGACTGTTCGTACTCTGCAATGTAATAACCAATAATCCAGTTTCGAAGTGTCAAAGCAGTATTCACCTGCCTTTGAACTTTATCCAGGAAAAAAGTATTTGTATCCTGAATAGTAGTTGTCAAATTTTCCAGTGTATTTAAAGTTGGCACATTTTTATTCGTTTTCATTTTGTTTGATTTAAATTTTGAAGATTTCACTTACTCAATAAACCCCTCTTTTGCCATTTCTTCATTTTTAAAAGAACTAAGCCGGTGTGCGAATTCCCTTTTTACATCTTTGCCAAAACTGTCAAGATAATTTTCAGTTGTCTTTACATCACTATGCCCCAAAGCTTCCTGTATATATTCTGTGCTGGCACCGGAACGCTTTAGTACAGTGGAGAATGTATGTCTAGCTACATAGGTGGTAGCTTTTTTATCAATACCTAATTTTTTCAGGATACGTTTCATCCAATCGTTAATGAAACTAACAAATAGCTGAACAAGTTCATATTGTCGTAATGGCGTAATTCCAGCCTCCAATACAGGGAATATAAAATTTCCTGGAGACTTGTCTTTATTACCCCACTTTTCAATAATTGCTTTCATGTCATCCGTTAAAAAAACAGTAATTGGTTTTGGCTCACTACGCATAGCCCGTTCGGTTTTTGAACGTTCAAAAATCACATAGCTATCATTGATGTTTTTATTTTTCAGGCAGGCAATATCTTTTGCATTCATCCCATTTCCGAAATAGCTAAACAACCAATAATCCCTTGCTCTTTGTTCGCTTTCCATTTCTGGTTCGCACTTATAATAGTATATCTTTTTAATGTCGTCTAAGTCAAGAGCTTTCTTGGTATTTTTTGAAGCTGGGATACAATACCTGCGCCTTCCAAAAGGATAACACTTTTCTCTTTTTATAATACCCTCTTCGATAGCTTCATTGAAAATAGAACGCAGCGGCCTGAGATACATACCAACAGTGGTTTTAGAAATACTTTGGTTTTTTAACCAGCTTTCGTACTCATTAAGATAAGAAACAGTAATTTCTGAAAAGCGGACATCCCCACGAAATTTCTTTAGTGATACATAGCTGCAATGATAATTTATACCAGTACAGATACGACCTTCCCTTAAAACTTTTTTGATAAATGCCAGATATGAGATCGAAATGGTACCGGGCTTTTTATGCTCTTCAAGTAGTATCGGAAACTTTTTGTAAAAAGGAGAATAGTCGAACTCATTTGTACTTTGTGAAGGCACTTCAGGCTTTAATTTTCTTTGCCTAAAAAGATTATTATTTTGTATAAAATCTTTTTCAAAATCAGCAAAACTGAAAGGTTCTAATTCATTGATCGCATTTTCGGCGGTTCTTTCAATCTCCTTTAATTTGTCCCGTATTGATTGCAGTTCATTACTTATCCTTGAGGCTGTCAGTTTATCAAACTCCTCCTTTGATAAATCAAAGATGGATTGATAATACTCGGTAAGCCGTTCAAAAGTTACCCTTAACTTAACAGGATATTTCTTTGATTTCTTAATCCTCCTGGTATCGAGGAGGATGCATAATGTTGTTGACATAACTGATAATTTTTCATTTTCACAAAATCTTTCCCTTCAAAAATTTGCAAACAATTTGCAAACAAACCACAGTTAAACGGCTGTAAAATGCCATTAAGCTAAAAAAGCAATAATCATGCAACAAATTGAACTCTAATGCTTTAGATTAAAATCAGTTAAACCAAGCAAAGCTGAATAAAGAATTTTATCCTTCTACGGATGAGAAGGTTTCAGGTTTGAATCTGTTTTATCGCAATGCAAACTTATTTTTAAATGCGTTTTATAGACCAGGCCTACAATCCCAAATCCTTTTAATCATTTGTGCCTTTTGTACTTGATCAGCTTTTATATATCGCCTGAATGCTTTCTCTGTCTTGTGGCCACTTATCGCCATTATCAGGTTTGTAGGGGTGCCTTCTAAGAATTCATTTGTACAAAATGATCTCCGGCAAGTATGAGACATGACCCATGAATATTTTGGTCTGATATCTTCGATTATCTGGTTGCCTCTTTTATGGGTTATCTTAATCATCTCATTAATACCTGCAAGCTGGACCACTTCCTTGATATAATAATTAAAATTTGGGTTGCTTACCTGTGGCATATTCATGCTGTATTTGTCTATCAATATTTTTTTGGCATCGCTTCGTAAGGGAATTATAATAGTTGACAAAGTTTTAGTCTGGTTCACATAAAGCATCCCATCCCTCACTTCTTCAGGTTTGATGTCCGAATAATCACTGAACCTAAATCCCGTAAGGCAACCCAACACAAAGAGGTCGCGGTATTTTTCAAGGTGCTTACTGGCAGAAAGGTCAAGGTGGTATATTAACGATATCTCCTGCCAGCTTAGGTAAATGGCATCCACGTCCTCCGCCATTACTTTATATGCATCAAGGTCAGTAAACGGAATGATTTTTTTTCTCATCCTGTCTCTGAGGAAGGATTTTAAATGCCTTATAGTCTTACCGACAGTATTTATCTTGAGTCCTTTGACAATTTCTTTTCTTCTGGTATGAGTAATGTCATAGGTAAGGAACCTTACGAAATCTTCATAAAATATGACATCAAAAGAATCGAATGTGATGGGGACTTTCCTCCGTAACTCAAAGCTTTTCAAATGCCCTTTCATTGCATTTATAACGTTGATGGTGCAATGCTTGACATTACTTCTTTTTGCCTTGGTGTAGTCGTCAATATTATCGTAGATATCGAGGTTGATTTTTTGGAAAGCCATTTGATCTAACTTCCAGTTCTTCTTCAGATGAAAATTTTCTTTCAGAAATTTTATTGGGGAGCTGTTATGTTGTTTCAATGCATACTCAACCAGGTCTTCAGCCTTTCGAAGTTTTTCAGAAATAGTACTTTCCAGTTGTTCTACATTTCCGTAGATGGCAGGGAGGTCTTTTGATATTTTCCTGGTCTTTTTATTCCAGTATTGCAATGGTATTGCAATACTGGTACTTAGTACGGTACGCTGTTCTGCCGAATAACAATACTGCAATGAAATTAGGGCAGTACCATCATTACGTACTTTGCCCTTTCTAACGATAAGTTTAATTGGTTGCCGCATAACTTGGTCTATTTATGGTCTATAAAAGTGCTACCAAGCTATGTAAAGGTAAGAATGAGAGAGTTGTAGATTTGTTTATAAATATCTAAAAATCAACACCTTAGAGTTAAGTTAAGTAAAGAGAAGTAAACTTAAAGGTCTGCGGGTTTTGGTCCCATATTTCCCGTCCAATCTTATGCCGTCAAAAGATTGGCGAGTCTTGTCAAATCAGGTATAAAATGGTTCGAGAATTGTACAGTTGGGAGCACAACTAAACCCTTATAAATGATTAATTTATAAGGGTTTTTTATTTTAAGGCTTTTGTTACCCCCCGTTTTTTCCCACTTAATACCATTGTTTCTGGCACATTTTTGGCTCACAGTTTGGCACACAGATTTGTATGAATATTAATGTATCAGAAAGACTCTCCAGAAACAAAGAAAAAGTCTATTATACCCTTG
>JAYTHK010000313.1:0-3014 GCA_043732665.1 Cytophagales bacterium | reverse complement strand
ATCAAAGTCAGCCTACAGAAATCTTCTAACTTTTTTAATTTATGCTTGTGTTTGATTGTCATTTTTAAAATAATTAACATAAATAAAATTATAAAATTAATTGCATCGCCCTGAAATAGCTTTTTCAAACATTTGACAAGGAATTTAATAGTCTAAAATACTTCAATATTAATTATTTGTAAATTTTTACTCTATAATTTTTAAATACCGCCGAGTCGGAATATATTTGTGGTGGTTAATAACTCTAAGAAAAATTAAATATTGCTAACATAACTGTTGGCAATGTAAATTTTTCCCACTATTAAAACAAAATTAAACTATGTACCCAAAATTTACTTTACTACGCAAGTCAGTTTCAAGGCTTAATCGTTATCATTTCACATCTAATAAATCTAATTTTATGAATTTAATGATTCTTAGAAAGCGCATCCTCTTTGCTTTTATTTTATCGGGGTTTACAAATTTGATAGTCGCGCAAGTTACTGTAAAGCGTAATTTAAATGTAGTAGTAGGAGACACAACTAAATTTACAACTATTGGAGATGGTGCAGATGAGGCTCGAATAAATGTAGAAGCTTTCAATAAACAGTTCGGCTTAACTCTTAAACATACTATTACCGATACAGCCCTTAATCTCCAATCAAAATATTTTTATGACTTTAAAAATATTCACTCAAGCGAGTTATTACCTTGGAACGGTACATTTGACTTAACTTGTGTTCCTGCTCTTGGAGTGGGATATGTCAGGGTTGGAATACAGAACGAGATGACGACTAGATATGGTCAATATGTTAATGGTATTTATAATTATTTAAGGGAAAAACCGAATAATCAAGCACCAAATGGCTCTCAATCTACAGCTATTCTTAATAAAATGGATACAATTAGTAATCAACTGAATGGAGTTTATAATTCTGTTAGAGTCCCGAATTCAAGAGATATAAAATTCTTTCGTAATTATATAGATGAAACTTTGCAAAACAATCCAAATGGAGTTGTCCAGGGTTTATATAATGATTTTGAGATGAAAGGTAACAAAAATAATTATGGCGTTTATAATGTCATGAAATCAAATAACGGTTATGCTCCAGGAGGAGCAGGGGTTTTTGTACCAGGAAGTTGCACAAATCCAGATAATTATGATTATGAAGTTATAGGAGTTAAGAATATTTTCAAAAGATCTGATAGTTCTAATGTAAAAAACACTTCTATTGATAGTATAGCAGGATATTTACAAAAAACGATAGGCGTTTTAAATGATATGAACATATATGGTGGTTTTCAATCTAATGGATATGGTGTTTATAATTTAATGAAAATACCAAAAAATTCTATAACCAATGTTTACGGAGTGAGAACAGAAATAATACCAGGTATTGGAGGATACACAGTTCCAAATGCTCCAGGGATTATGATTGGTATATATAGTTCGGTAGATAGTGCATATACAAATACTGCTTTAGCGGCTTATTTTAATGGTAATGTAACAGTGAATGGAACTCTCTTACAAATGTCAGATGTTTCTTTAAAGGAAAATATAAATGATTTATCTGGTGCAATATCAATAGTAAAAAGTTTAGCAGCTAAAACATACAACCTAAAATCAGAAAAGGATAATTCTGAGAGAAAATTACACTCTGGATTTATTGCCCAAGATGTAGAAAAAGTTGCTCCAAATATGGTAACTACTATGATGCAACCTGGTAAAACTATTATAAAAGAACAGTTAATAGAATCTATAAAGTATGAATCAGACAGAGATAATCAAGGAAATCCTACTGTAAAAAGTGTTAAAGTAATTGAAAGAAAAGAAATTAAGACTGAAGAACCACCGACTCAGCTCAAAGCTGTCAACTACATCGAAATCATCCCAATTCTCCTACAAGCCATAAAAGAGCAACAAGTTATCATCGAACAACTACAAGCAGATGTTGAAAAATTAAAAAAGAAATAACCGCCATACTGTACAGTTTTTTGTAAGAATTGAATGTTTGCTGATGCTCAAGCTATACATTTTAGTGGGGATTGTATTTTTTGCACTGATTACCAATTGGGCAAAGGCGCAAGCAATTAGCGAAAAATTAAAAACGTTTGTGACGGTTGATACGAGTTCGGTACATATAATAAAGCAAACGCTCGAAGGAGATTCTATTTTTTCAAATTTATTTAATGTCATTCGTATGGATAATGTACAGGCTGATATTTATAAAGACTTTCAAAAATCGGAAGGAGCTCAATTATTGAAGCAATTCAACGGTATTGTGAAGCAAAAAAATGTGTTCGAAAAAATATATCGATCAACGACAGTGAATGTGAATTACTACTATACTTCGGAAGATACGCTGCAGCAAAATAATACATTTATGAATGCGAACGTGAGTACCAATTTCAATTTTTTAGGCATGCCACTAACAGGTCAATTTTCGGCGGTTTTTTTGAACGATGCTTGGCAGTCTCAGTGGTCGTCGGGGGGCATCAACTTTGATATCACGCAGTACAAACAATCTATTTTAGAAAAATTGACGCTGAATGAAATGAAAAAACATTTCACATATAATGCGGGATTACCTGATGTGCATTTGAAAAACTTGGATTACGAAGTTTTGTTGACAGATGCAAAATACACTGCTTATAATGCTGTGATTAATAATCCGAAGTTCTCGGAGATAAAATATGAAGTAATAAAAAAAATTGATTCCATCATTGCTTCTAAAGACAGTTCTTTTCACATCAGCAGTACTAAAGATTCTTTGTTGCGTATTCAGAAGCGATTACTCGATTTTGAACAGAAGTTCCAAAATATTTGGGATGAACGGGGTAAGTATGCCGCTCAAGCAGTTGAACTGAAGAATAAATTGCAGAAGATTGAAGGTAATTTAACAAAACTCAAAAATCCGGAATTCATAAATAAAGCAGTAGGCAAGTCAAAAATTCTGAGCATAAAAGAAAAACTAATGTACTACACGAAAGACTTTACTATAGGAAGATTTTCGGTGGATGAAGATGAGTTTACG
>JAYTHK010000312.1:0-10055 GCA_043732665.1 Cytophagales bacterium | reverse complement strand
TACATTATAAAACAATCCATGATTTTTTAGAGCAAAATTATGAATATAAAGCCTTAGGTCCACTAGAATATATGGAGTATGGCAACTTTATCCTGATTTCTTTTTATATTCATTCTACTATAAAAATTACCAATATATTACTTGTTATAGACGAAGAAGGAAATGTCGTGCTGACGGATAAATTGATAGAAGGAGCGGATGGCATAGGGATGGCAACATTTTTCATTTGTAAAAATAAATTGATTTACATTAAAAATAAAACCAGCATAGCCCTGGCAGAAATGATATGAGCGAAGAAATAAATTCTGGTGGAAATTTATTATTTCCTGTTTTTTTTCGATTAGATAAACTACAACTTTTGATTATTGGTGGTGGTGCTGTTGGTTTAGAAAAAGCAGAAGCTATTTTCAAAAATAGTGACAACGCAAATGTTACCTTGGTAGCTCCTGAGATTCGTGATGAAATAAAAGCGTTATCGAAAAAATATTCAAATTTAAAGCTTGTTTATAAGCCGTACGATAGTCAAGATTTAGAAGGAAAAGATTTGATCATTGTTGCCACGAACATAGCGACCTTGAATTCGCAAGTATATCTTGAAGCCAAAGCAAAAAAAATAATTTGCAATGTAGCAGACACCCCTGATAATTGTGACTTTTATATGTGCTCGGTAGTGAAAAAAGGTGATCTTAAAATCGGAATTTCTACCAATGGAAAGTCGCCTACCTTTGCTAAAAGAATGCGAGAACTACTAGATGAAGTTTTACCAGATAGTATTAATACAATTCTTGACAACCTCACAAAGATTAGAGAAAAATTAAAAGGTGATTTTGAATATAAGGTGAAAAAAATGAATGAAATTACCTCTGTCATGAAAAACGAAGATAACAATAACTTATAGTGATATATTATGATGCGTCTCTACGAATAGTATCCTCAATATGTAATTTATGCATTATCCTATGAAGAGCTGGCGACAGAAAAACAGCGATAGAAGATAAAAATGCTATCCCACTATAGATGCAATAAAAAGAAGCAAACAGTTTGGATGCATCGTTTGGTAACACATCTACAGGTCCCATTCCTCCAAGGATCATACTCGCATTTAGCAAAGCATCTATCCAGTTAAGTTTTGCAATAAAACAGTATCCAATTACTCCCATACCCAAGGAGAAAGAAATAAGTCCGAAGGCTATTAAAAAGCTTTTTAATAGCCTTCGGTAGTAAACGGATTTAAGCGCTAGAGGCTGTGTTTTATGTTCATACATTGTCTACCAATCGCTCTTTTTAGCAGGGTCGTTTTGCGCTTCTTTTAATACTCTTTTCAAGTCGGCTACCAAGGCCTTTAGATTAGAATCTCCTTTAGATTTAATTGTAACCCAACCTTTGGCAGACATTCTTGTTTTACCGCAATCAGGCAATACATTTTCTAATTTCCCACCGTTTGTACCAACTACTTTACCTTCTGCTACGTGCACCAAATCTGTAAAGATATAACGATATTTACCTTCTTTTATGAAAACAGAGCAAGTGAATGTTACTTTTCCTTTATCGTTGGCACTTCCAGATACATTAGGATATTCTACAGGAGTGGAAGCTGAGAATATAAGCGTTTCATTTACCTTGTCTTCCGTTAAGGTAAATTTTTTGTCAGTACCCCATTTTTTCGCTACGGCATAAATATTGGCTGCTGCAAGTCCAGAAGCGTCTACTACTTCTATATAAGTGATTTTACCTGTATTTTGATCTATAGGAAACTCTTGTGCTAAGGTTGTGCCGAATACTAGTAATAATAAAAGCGGTAATAATGTCAAACTTTTTTTCATGTGTTATAAATGTTAAATGATTCCAAGTACAAGATAATATATTTTGTTAAAAAATAAAATATCCTTTTAATCTTAGTTAGTTTTTTGAAATAATACGCGCTTCGCTAAATAATCTTCTGAAATAAAATTTGTAGTTTTTTTGAATTAGCCATTTTATACGACGGCCAAAACTACTGGATTTACTAGATATCGTTGAATGTAAATGCCCATTGTGAGATCCCTGTTCTACCAATGGCGGATGAGCCCAATACATTTTCACTATACCTCTTTCCAGTAAATCGTTATGCCACCAGTCTATTACAGCAGCACACTTGTTTTGTTTTAAGTCGTCTAGTATTTTGGTAGCTCCTTCCAAGTCTATTAAATAGGCTCCTGCCATTCGTCCTTTTTTTGCTTGGTATAAAAATTTTTCGCTTTTTGTATTCCAAAAAGAAGGGAATCTAAGAGTGCTATTTTCTAAAGATACAATAAATCCTTTTTCCAAACCTTTGATTTCATCAGCTATCTTTGCTAATTTTTTAGTAAAGTCGCCTAAAAAGAAAGGGTCATTCTCAAATATTATGGCATACTCATTTTTATTAACGACCATTCTTTCATAGGCAAGAATATGATTTAAAGTACAAGACAAAATGCCTTTTCTTAACTTTGAATTTATATCCACTATAAAGTATTTTTCGAGTAACTCTTTGTTGAAATGACTAGGATCTCCATCCGTTACGAACTCAAATTTAATTTTATTTTTTTTAAATAATTCAACTATTCGATTTTCATGATATTCATAACCTTTCAATGCATGAATTACATATACACCTTCTTTTAATAATTTTTCAACCATGTGTCTGTAAGAGTTTTTTTAATTATTCTCCAACACTTTAAACAGTTCATCCAATTTAGGCGTAAGGATAATTTCTGTTCTTCTATTTTTCTTTCTGGCTTCAGCAGTCTTTCCTTCTGCCACAGGAGAATTCTCTCCTCTACCTGCAGGTAAAATATTTTTTGGATCAGCGCCATTAGTCGTCAGTATTCTAGTGATAGAAGTAGCACGAAGTACACTTAGATCCCAGTTGTCTTTCATTCCTGTAGTACCTTTTGAAATGGGTACATCGTCGGTATGACCTTCTACCATTACACTTACGTCTTTTTGTTCTTTTAAAACTACCGCTAGTTTTTTCAATGCTTCAGCACCAGCAGGATCTACTTCAGTAGAGCCAGATTTAAAGAGTAACTGTTCTGCAAGTGAAACATAAACTTTTCCATTTTTTATATTTACCGTAAGGTCTTTGTCTTTGAACGATAATAATGCTTTGCTTACACTAGCTTTCAAGTCATTCACAGCTTTGTCTTTATCAGCCAATATTTTTTCCAGCTCTTTTACGCGTGCTTCTCTTTGTGTAAGACTAGCTTGTAGTGCTTCTACTTTTCGGCTCGCGTCAAGAAGATCTTTTTCTTGTTTCATCAAGTCTTTTGTCAATCGATCTGCTTCGTTAGCACTATAATTTTGTAGTTTGTCGTGTTTCTTTAAAAGTTTTTCAAAAGAATTACTGAGATCTTCGTAATCTTTGTTTAGTCGACGCAAATCGCTGCCTTTTTGAGTAGTGTCGCCTTGCATTTTAGAATTGTCGTTTAGCAACTGAGCTGCCTGCTCTCTTAATCTGTTTCGCTCTGCTTCCACCAATTTTAAGGTATCTTCACAGCTAGATTTTTCGGCTTCTAGTCTAGATTTTTTCATAGACATCTCCGTGAATTTCTTTTTGCTCACACAGCCAATAATAAAGGCAGCGATGAAGAGCGTAATGAATATTTTTCTCATTTTTTATCTATTTTAATTTATTAGTATTAAATCTTGAGTCGTTAGTAGTTTGAGATCAATGCTCATAACTAACAACTCAATACTTAGTCTTTATTCGTGAATTTTTAATTTTGCAAAACTTAGTATTAATGTTTTTTCTCCCACTTCATTGAACTCTATCGTAGCTTTGCGATCAGTACCAGATATTTCCATCTTTTTTACAATTCCAAATCCAAATTTAGGATGTTCTACCCTCATTTCTGCTACTAACGCACTAGTGTCGCTGGGTTTGAAATCAGCAGGAGGTACGTAGGAGGTTTTTAATTTCAAGGGTGCTTGAACTAGGTTTTTTGCGGGTGTTCTCGTGTAGTTTACATTTTCTATAGCAGATTCTGGAACAAGTATTCTGTTGCTGAGTTTTAGATATTTTGGATTAAATTCGGTAAGAAATCTACTGGGCTCGCAAGATTTTAATTTTCCAAAACGATAACGGGTAGTAGCATACGTAAATGTTAAATAGGTTTCAGCCCTAGTCACCGCTACGTAAAATAGTCGTCTTTCTTCTTCCAGATCTTCACGACTACTGAGCCGCATTTGGGAAGGAAATAAATCCTCTTCCAATCCTACTACATACACGTGTTTAAACTCAAGGCCCTTGGCAGAGTGAATGGTCATAAGGGTTACCTTGTCTTTGTCCTTATCTTTGTCGTTGTCTGCATCGGTAAGGAGTGATACTTCCTGAAGAAACGTACCAAGATTTTTATCTTCTTTTTCAGGGTCGTCCACAAAAGCTTTTACAGCATTTAGTAATGCTTGAATATTTTCGTAACGTCCTAATCCTTCTATCGTTTTGTCGTCGTATAGTTCACGTAAAATACCTGAACCTTTCGCTATTTCGGTTACTGCTTCAAAAGCATCTTTTGTTTCTACAGCTCTTTTGAAAAGTTTCATAGAATTTACAAAGTCTTCAATGGGAGCAGACTTTCCAGGGAGAACGCTCTTGATATTGCAAAGTACATCCCATATAGGCGCACCTTGTTCTTCGGCTATTACAAGTATTTTGGTAACAGTAGAATCGCCGATACCTCTTTTAGGATAATTGATAATTCTTCTTAATGCCTCTTCATCATTAGGATTAACGGTATAACGTATATAGGCAACAAGGTCTTTTATTTCTTTTCGCTGGTAGAAAGACATTCCACCAACAATCTGATATTTAATATTCATTCTTCTCAAAGCCTCTTCTATAGGCCTAGACTGAGAATTGGTACGGTAAAGAATAGCGAAATCGCTATTTCGTAAATGATTGTTCACTTTTTCCTCAAAAATAGAAGTCGCGATAAGTCTTCCTTCCTCGTTGTCTGAAGAAGCTTTTATTACTTCTATCGGATTTCCTTCGTCGTTGGATGTCCAGACATTTTTTTTGAGTTGTGCTTTGTTGCGGCTAATGACATCGTTGGCTGCGAGAACAATAGTTTGTGTAGAGCGGTAGTTTTGTTCTAGTTTAAATACCTTTAATTCTGGATAGTCTTTTTCGAAATTTAAAATATTTTGAATGTCGGCTCCACGAAAGGCATAGATACTTTGTGCATCGTCACCAACCACACAAATATTTCGGTTTTGAGCTGCCAGTTTACGCGTAATGTAGTATTGACAAAGGTTTGTATCCTGAAACTCATCTACCATTACGTAGCGAAAGCGATTTTGATATTTGTTCAGCACATCTATATGATCTCGAAGAAGTATACTGGTGTTGAAAAGCAAGTCGTCAAAATCCATGGCTCCAGATTTGAAACAACGTTGGCTGTATAATTTATATATTCTTCCTATTTCGGGTCTCAACGATTCGGCGTCTTCACCCATTAAAATAGCATTGCTGTTGTATTCTTTCCAAGAAATCAATCGATTCTTAGCTGTTGAAATCCGGCTTAATACAGTACTGGGTTTGTATAATTTATCGTCAAGGTTTATTTCTTTTAGAATAAGTTTGATCAGCGATTTGGTATCGTCGGTATCGTAGATGGTAAAATTGTTTGGGTAGCCTAATTTGTCGGCTTCCGAGCGTAAAATACGGGCAAAAACAGAGTGAAAAGTTCCCATCCAAAGATTGCGAGCATCAGAGCCTACTACTTTCTCAATTCGTTCACGCATTTCTTTCGCTGCTTTGTTTGTAAAAGTTAGCGAAAGAATATTGAAAGGGTCAACGCCCAATTTCATTAGGTGTGCGATGCGATAGGTCAGCACACGGGTTTTGCCTGAACCCGCTCCTGCTATGATCATTACAGGACCTTCGACTTGTGTTACCGCCTCTTTCTGAACATCGTTCAAACTATCAATAAAATTCATTCGTATTTGTTTTCTACTTCATGCGAATTTACCAATTTTTTTAGCTACATTTTCGAGTCTGTTGAAAAGTTTTTTTCGAACCTTTAGAGATTAAATTTCAGACATTAGAAATAGAAGTAATTATCTAATCTCTATTATCCAAACATTCAGTATATTTGTTATTGGTCAGCTGTTATTCATTACCGTTCTTGATTTTCAAGATCAACTATAAACATTAATAACTAAGTCCTAATAATTAATAACTAAACTTAATATGATAACAATTGGAAACACAGCCGTTAGCGACGATATAGCGGATCAGTTTTTTGTTTGTGACCTTAATAAATGCAAAGGGGCTTGTTGTGTAGAAGGTGATTTAGGTGCTCCTTTAGAAGAATCCGAACTGGCTTTAATGGAAGAGGTTTACGAACAAGTAAAACCTTATTTATCAAAAGAAGGAGTTGACGCTATTGAACAACAGGGTATTTATATAAAGGATTGGGAAGGCGATTATTCCACTCCAACCATAAACGATAAGGAATGTGCGTATGCAATATATGATGAAAGAGGAATATTGAAATGTGGAATAGAACAGGCCTATTTAGATAAAAAAATAGTATTTCAAAAGCCTATTTCCTGTCATTTGTATCCTATTCGCATTACAAAATACGAGCAATACGATGCTATAAACTATGACCGTTGGCATATCTGTAACGCTGCTTGTCACCATGGTAAAGCGCTTGGAGTGCCTTTATACAAATTCCTTAAAAGCCCACTTACCAGAAAATATGGAGTGGCTTGGTATTCAGAGTTAGTGAGCCTTATTGAAGTAGGAGAGAAGTAATGGTTTTGATTTTAGAATTATTTTAAAAATCGTATCATATTCGATTCTTTTTGTTATTTCTATAAATTACAATTTTAACTATTTTAGCTTTCCTTGTATAAGAATACAATGTTTTACAGAATTTTAATTGTTTTACTTATTACTGGTAATAACTTATATGCTCATCGATTGTATACTATATTAGTGAAGCTTGAGCAGAAGCCAGAAGCAATAACCCTAAGTTGAGGAAAGAAAAGTTTAATGTTAATATTGCTTCTTCTAATATCACTTCAGCTGAGCTACCTCCAAATCCTATTTTTAACAACCAGAATTTGTAGTTGTTAAATGCTCAAAATTTAAATTTCTTTAATTATGGAAAATCTGCAGATTACTCAATTCTCTGGCTTTGTCAATAGCCGCCAAATATGGCTTCAATTGACAAAGCCAATGCTATTGGGAAACATAAGAACCAAAAGAATTAATTTTGCCAAACAAGGAGTGGTTTTAGCTTCCACAGTATACAGTGATTTGAATAGAAACGTAAGTTACCAAGCAGCGTTAAAATGGATGGACATGTGGCTGCTAAAATTAATTATTTATAAAGATGCTAAAGAGAAAGTAGATTCCATTGTTTATATTAATAAAAATCGTTTAAAAAATCAAGTAATTACCCTATAGAATTGATTAGAACTCAGGTATTGTCAGAATAATGCAGTTTGCAATTAAAATCATTTTCTAATCAATATAGAAACGAAATGAGAAATCTAAAATAAATTACAGGAATAAAGGATTCTATAGATACAAACGATAAAATAAATTTTGCAACGTTTGATTTTTTTGAGAATAAAAATACGCTTATCAGTATTGCGATAGAACGAAGAAGCAATTTGGCTTATGCAAAGTTCAACATAGAATTAAGTAAGAAGAATATTGTTATATAAAAGGCTTCAGGTTTACCTTTTCTTGAAGACAGTGTACTTTATAATTCTCAAAATACAATATCTTATGTTGGTAGTTATGTTATCGGTTACGATGCTTTGTATTCCATTTGCTTTAATAAGCGGTACTATGGCTCTGATGTTTCGTGGTATAATTTCAATGTATCTAATGGAGTAGGTTTCGTTTCATTGTTTGGAGTATCTGTAATGACAGGTGTATTATTGATTTCAACATACAACAGCGCTAATAAAAACAATACATTAATAACGAATAGTAAATGGAAAATTTTGATAAACCAAGCATCTGTGTATGAGTTGCGCCCAATATTGATGATGTTGTTGGTCGCAATAATTAGATTGATACCTGCCAAGATCTTCATGAATTGACTCTGATGTGCAACGTCCACTGGCTAATGTAATTATTGGAGGCTTAACTTCTACGATGTTACTTGTTCTATTTGTATTCCCTTCTTTATATTATTTGGTAAGCCGAAAAAAGAATAAGGGAGATATAACTATTGAAAATCAAGCTTCTTAATCAGACGACTATTTTTGCTAATATTATTATTATACTGATAATTAATACAATACACAGTCTTTAATAGGATTGTATATTGTGCTTCTTTATGTATTTTTGTTTAAAATAAAGAAGGATAAAATAAGTAGATAAAATCATTATGAGTCAGTACGTTTTTTTACAAGTAAAAGAAGTAATTAGAGATACGGCAGATGCTGTTACAATTGTTTTCACTAAACCAACAGTAATTACTTCTTATAAATCAGGACAATTTTTAACCTTAATAATAACTATAGAAGGCGAAAAACTGAGAAGATCCTATTCACTTTCTTCTTCTCCTCATGCAGACGAGGATTGGGCGGTTTCGGTGAAAAAGATACAAGGTGGAAAAATGTCTACGCATATTGTAGATCATGTGAAGGCTGGAGATATTATTGAGACTATGGCTCCTATTGGAGTTTTTGTTTACGAACCTTCAGCTTCTAACACCAACGACATCGTACTAATAGGGGGTGGAAGTGGAATTACTCCATTAGCTTCAGTAATAAGTTCTGCTTTAAAAGTAGAACAGAAAAGTAAAGTCTATTTGATTTATTCCAATAGAAACGAAAACGCTGTGATGTTGAAAGAGAAGTTGGAGAACATAAAAGCAAATTATGCAGAACGATTTAATTATGTAAATGTATACAGCAAACCTCTTCAACCCGTATCTGGCATTTCTGGCAGACTAGATAAAACTAAATTAGTACAGTTGTTAGAGAATTTTAAATCCATAAATTTTGCTAAAGCGCATTTCTTCGTTTGCGGTCCTAGTGGCATGATGGACGAGGCTTTTCAAGCATTGGATAAACTTAATGTTTCACAAGATAATATTCGCAAAGAAAATTTCACGGCTGCAGTACACCATCCTTCAGAAGAAGCAACCTCGGAAGCTCTTGCTATTGCGACTTCAATAGGAGCAGTAGTAGTAGATATTAAATACAGCAAGAAAACCTATAAGGTAAATGTCGCACCAGGACAGACAATATTAGAAGCAGCGCTAAATCAAAATATTGATTTGCCCTATTCTTGTCAAAGCGGAATGTGTACTGCTTGTATTGGAAAATGCAAAAGTGGTCAAGTGAAAATGGACGATCCAGATGGTTTATCTGAGAATGAAATCAAGCAAGGTTTTGTTCTTATCTGCGTAGGGAAACCGCTGACGGCAGATGTTTTGATAGAGATCGATTAGTGTTAAGATATTAGAATTCTTGAGACTTGGAAATTCAAAATTATAGTTTCCTACTTCCCTTAATGATTCAATACTCTAATTTCTTAACACTCCAATACATTAACACTAATTAATTAACGATGGAAATAATTAAAAGAAAACCCAGAACATTTCTAAAGGAAGATTTCAAAGTAAGTACTTGGGAGAACTTAAAACCTTTTTTTGAGGAATTAAAAAACAGGAAATTAGCTTCTAAAGAAGAGCTTCATAAATGGTTTAAAGACCGTAGCGAATTAGAATCTGTATTGGAGGAAGACATGGCTTGGCGTTACATACGTATGACGGGCGATACAGCCAATAAAGAGTATACGGATGCATTCAATTTTTTCATAGCCGAGATTCAACCAAATATAGCTCCTTATTCTAATTCGTTGGATGAAAAAGCACTTCGTAGTGTTTTTTTGAAAGACATGCGTGCACCTGGTTATTCTGTGGCGGTTAGAAATATTGAAAAAGAATTTAAAATTTTCAGGGAAAATAACATACCACTATTTACAGAGATGGAGCAGGAAGCGCATAAGTATGGCGCTATTTCTGGTGCTATGATGGTGGAGATAAATGGCAAAGAGT
>JAYTHK010000311.1:0-10081 GCA_043732665.1 Cytophagales bacterium | reverse complement strand
GAAGCTGTTCGTTTATTAAACATGACAGATAAAATTCGAATATATCAAGCTTCTACTTCTGAACTTTATGGGTTGGTACAAGAAGTTCCACAATCAGAAACAACGCCGTTCTATCCTCGTTCACCTTATGGCGTAGCCAAAATGTACGGCTATTGGATTACTGTAAATTATAGAGAAGCTTATGGAATGTATGCGTGTAATGGCATTCTATTTAACCATGAATCCCCTATTCGCGGCGAGACCTTTGTGACTAGGAAAATAACCAGAGCGGTAGCAAGAATTGGATTAGGACTTCAGGATAAATTATTTTTAGGAAACATAGACGCCAAACGTGATTGGGGGCATGCTAAAGATTACGTAGAAGCAATGTGGCTAATGTTGCAACAAGACAAACCCGAAGATTACGTAATTGCTACTGGTGTGACTACTTCTGTAAGAGATTTTGTAAAAATGGCTTTTGCAGAAATTGGAGTAGAGTTAGAATTTAAAGGAACTGAGGAGAAAGAAATTGCAGTAGTTAAAGCCTCTACAAATTCAGTATATAAATTAAAAATCGGGCAGGAAGTATTGGCTGTAGATGAGCGATATTACCGCCCTACAGAAGTTGAATTACTAATTGGTGATCCTTCTAAAGCCAAGAAAAATATGGGATGGTCTCCAAAACATACGTTGGCCGATTTGGTTAAAGATATGATGCAATCCGATTTAAAATTATTCAAGAAAGATGAATATTTAAAGAAAGGTGGATTTGTGGTAAAGAATTATTTTGAGTAAAAATGAAAAAGAGTAGTAAAATATACATTGCAGGACATAAAGGAATGGTTGGATCTGCTATCCTAAGAAAACTGCAAAAAGAAGGATTTACTAATTTTGTATTAAGATCCTCTTCAGAACTTGACCTAAGAAATCAACAACAGGTAAATGATTTTTTTTCACAAGAAAAACCCGATTACGTTTTTCTTGTGGCTGGAAAAGTAGGTGGGATTCAAGCGAACAATACTCTTCGGGCAGAATTTATTTACGACAACATCATGATCGAAGCAAATATTATTCACGCTTCGCATATTAATAAAGTAACAAAATTATTATTTACTGGCTCTTCCTGTATTTTCCCCAAATTAGCACCGCAACCGTTAAAAGAAGAATACCTACTTACTGGAGAACTGGAGCAAACGAACGAACCTTATGCCATTGCTAAAATAACGGGTATAAAAATGTGTGATGCCTACCGAGCTCAGTATGGTTGCAACTTTATTTCTTGTATGCCTACCAATCTTTACGGACCAAACGACAATTACGATCTAAACAGTTCTCATGTCCTTCCGGCACTCATAAGAAAATTTCATGACGCAAAAATAAATCATACTCCTTCTGTCGAATTATGGGGATCTGGAAAACCTATGAGAGAATTCCTACATGTGGACGATTTAGCAGATGCTTGCTATTTTTTAATGAACAATTATAACGAATCAGGCTTTATAAATATTGGCTGCGGAGAAGATACTACAATCTTAGATCTTGCTTTATTAATTAAAAAAGTAGTTGGTTTTGAGGGAGAGTTAAAGTTCGATTCTTTTAAGCCTGACGGTACTCCAAGAAAGTTAATGGATGTAAATAAAATCAATAAACTTGGATGGAACTATTCAATTCCGCTGGAAGAAGGGATCGAATCCGTTTACAAAGAAGTTAAAAACCTTTTGTAAAAATATTTTCTCTTATAGCTTCTTCGAGCAACTTTCTTTTCTCAATAGGTACTACTCCAACCTGTTCACATACAAGTCCTCCTGCTAGGTTAGAAAGGCTCGCGATTGTTTTTGCAGAAAGACCAAGCGCCATACAAAGGGCTGCGGTACTTACAACCGTATCTCCAGCTCCTGAAACATCTGCTATTTTTCTAATATGTGCAGGAAGATGAATTTGCTCCTTTGCATTTTGAATATACACGCCGTTTTCAGAAAGTGTTATCAACACAGACTCCAGCTGCAACAGGTCTTTTAACTGTTGAACAGATTTTTCAATTTCTTTCAAATCGTTCAAATCAGAATCTATTTTCAATCCTTCTTTCAGCTCTTTCTTATTAGGTTTGAAGAGTGTAGCTCCTTTATAATGTAAAAAATTTCTTTTTTTAGGATCTACTACCGTAGGAATATTTTTCGCTTTTGCTTTCGCAATAACAGTAGCAATAACTTCTTCGTTCAATACTCCTTTATCGTAATCTTCAAAAATTATGGCATCAACCTTATCTAATAATGAAGTAATTTTATCGATAAGCGTAGCCTTTTCTTTTTTAGTTATCTCTTTGTCCGTCTCCTGATCTACGCGCAGCAAATGGTGTGAATTAGAAATTATGCGATGTTTTATCGTAGTAATCCGTTCTTCGCTTAAAATAATTCCCTCACTACTCAGCTTACTTTCTTCTACTAATTTAAGAAAATTAGTTCCGTCTATATCGTTGCCAATTACGGAACAAAGAATAGGCGTAGCACCAAGAGCCTGCACATTCAATGCTACATTGGCTGCTCCTCCAAGTCGAATTTCTCTCTTTTGGACATTTAGAATTGGCACTGGCGCTTCAGGAGAAATTCTATCTACTTTTCCCCATAGATAGGAATCAATCATAACGTCTCCTATCACCAAAATTTTCAGTTGGTTGAAGGCATCAAATATTTCTTCTGGGGAAGTGTATTCTTGTTTTTGCATTTTTTTGCATTTAAAATTTGTAGAGACTCATAAATAACACGTCTCTGATTATTTCGCAAATTATGCGTCGCTGTTAAACAAAAGAGACGCATAATAATGCGTCTCTACAAAGTAATTATTGCAATTTTGCCAACGTTTCTTTTATTCTTCTCATCGCTTCTTTCAGATTGTCGTCTGAAGCGGCGAAAGAAATACGAATACACTGTGGTGCACCGAATGCATCACCTCCTACAGTAGCAACAAATGCTTCGTTAAGAAGGAACATAGACAAGTCGCTCGCTTTTTCTATTTTCACTCCGTTGAATGATTTTCCAAGATAAAAACTAATATCAGGGAAAGCATAAAAAGCACCTTGCGGAATATTATATTTTACACCAGGAATATCTTTCATCAGACCTAATACTAAATCTCTTCTTCTTTTGTACGCAGAAGCCATTTCTACTGCGGCGGAATTATCGCCAGTGATAGCGGCAAAAGCTGCTTTCTGAGCAATAGAACATGTACCAGAAGTAACCTGACCTTGTACTTTATCACAGGCAGCAGCGATCCATTTTGGAGCAGCGATATAACCAACTCTCCAGCCTGTCATAGCGTATCCTTTAGAGAAACCATTTACGGTAACTGTTCTGTCTTTTGCCTGAGGTAAACTTCCGATAGAGAAATTCTTACCTTCAAAATTTATATATTCATAAATTTCATCTGCAATGATGAAAAGATTTTCATGTTTTGCTACTACGTCTGCAATAGCCGTCAATTCTTTTTCGCTGAATACAGATCCTGTAGGATTGCAAGGGCTAGAATACATGATGGCTTTTGTTTTAGGCGTTATAGCCGCTTCTAATTCTGCAGCAGTAACTTTGAAATCATTTTCAAGCGTACCCGTTACAATCACAGGAGTACCTTCTGCCAGTTTTACCATCTCCACATAACTCACCCAGTAGGGAGCGAAGATAATCACTTCGTCGCCTTTATTAACTAGGCATAACAAAGCATTTACCAAAGATTGTTTTGCTCCCGTAGAAACTACAATATTTTCTGCCGTTACGTCTAAGTTGTTTTCACGCTTTAATTTTTCAGCAATACCTGTTCTCAATTCAGGATAGCCTGGAACTGGAGAATAGAAAGAAAAACCATCATCAATGGCTTTCTTAGCGGCGTCCTTGATGTGTTGAGGTGTTTGAAAATCAGGTTCTCCAACACTTAAACTGATTACTTTGTGACCAAGTGCCGCAAGTTCTCTCGCTTTTTTGGTCATGGCCAAGGTTTCTGACTCCGACAATGCGTTCAGTCTGTCTGAAACGGGATGTTTTACTAATACAGTTGACATTTTGCTCGTTTAAATTTTCATTTTTTTGTGGATACAAAGTTAAGGATTAGTTTAGTGTTTTATAACAAAAATAATAGATTTATGCTATTGGTGCTGTCCTTCTGATTTATTTTACAAATGACGTCTTATATGTTGGGAAACAAAACCATATAATGTCCAATTTTATTATTTGAGGCGTATTTATGGAGTTTAAAGCGTAAAAATATTTCGATTAATCCCTGGTATTAATATCTTTATTCAATAAACTATTAAATAACTATCTGACAAAACGCAACGTTTTACGTATATAAATATTGAGAATGCACTATAAGACTGGATAATATGAAGAAAAAAATCTTACTACTTGTTACTATGTTCTTCGTAATAATGGTAAGCGTTAATGCGCAAACAAAAAGTCCGAAACGAGGAGTGGCAGGAGATATGTTGGACAATAACGACTGTAATAATGTAAGTAACTATCTCACATGGTTTTATAACTGGGCTAATACACCGAATGCTGGGGTTATTAATATTTCCCAAAATTATCTTGAATATTGTCCAATGTTGTGGAACGGCTCCTGGAACATAGCAAATATAAATACCTACTTAAGCGCCCACCCTGAAGTTAAATACCTCTTAACATTTAATGAGCCGAATCTAGCCACTCAATCCAATATGACCCCTGCTCAGGCCGCCGCTTTATGGCCGCAAGTAGTGGCTATTGCCAGTGCCTATAATTTAAAAATTGTCAGTCCGGCGATGACCTATTGCCCATCTGGATGTATAGCGGGTTATACAGGCTCTGGAATTACCTGGCTGGATGATTTTTTTGCGGCATGTCCAAGTTGTCAGGTTGATTATATCGGGCTACATATTTACGATACATGGTTATATGGTTTTGAAGGAAATGTAGGAAACGCCTTAACTGGTTATAAGAAATATGGAAAACCAATATGGATTACAGAGTTTGCGGAACAGGCACTTAACACAGCATCTGTAGCACAGCATGCTGAACTTATGGTAGACGCCATAGATTATATGGAATCCGATCCAATGATATACCGATATTCCTGGTTTATAGCGAGATCATCTCCAACCACGAATACTCAAGATATCTTAGGACAAACTACCGGTACTTATACAAATCTGGGACTTATTTATACGCACATGTCTTCTTATGATAAAAATTATTACCATACCGTAAATAATATCATTGAAGCAGAATATTATATTGACAAAAGTGTTACCTATTGTGGCTGGAATGGATCAATTTGCACTTGGCCTTATTCTGTTCTTTTAGAGAAAACAACAGATGTATCAGGAACTTTAGATGCCTATAATTTTCTATCCGCAACAAATGACACTCTTTTTTACAATTTAAATATTCCTACCGCTCAAACCTATTCGATTGATTTTAGAGTTAACTCTACAGCGGCAAGTACACTTTTGGTGCATAACGCTGCTGGCACAGTACTAGGAACTACGCCTTCGCTAAATACTTCTGGAGCCTGGAGCACCTTAAATTTGAGTGGTGTAAATCTACCTGCAGGGAAACAAAAAATATACCTTACTGCAAATAATGGAGCTCCATTAAGACTTAACTGGATGAAAATAAATTGCGTCTCCAATTGCAGTCTACCTGTGGATCTTACCTCTTTCAATGCCTACAAATTATCTGCTAATTCCGTTAAACTAGAATGGAATACGGCTTCTGAAAAAGACAATAAAGTATTCGTTCTTGAAAGAAGCCTCAATGGAATTCATTTTGATTCTATAGGAAATATAGAAGGAAAAGTTACAACCACAAGGATGAATCAATATTTTTACATCGATTCAAAACCATCTGCTGCTCTAAATTATTACCGCATAAAAATAATAGATCTTTATGGAAATTACACTTACTCTTCTATATCAGAAGTGTCCTTTGAAGAAAATATAATTACATTTTCAGCGAACAGCGTTATTAGTCATTTGACTTCTGAAAGCGAAGTTTATTTTGTGATTTTAAATTCAATAGGTCAGTTGGTACAGGAGGGGAATTATATGGCAAGGGAAGGAGTTACAGAAAAAGAAATTCCATTACAGAGTTTAAGCAAAGGAATTTATTTAATAAAAATAGTATCAGGTGATATTTTCTATTCAGGGAAAATAATAAATCAGTAACATTGCAATGTTCTTGCTGAGTTTTAATAAGCTCTAATCAGAGACTCTAATGGTATGTTCAGTTTCTCATGCAGATTGCGCACCATATCAAGAGTGAGTTTGCGCTTACGGCTTAAAATTTCACTAACACGACTTGCATAACCCAAAATTTCTCCTAATTCCTTTTTAGTAAGTTGCATCTGTTCCATACGGTATTTAATTGCCTCAACTGGATCTGGTGCATCTATTTTATAATGTTTTCCTTCATAATCTTTTATTACAAGAGCGAGAAGTTGAGATTCTTTTCCTTCTCTAGTATTCGACTTTGCAAAAAACACTTCTTCGAAGCGTTGCAATGTTTTTTCATACTGTTTCTTATATTTTACTATTTCTACTTCCATTTTGCTTTCGATTATTCGTTTGCGATTTATTATTTTTTTCAGGCTTGTATGAGCCTATTTTATCCGCATCTATTCTATCATACTCTCCGTGTGTTCCAATAAACTTTATAAATATCCATCCATGTTCATAATTAATTGCAGCTACTAATCTGTAATCATTCTCTTTTATATCAAAAACCACACGACTGTTTTTTAGAATACTTATACTCCCTCCATAATGTTGTTTTAGTTGATTAGGCGATTTCCATTTATTTTGCTCAACTTCCTCATACCAAACTTTCAATGGAATTTTTGCATCAGCACGTTTTTTATAAAATTTAATTACCGAATTATTATTATAAATATTCATTTCCTAGTTTCTAAATTAAATATACAGATAAAATACCAAAATGGGAAATAAATTACCAATTTGGGAATACATTATTATAAAAATACGTCTTCCTATTTACAATCAAAATCCTTATTTTGTGCTTTATTATTACCAGTCCTAAAAATAGTATGTCCAAAATTATAGCTGAAAAAGAGCGCTTAAGCATTAAAAACGAAAATAACCCATGGAAAAGATGGGGGCCATATTTAACAGAAAGGCAATGGGGAACTGTAAGAGAGGACTATAGTCCTTATGGTTCTTCCTGGGATTTTGTAACACACGACATGGCGCGCAGTAAAGCCTATCGTTGGGGAGAAGAAGGAATTGGCGGATTTTCTGACAACAAATCTATTCTTTGTTTCGCCTGGTCTTTTTGGAATGGACAAGATTCTATTTTAAAAGAAAGACTATACGGCCTTAGCGGAAATGAAGGGAATCATGGCGAAGATGTAAAAGAACTTTATTATTACCTCGACAGCACGCCTACGCATTCCTATATGAAAATGCTGTACAAATATCCGCAAACTGAATTTCCTTATTCCAAAATAGTAGAAGAAAATAGTAAACGCGATCAGAAAGATCCAGAATATGAATTGCTTGACACTGGCGTTTTTGATGACAATCGCTATTTTGATATTTTTATCGAATATGCAAAAGCCGATGTTACCGACTTTTTAATAAAAATCAGAATTGCAAATCGTGGTCCTGAAGCGGCTATGCTACACGTATTGCCCACACTTTGGTTTCGCAATACTTGGCGAATAGGAAAAGGAGAATATAAACCTGGAATAAAACAAATTAATAATCGTTTACTCGAAATCACAAACCAGGGTTTTGGTGATGGATTTTTGTATGCAGAAGAAGATACTGAATGGTTATTTTGTGACAACGAAACTAATTTCAAACGCCTTACAGGCTATGACAACCTCTATCCATACTGCAAAGATGGGATAAATGATTTTGTAGTAAACGAAGATACGGATGCCGTTAATCCAGAAAAAAATGGAACAAAAGTTTCTGCCTGGCACAAAAAGATGATCGAATCGAAACAAGAAATTGTTTTAAATTTCAGATTGACAGACAAAGTACACGAACAACCTTTTTCGGATTTTGAGACACTTTTTGAAGCAAGAATAAAAGAAGCGGATGAATTTTATCATCAGATTCAAAAAGATGTAAAAAACAAACATCTTCGCGAAATTCAACGTCAGGCTTATGCCGGAATGATGTGGAGCAAGCAATTTTATTATTTCAATATTGAAGAATGGCTGGAAGGAGACGTAGGCCAACTTGCTCCTCCTATTGAAAGAAAAAAGGGAAGAAATTCAGATTGGAAACATCTAAGCAATTCCAATATTATATCTATGCCCGACAAATGGGAATATCCTTGGTACGCTGCCTGGGACCTAGCTTTTCATACGATTCCGATTTCCCGTATAGATCCCGATTTCGCAAAACGTCAATTAATTATTATGGTGCGTGAGTATTATATGCACCCAAATGGACAGATGCCAGCCTACGAATGGAATTTCGGGGATGTAAATCCTCCAGTGCACGCCTGGGCTACGTGGCGGGTTTATGAGATAGACAAAGAAATGAACGATGGTGTAGCAGACCTTGATTTTCTGGAAAGAGTATTTCATAAATTGCTTCTTAATTTTACCTGGTGGGTAAACAGAAAAGATGAGAAAGGAAATAATATTTTCCAAGGTGGGTTCCTTGGCCTCGATAACATTGGTGTTTTCGATCGTAGTAAACCACTTCCTACTGGTGGCAGTATCCAACAAGCGGATGGTACAAGTTGGATGGCAATGTATGCGTTAAACATGTTGCGTATCGCCACAGAATTATCGCTAAAAAATCCTGCCTACCAAGATTTGGCTTCAAAATTTTTCGAGCACTATCTCCATATCGCAGAAGCGATGAACAGCATTGGAGACAACAACATCAGTCTTTGGGACGAAGAAGATGGCTTCTATTACGACGTACTTCAGTTTCCAAGCGGTCAGACAATGCCAATGAAAATCCGTTCGATGGTTGGCTTGATTCCTTTGTTTGCCGTAGAAACCCTGACACCTGATCTTCTGGAAAAATTACCCGACTTTAAACGACGGATAGAATGGGTATTGGCTAATAAACCAAAATTAGCCGCACTGGTTTCCCGTTGGAATGAAAGCGGAAAAGGTGAAACAAGATTGCTTTCATTGCTTCGTGGGCACCGAATAAAAGCATTGTTAAAACGTATGTTGGACGAATCCGAATTCCTTTCTACCTATGGCATTCGGGCTTTATCGAAATACCATAAAAATTATCCTTACGTCTTTAAACACAACGACACCAACTTCACCGTTTCTTATGTACCAGCGGAATCGGATTCCAATTTATTTGGCGGCAATTCCAACTGGCGCGGCCCTATTTGGTTTCCGGTAAACTACATGATCATCGAGTCGCTGATTAAATTCCATAAATATTATGGCGATGATTTTAAGGTAGAATATCCTACAGGTTCAGGAAAATTAATGTCTTTGCGACAAGTAGCGGAAAGGTTAAGTAAAAGAATGATGCGTATTTTCATTCGCAACAAAGATGGTCATCGTCCTGTATTTGGAGACTATTCAAAATTGCAATTGGATCCACATTTTAAAGATTATATTTTATTCTATGAATATTTTGATGGAGACACCGGCAGAGGTGTAGGTGCTTCACACCAAACGGGCTGGACGGGGCTCATTGCAGATTTGATAAATGATTTTTGTGATCGGGATTAAAATAGGTGAGCAGTAAGAGGGTCTCCATGTCTTGTCCCCTGACCAATGCTATTCAATAAAGGATTTGTTGGCGGGGCGCCACGCAAAGGCTAAGTTTTGGGGCATTCTGTTTGTGATTAGTTTTTTTTCCATAGTCCCTTGCTTTACTTGGGGGGTAGTAATATAATAGTCATTTGGCTTTAGCCAAAATTTGTGTTAATTGTCTTCGAAAATGATGTATTTATCTCCGCCAACAAAAAATAATATATTCCTTATTTGAATAGCATTGGTCAGGAGACAAAGGACGGTGAAGATATTAATTAATATAAACATTTTTATATCAAAACTTTATTTTTTATATACCTTTTCAAGTTAATCGGAAAAGTATAACTTGCAGTGTTTACTAAATATGAAA
>JAYTHK010000310.1:0-26431 GCA_043732665.1 Cytophagales bacterium | reverse complement strand
CTGACTATGAAGTGCTTATTTCAAGATTAGTAGACCGTGCTATGCGTCCTCTTTTTCCAGACGATTATCATGCTGATACTCAGATAAATATAATGATGATATCGGGCGACATGAAAGTGCTTCCAGATGCTTTAGCTGCTCTTGCCGCTTCTGCTGCTATGGCTGTTTCTGATATTCCCTTCAATGGACCCGTTTCAGAAGTTAGAATTGCCAAAGTCGATGGTAAATTCATTATCAACCCTACGTTAGCTGAATTAGCGAATGCAGAGATGGATTTGATGGTTGCTGCTACGTTAGAGAATATTTTAATGGTAGAAGGTGAAATGAGCGAAGTCTCTGAAGCCACTATGTTGGAAGGTTTGAAATTAGCGCATGACGTCATTAAAAAGATGTGCATAGCGTTGAAAGAGCTAGAAGCTGAAGTAGGTAAAACTGTAAAAAGAACTTACTCTCACGAAGTAAATAAGCCTGAATTAAAAGAAAAAATCAAAACGGAATTATACGGAAAAGCTTACGCAGTTGCGAAAAAGTTAAGTACTAATAAAAACGAGCGTTCTAAAGGATTCAAAGAAGTTGTGAATGAATTCATCGCTTCTTACCCAGCAGAATTATTAGCGGAAGATCTTCCTTTGATAAAAAAATATTACCACGATATAGAAAAAGATGCCGTGCGTAACATGGTACTGGACGAGCGCGTGCGTTTGGATGGTCGGAAATTAGATCAAATTCGTCCTATCTGGTCGGAAGTAAGTTATCTTCCTTCTGCTCACGGTTCTGCTGTATTTACAAGAGGTGAAACGCAATCTATTACTACTGCTACACTTGGCACAAAAAGAGATGAGCAGTTGATTGACGGAGCTATCTTTGAGGGTTCTAATAAATTTATGTTGCATTACAACTTCCCTGGTTTTTCTACTGGTGAAGTAAAACCAAATAGAGGTGTAGGCCGTCGCGAGATTGGTCACGGTAATTTGGCATACAGAGCATTGAAAAAAGTATTGCCAGTAGGCGATGAAAATCCATATACGATTCGTATTGTTTCTGATATTCTTGAATCAAATGGTTCGTCTTCTATGGCTACCGTTTGTGCTGGAACATTAGCACTTATGGATGCTGGTATTAAAATATCTGGCCCTGTTTCAGGTATTGCTATGGGACTTATATCCGACAGCGTTACTGGTAAATTTGCGGTACTTTCCGATATTCTTGGAGACGAAGATCACTTAGGTGATATGGACTTCAAAGTTACTGGAACAGAAAAGGGAATTACAGCTTGTCAAATGGATATGAAAGTAGAAGGACTTTCTTACGAAGTATTGTCACAAGCATTAGAACAAGCTAAAGCAGGTCGTCTTCATATTTTAGGTGAAATGAAAAAGACTCTTGCTGAGCCAAGAGAAGACTTGAAACCACATGCTCCTAGAGTTGTTTTGATCAAAATACCAAAAGACATGATCGGAGCCTTGATAGGTCCAGGCGGTAAAGTAATTCAAGAAATTCAAAAAGTAACAGGTGCTACTTTAGTAGTAGAAGAAGTTGCTGATGGAGGCATGGTGAATATTTATGCAAGTGATAAAGATATACTCGATAGAGCTTGTGCATGGGTGAAAGGAATTGTAGCACTTCCAGACATAGGAGAATCATACGTAGGTAAAGTGAAATCAATCCAGCCATTTGGTGCATTTGTAGAATTTATGCCAGGCAAGGATGGTTTACTTCATATTTCTGAGATCAAGTGGGAAAGACTTGAAACGATGGATGGTGTTTTAGAAGTAGGAGAAGAAGTAAAAGTGAAACTTATTGAAATAGATAAAAAAACAGGTAAATACAGGCTTTCTAGAAAAGCGTTGATTCCTAAACCTGAGAAAAACGAAGTTTAATATTTCTTGAAACCGAATATTTCAGGGTAATATAAAACTTTAATGGGTTTTATTTCGTTTCTATTTAAGATATTATAACCATTGTTAGTAAACCGATGAGACAGCTAAAAATAAGTAAACAGATTACCAATCGCGAGAGTCAGTCGTTGGATAAATACCTCCAAGAAATTGGTAAGGTAGATTTACTTACCCCTGACGAGGAAGTAGAGTTGGCAAAGAGGATTAGAGATGGGGATCAGTTGGCATTAGAAAAATTGACCAAAGCAAACTTACGTTTCGTGGTCTCTGTAGCAAAACAATACCAAAACCAAGGTTTATCCCTTGGCGACCTTATAAACGAAGGTAATTTGGGTTTGATAAAAGCAGCACAACGATTTGACGAGACAAGAGGATTTAAATTTATTTCTTATGCTGTATGGTGGATTCGTCAATCTATTCTTCAGGCGTTGGCTGAACAATCTAGAATTGTAAGGCTTCCTCTAAACAGAGTAGGTTCGTTAAATAAAATTTCTAAGACATTTTCTGAACTAGAACAAAAATACGAGAGAGAGCCTTCTCCAGACGAGTTAGCTGAAGTATTAGATGTAACAACCGCTGAAGTTGTGGATACCCTTAAAATTTCAGGTCGTCATGTATCGATGGATGCTCCTTTTGTACAAGGCGAAGAAAACAGTTTATTAGATGTGCTTGAAAACGATAGCGAAGCTACTCCTGATTCAGGTTTGATGAACGATTCTTTGAGAAAGGAAGTACAAAGAGCACTTTCTACGCTCACTCAACGTGAGGCAGATGTTATCACGCTTTATTTTGGTTTGAATGGAGAGCATGCGATGACGTTGGAAGAGATTGGAGAAAAATTCAATCTTACGCGTGAGAGAGTTCGTCAGATAAAAGAAAAAGCTATTCGAAGATTGAGACATACTTCCCGAAGCAAGGCCTTGAAACCTTACTTAGGATAACGAAAATAAAAAAAACCGCATTTGCGGTTTTTTTTAAGTCTAATACTTTAAAGAAGACAATTTGTGTCACTGCCTACTAAAGAAACACCTAAAATAGGATTAATAACAGCTATTTGTATCATCGCTGCCAATATGATTGGTACAGGGGTATTTACAAGTTTGGGATTTCAAGTATTAGGAATACAATCCATTTCAGCATTATTACTATTATGGGTAGCAGGAGGAGTGGTTGCTATCTGTGGAGCATTGACGTATGCAGAGTTAGCTGTTTCAATGCCTCGGTCAGGCGGAGAATACCGTTATTTATCCAATTTATACCATCCAGCTTTGGGGTTTTTGTCGGGTTGGGTTTCGGCCACACTTGGTTTTGCTGGTCCTGTAGCCATTGCATCGATGGCTTTTGGCGAATATTTTTCAAATGTTATTCCAAACACGGATCCAACTTCGTTTGTTAGCTTACTTACTCCTCATTCATTGGCTACGCTGTTGCTTATAATTATTACGATTATAAACATAGCCAGCATAAAAGCAGGTACAGGTTTTCAAACTGTTTTTACAATAATTAATCTTTCACTTATTGTCATTATTGTAATTTGTGGTTTTGTTCTTTCAGATCACAGTCATTTCCATATAAGTTTTGCCAAGCAAGATTTTAAACAAGTTTTCAGCTCTGATTTTTTTGTTTCATTGGTATATGTTTCTTTTGCTTATTCTGGATGGAACTCGGCTACCTATATAGCAGAAGAAATTAATGAGCCTAGAAAAAATCTTCCAAGAGCATTGTTTCTAGGAAGTTTGATTGTAATGGTTTTATACCTTCTTCTTAATTTTATTTTTCTATATTCTACACCCATTCCGCAACTAAGTGGACAGCTTCAGGTAGCGTTTATAGCAGCTCAGAATATTTTTGGAAAAGAAGGAGCCTTAATTATTGCGGCTATTATATCAATAGGATTAATAGCATCGGTAAATTCTATGATGTTTACTGGCCCTAGAGTAACAAGAGCAATAGGTGAAGATTTTCCTATCTTTAGGAAACTGGCACATATAAACAGTAAAGGGAGTCCTGTATATGCCATTCTATTGCAATTTGTTATAGCATTGATTTTGATATATATATCAAACCCTAACGATGTAATGACTTATCTTGGATTTACGCTAAGCCTATTTACTACACTCACTGTGATAGGAGTATTTATTGACCGATACAAGCATAAAAATTTATTCTTTGGATCAGAGCCAATTTCTACCCGCTCTATTGTTAAAATGATAGTAAAAAATGTTATACCTTTACTTTTCGTTGGATTTGAAGTTGGTATGATGTATTTTCTAATTGATAAGAAGCCTATACCATCAATAGCAGGATTTCTATCGATACTGACAGGTTTAATTGTGTATGTATTTATAAATAAAAACAAAAATAAAAGTGAAAACAAAAGCAACTAGAACATTCTTATTGGGATTATTATTGTCCAGCCTATTATTTTCATGTGATGAAAAAAGAAATGTTGGAATCAATCAAATAGATTCGTTGGTTACCGGCGATAGTATAACAGACGAAAATACTCAGGATACTTCTGGGGTAAAGACTAGTGGGCCTGTAAAATTTGACAAAAAATACGATCAGATCGCTAGAGCCATTTCTGGTATAGCACAAGAAAAAGGGAGTGCTTTGGCGGCTACAGACACAACGGCAAGCTGGAAATCATTTTCGACTTCTTTTGATTCGAGTTGGGCATTGATACAGGGGAAAAGATTTAGTAAAATGGTAGACTGGAGAAATTCAGAATTGGCGGATGTTAACACTTCTACAACAGATGTATTTTATCCTTTTTCAGGACCAGATGTTTTAAATGCTTTTATTCTATTTCCAAAAGCAAAAACCTATACACTTTTAGCGTTAGAGCCAATTGGCGAATTACCTGACTTTGCAGCGATGTCTGAAAAGCAAAAACAAGAGTATTATATTTCGGTAGAACTTTCGCTTAATGATTTGCTTAAGAAAAGTTATTTCATTACAAAAAATATGCTTCGCGATCTTCAGAAACACAAAGTAAATGGTACACTTCCATTGATGTGTTTGTTTTTGAAAAGAACAGGTAATACGATTGTTGATATTAAAAACGTAGGTATTGATACCGCAGGAAAAGTTTTTGAACGTGCAGATTCGATAAAGTTCAAAGGCTCGAAAGGTATTAGAATTGACTTCCTGGTGAATGGGTCTAATGAATTGCGTTCTATATATTATTTCAAATGTGACCTAGGAGACGATGGCATTAAAGCCAACAAAGGATTAGGCAACTACTTGAAAAACTTGGGCACAGTTCATACGTATTTAAAATCTGCTTCCTATCTATTGCATTACAAAGAATTTACTACCGTTAGAGAGGCCATATTTAGCAAAAGTGATTTTATAGTTCAAGACGATTCAGGTATCGCTTTTCACTTTTTTGATCAGAAAAAATGGAAGATTACCTTATATGGTAAATATGCAAAACCAGTTGTTGATTTTCCTCATATAAAAGAGCCTGATTTGCAAGTTGCTTATCAAAAAGATTCTACGATCAAGCCATTGCCATTTGAACTAGGTTATCACTGGGGTACGCGAGCGAATAATATGCTAAAAGCAACAAGAATAGCAATTAAGTAAAAAATAGACTCATTTGTCACCAAGCCTTAAGACTTATCATCTTGAGGCTTATTTTTGATACAGAATTATTTTGTTCGATTTTGATTCAAAAAAACGGTTTTTGTAAAAAATAAGTTTCCTGTAAAATAAATTTGATTGTTTGTAGAACAATCGGGGTTACTTATTAGTATATAGTCTAATATATTGATATAAAATTAAATTATTCCAAGATGTCTATGATTCGCTTTGTAGTATTATTTGTGCTGATAGTAGTTATTGTTGGCAATGGGCTTTGGGCGCAAAATTTCTACAAGAAAAACATCGCGGTAGCTGCTGCTGTTAAGCCAACGACGGGTAATACGACACCAGGTATTTTGATTGTCAAATTGAAGCCCGAATATAGGCGTTACAGCAATGATTTGAACGCACTTTATAGCCAGCCTATTCTTCACGCATATTTAAAAAAGCATAACGCTAGCAAATTTGAAATGATGTTTCCTCATTCTAAACCTCCTGTTGAAAAGGAAACAATAACAGGCAATAAGAATGAACAATACGTAGACATCTCCTTAATTCATACTCTTTATATAGATGCAGCAGCTCCTATAAATGAGGTGATAAAAATATTGGTAGCGTCTGGATTAGTGGAGTATGCAGAACCTCAGTATATAGATCAAGTATTATATATACCAAATGATTCGTTATCTCAGCCTGGTACGGATGGAGCACTTTTAATGACTATGACACACGCTTATCAAGCTTGGGGCGTAGAGCAAGGAGATACCAATGTAGTAATCGGAGTGTTGGATACAGGTACTGAATTGACACACCCTGATCTTAAAAATAATGTAAAATACAATTATGCCGATCCAATTGACCTCATTGATAACGATGGAGATGGGTATATTGATAATTATCATGGCTGGGATGTTGGCTCAGGCGGGCAAGGAGATAATGATCCTACTTGGCAAGGAAGTCCTCATGGAGTTGAAGTCCAAGGGGTTTGTAGCGCTACACCAGATAATAATAAAGGATTGGCAGGGACAGGATTTAAATGTAAAGTTCTCCCAATAAAAATTGCCAATTCAGGTGGGAACTTGGTGGCAGGATATCAAGGTATTCAATATGCAGCCAGTCATGGCGTAAAAGTAATGAATCTTTCTTGGGGAGGTTATGGAGCCTATTCTCAAGCCAGCCAAGACATAATTAACGATGCTGTATTTAATCATGATGTATTAATTATAGCTTCTGGTGGCAATACAGCAGGAGAATTAGATTTCTATCCTGCTTCGTATGATAACGTAATTTCAGTAACAGGACTCGATACTCTACATTCTCCAGCAAAGGATAGTTTAGTAGCGGTAAGAAAAGTATATCCACCACCATTTGGTCCACCAATGGGAACTTCAGGAATGAGTTATGGTTTCAATGTAGATATGGCTTCTTTGGAAGGAGGTATGACTACAGGGACAGGTGGCTCCTACAAAGGTTTTGGAGGCTCTTCTTTTGCAGCCCCTACTGTTGCTGGAGCTGCAGCACTTGTGCGTTCCAAGTACCCTTTGTTAAATGCTTTGCAAGCAGGAGAATTGCTTAGAGTCAGTGGAAACATTCTTGATACGTTTGATGTAACAAGACCTGATAGCCGTTACAAAATCGGAAGACAGCTGAATATGTATAAAGCGCTTACCAATACCAATACTCCTTCTGTAAGGATGACGAAATATACCGCTTCGAGTAAATACAGCAATAGTAGTTTTTTTAGTGGCGATACACTTACGATCACTAATACTTTTTATAACTACTTATCACCTACAAATAATCTAACGGTTAAGATGATTTGTAGCAACGGCAATGCTACCGTAATAGATAATAGTTCAGTTGTTGGAGCAATTAATACACTGGCTTCTAAAGTAAATCTTGGTGATCCTTTTAAAATTATTGTCAATAGTAATATAGGAATAGGAGCCGTTTTGGATCTTGTGCTAATAATGACCGACCCTTCTAAAAATTATTACGATTATCAAGGGTTTAAAATTACCGTTAATCCAGATTTTTTATCCTTAGATACCAATCAAGTAAAAACAACGATAACTTCTACAGGAAGAATAGGCTTTAGGGATATAAACAATACTCAAGGTTTAGGAATAACCTATTCAGGCAACGAAATGATATATGAAAGTGGTTTGATGATAGGACTCTCTTCAACCAAAGTTTCGGATTGTGTACGAAATATTAGTACTCAGGACGATGAATTTCAATCGGTGCGCGCAGTACACTATGTTAGTACAAGTGTGAAAGATAAGGAAGCATATTGTTCTTTCAACGATTCACTTGCTGCTTCTGTTATAGGATTGAAGATAGAACAAAGATCGTATGAATGGAAGAATTCTCCGAATGACAAATTTGCAATTATAGAATATAAAATAACAAACCAGTCGAATGTGACCTACGATTCCATTTTTGCAGGACTCTTTACAGATTGGGATATTTCCAATTACCTTTATAATAGAGCAGACTGGGACAATCAACACAAAGTAGCTTATACCTACTCTACTCAAGGTGGTACAAAAGTGGGAGGAATAGCATTGCTTACCGATAATGTACCTTCGTGTTTTTCAACAGACAATTCGAATGTAGGTGGTAATAATATTAATGCAGGAGCAGGTCTTTCTACGGCCGATAAATATAATTTACTATCTCACGGGGTATACAGAACACAAGCGGGAATGTCGGGATTCGGAAACGATGTTTCACAAGTAACAGGAGCTAAAATTACAAATTTTGCACATGGAGATATAGAAACAGTGGCTTTTGCTATTATTACAGCAGATAATATTCCTGAATTATTAACCATTGCTCAAAGTGCACGTGATAAATTTGTTTCTATAAAACAAGGACCAGTGCCTATTACACCTAATGTCACTATTTGCCGTCACGATACCATAAATGTTACGTTTGCTCCAACGACAGGAAGTAAGTTTGGCTTTTTTACATCACCACCACCTGCATTGCCAGTGTACACCGGAACTACCTTTACAATGACGAACGTGTCAAACGCAGATACCGTATATATAGCAAATGCAGATTCCCTGTTCTATAGTAATTATGAAACCGTTTACATTAAGAAAGACGTAATGACACTTAATGTCTATCCAAATGCGGATACAACTTATATTTCTCCAGGAAGCTCATTGTTGCTTGTTAATCAGTCTGGTGGTACAGCTTCTTATTCTTGGAATTTAGGAGATGGGACTACGGCTACAGGAAGTTCTGTTTCGCATCAATACAATACGGTTGGACTTTATACCCTTGAACTTATCGCAGTGAGTCCATTGTCTTGTAAGGATACCTTGAAAAGGGTTATAAAGGTGAGTACAAAAGGCATAGAGGCAAGTTTGAATGGTATTACACTGGACTTTTATCCAAACCCAGTTTATACGAGCTTAACGATAGATTTCTCTAGTAATACGCCTCCTGAAGATTTGTCTGTAGAATTAATCAGCGCATTAGGTGCTACTGTTTTCATGGCCGACATAGGCACTAAAAATACAACAATAGATATGTCGGGGTATTCTGCTGGTATTTATTATGTGAAACTTAAATCAGGAAATAGCACAGTCAGTAAAAAAATTATAAAAAATTAAGAAGCTTAGAAATAAGATTGTATATTATTCCTAATTAAAAAGGTAGTTAAAATTTATTTTAACTACCTTTTTAATTTTGTAAAATTAACCATTAATAATTATACTTCTTTCCCCATAGTTTTTTTAGACGTTGTCTCAGTTCATCTTCTCTTGCGTTTAATCCAGGCTCGTATAATTTTAGACCAGCTATTGTTTCTGGTAAATATTCCTGTGCTATAAAATTATTTTCAAAATCGTGTGCATATTTATATTCCTTACCATATCCCTGATCTTTCATCAGTTTTGTTGGAGCGTTGCGAAGTGCCATAGGAACGGGTAGGTCGCCGTGTTCTCTGATTAATTGTTGTGCTTTGTTAATGGCCACATAAGCAGCGTTGCTTTTCGCAGAAGCTGCGAGATAGGCAACCGCCTGAGATAAAATAATACGCGCTTCTGGATAACCAATAACTCTTACTGCATCAAAACAATTGACTGCCATCACGAGTGCTGTAGGATTTGCATTGCCAATGTCTTCTGAAGCTAAAATTACCAAACGACGTGCTATAAATTCTACATCTTCTCCACCCTCGATCATTCTTGCCAACCAATAAATAGCCGCATTAGGATCGCTTCCTCTTATGGATTTTATAAACGCAGAAATAATATCGTAATGCATTTCACCACCTTTATCGTATAGCACTACTTTTCGCTGTGCGATAGACATGACCAATTCATCCGTAATTACAATTTCCTTTTCAGGAATAGATTGAACCACCAGCTCTAGTAGATTTAATAATTTACGGGCATCTCCTCCTGAAATATTGAGAAGCGCTTCGTGCTCTTTTATTTTTATAGAGAGTTGTTTTAGTTCTGTATCATTTTCTAATACATATTCTAAAAGCCCGATAAGATCGTTTCGGTCAAGTGGCTTTAATACGTATACCTGACACCTAGACAGTAAAGCGGAGTTGACTTCGAAAGAAGGGTTTTCAGTAGTAGCTCCAATCAAGGTAATGATTCCTTTTTCTACAGCACCCAACAAAGCATCTTGTTGTGATTTACTGAAACGATGAATCTCATCAATGAACAAAATAGTTTTGCTATTCATTTTTGCTTTTTCAATCACCTCACGCACTTCTTTCACTCCAGAGCTTACGGCGCTCAATAAATAAAACGGGATTTTTAAATTATTGGCAATGATATTAGCCAAGGTAGTTTTGCCCACACCTGGAGGTCCCCAGAAAATCATAGAGGGAATGGTTCCAGCTTCGATTGCATTGCGAATAATGGCACCTTTTCCCACTAAATGCTGCTGACCAATATAAGTGTCGAGCGTGTAGGGTCTTATTCTTTCTGCTAAGGGAGCGTTGTTGTTTATCATTGTAAGGTACTTGGTGCCATATTAGAGATACAAGATATTAAATTTCTTTTGAAGTAGAACAGACTGATTGTTATGTTAATTTAAAGTTAGAATGTTTTGATACAGCACTCAAGTATCTAACATACAATAAAACAGGTTCAAACATAAGCAGCTTGAACCTGTTTTATTTTATGATTCTAGTATTAAGTTATAGACTTTTTGAATTTTTCATTTCATATACTTCAAGAACTTTCCAGTCTTTGTCAAACAAAACTTCAAATCCTTCTTTCCCCTTTCTCAATGTCAGCTTGAAAAATTCATCACGATTGATGTCAATTGTTTTTACAAATCTCATCACATGCACATTGGTATTTTTCTTAATTTCTTGTAGTATATAAGGAGGTACATCGTCGTTAAAATATACAATCTGCGACTCCAGCATTACTCCTTTATCGTTAAACATAGCAGTAGCAACATTCTCATTCATGGAGAATTTTACGTTATAAGCGCCAGATTTTCCTTTAGTCCAATGTATACTTTCCGCATAAGGAAATTGAGAGTAGAACGTAGATTTTACACAAGTAGGCACTTTGCCTTCTCGTACAGCAAAACTATTACTGATTGAAATACCTATCAGAAACGCTGCCATCAAGATTAGAACGATCTTTTTCATAGTTGTAAAATTTTACTTATCTTAATTTACATAAACATTCTGTTTACAATCTGTTATATATTGGGTTTATAAGAAACGTAAGAAATAAATTTACTTAGTTGAAGTTATAATGTACACCTGTTAATTTCTCAGAAACTTCCCAAAGCCGCTTAGCCAGTTGAAGATCGTAAGACTTATTGCTAGAGCTTACTTTTTCAGGAAAACCGCGTAATTCACCCATTTTAGTTGGTCCAAAATATTCCGCTCCAATCAAATCTGCTTCCGTTGCTGCTCTTAATATTGGCAAGGTTCCCATTTCCACTTTTTGAGCAAGGAGCTTATTCATGATACCCATAAAAAATCCTGAATTGCTTTGAAGATTAGTATCAGTATAGCCTGGGTGAGCGGCTGTGGCAATGGCATTAATAGTATTTTCTTTAAACTCACGGTCTAATTCATAGGTAAATAATAGATTTGCTAATTTACTTTGTGAATATGCCTTTGCTTTGTTGTATGATTTCTCCCAATTCAAATCATCAAAATGAATATCGGCTTTAAATTTATGCATAATACTGCTTTGTGTTACCACTCTAGATAGAGGTGTTTTTTTGAGAACATCTAAAAGCAGCCCTGTCAATGCAAAATGTCCCAAGTGGTTTGTTCCAAATTGAATTTCAAATTTCTGCTTTGTTTCTTCTCTTTTCAATGGATACATAATGCCCGCATTGTTGATTAGTACATTTAAAGCGGAGTAGCTGGAGTTAAATGTACGTGCAAATTCATGCACAGAATTTAAGTCTGCCAAATCCAGACGCATCAAATCCAATTTAGAAGCTGGATTTTTATTTTTAATTTCTGCTATCACATTTTTTCCTTTTTCAAGATTTCGAACAGCCATAATTACGGTTGCTCCTTTCTTACTTAATACAGTTGCAGCCTCAAGCCCAAGTCCACTTGTAGCACCAGTAATTATTATAATTTGACCTTTTTGATCCGATATGTTTGCCGATGACCAATTGCTATGTTTCATTTTTTGTTTTCTTAAATTGCTACTACAAAGATTGAGAATTTTGTGCCGTTATTCTTATACAATAGGAGTAAAGAATTACATTTTTCACATGTTTAAATTTGTAAATGTGGAGTTATCACCGTGTTTTGTCGCCTAACTAGACATTTATTATCTATGCAACACGACTCAAGTTTCCGCCTATCTAAATAAGTTAATTAATCCAAATTAATTTAACAATAAAAATGAAATACCAATTTATTCATTCGTAAAATTCAAACTATTTTTTAACTTTGAACAGTTTAATAAATGAAATAGCCTGACAGCTTTCTAACATCCAATAATTATCAGCAAGCAACTAACCCTCAAAGCACATCTGATGCTTCTTCTGACAGCCTTGATAGGCGGGCTTAATTTTACTATTTCAAAATTAGTAATGCCAGAGTTTGTAAAACCATTGTCTATCGTGGTAAGTCGAGGGATAGTTGCTATTGTCGTATTTAGTCTGATTCATTTTTTCTTCGTCAAAGAATCGATAAAGAAAAAAGACTACGTAAGATTATTTCTGGCAGCATTCTTTGGTATCACGATAAACCAAATGATGTTCTATGAAGGCTTGAGTCTCACAACTCCAATCAACGCTTCTTTAATGATGACAGGTACTCCGTTTATCGTACTGCTTATTTCTTTTTTTGTGATCAAAGAAGAATTAAATTTTTATAAAATAGGAGGAATTATTTTAGGTACTGCAGGAACAATACTCTTGCTCATGAGTGCTGATAATGGTAATGTAAAAGGATTATTTACAGGCGATATTCTTATTCTTATAAATGCCATTAGTTGGGCTGGATTTCTAGTTACCGTAAAACCGCTGATGAAAGAATACAATCCATTTACGATCTTGAAATGGATTTTTATAATTGGGTTTATTATGATTATCCCTTTTGGGTACAAAGATTTCAGTACAACAGATTGGAATGCTTTGACCTTAGAAGCATGGTGGGCATTCGCCTTCGTTATTATTTTAGCTACGCTCTTGACCTATTATATTAATTCCGCCGTTATGAAATATGTCAATCCATCTGTGGCCGGAAGTTATATTTATTTGCAACCTTTTATCGCCGCTATTGTGGCCATAGCTTGGGGTAAGGACTGTTTTAGTCTTGAAAAACTCTGTTATCTAACGATAATTCTTTTTGGAGTTTATTTGGTTAGTTATAAAAAAGGTGAAAAGACGGAGGAATAAATCGTCATTGCGAGAAGCCTTCGACAAAGGCGTTGGCGACGAAGCAATCCGATAGCTATACAATCTGCTGCATAGCTATCGGATTGCTTCGTCATTCTGCCCTACGCTTGAATTCTTCGCAATTATCTTACTTTTATCAAAATTTAATTATTTTTAATTGAAGTAAGATAATTTAATTCCGTCTCTAATTCCAGTCTGAATTTTTCCGACAGCATTTCATTCCATCCCAAACGGCTTTGCATATATTTAAATACAGCATCTTTTTCTTCCAATACTAATTGAATATTAAAATAAGCGGCGGCCGTTCTTCTTACAAAGAAGTCCAAAGGAGAAACGATCATCTCTTGTTGAATGGAGTATTCTAGTTCTGCAATTCTACCTATCGAAAGCGTAGAGATAGAAGTATTAACAGTAGTGGCGATAGAGAATATCGTATCGCAATTGGATCCATAACGTTTAACGATTTTTTTTATCTCCCAGTCATGCCATCCTTCGAGTTGTACTTCGTTTATTTTTTTAGTTACATACGCCTCAAAATTTTCTCCTCCTCCTGTATTACCACCAGATATTGGAGTTTTGTCGGTTACGCAAGCCGAAAAAGACAGTTGATGTTCTTTTTTTAATTTTTCAGAAACTAAATTTACAATGCGTTCAGCCATTTTTCTATAACCCGTAAGCTTGCCACCAGCTATAGAAATAAGCCCTGAAGCGTATACAAACGTTTCATCTTTTCGTGATATTTCACCTGGCTTTTTACCTTCCTGTTTTATAAGAGGTCTTAGTCCAGCCCAACCAGACTCTACATCTTGTGGTACTAAATTCGTATCTGAAAAAAGAGCATTAACCGATTGTAAAAGATAATCACGTTCTTCTTTTGTAATTCTGGGATTTAAAATTCCTTCTTTGTATTCACTCTCAGTAGTACCAATATAAACTTTACCTTCTCTTGGAATAGCGAATACCATTCTTCCTGCACCTGAATCAAAATATACTGCTTGACCTATAGGAAGCCTTGAAGCGTCAACTACTATATGCACTCCTTTAGAAAGAAGTAATTTATTTTTTCTTGAAGTACTATCAAGTAAATCAGTTTCATCTACCCAAGGTCCAGTAGCATTTACAACTATTTTAGCATTTACGTCAAAAGTAGATCCAGTAAGTAAATCTGTTACTTTTACACCAGAAATTTGGCCTTCCGTATAAAGAAAGCCCATCACTTTGCAGTAGTTCAGTGCATTGGCATTGCGGTCTACTGCTTCTTTGATCACTTCAACAGTCAGACGTGAATCGTCTGTTCTGTACTCAAAATAGTAAGCACCTGACTTAAGAATAGTGCGTCGTATGGAGGGTTCCATTGCTAGCACACTTACTTTGTGAAGAATTCGACGTTGCTCATTTTTTTTCACACCCGCCAACTTATCATAAAGCCACATACCAAAAAGAGCGCCCATCAACCCTATGCTTCCACCTTTGATAATGGGTAAAAGCATAGGTTCTGATTTTGTAACATGAGGACCGTTTTCAAAAACGATCGCACGTTCGTGTCCTACTTCTTTTACCAGTGCAAATTCAAATTGTTTTAAATAACGCAATCCCCCATGTACTAGCTTGGTAGAGCGGCTTGAGGTACCTTGAGAAAAATCTTGCATTTCAAACAAGGCAGCTTTCATCCCTCTTGTAGTGGCATCAAGTAGGATGCCAGCCCCAGTGATACCTCCGCCCACGATAATAAGGTCTTGAGGCTCTGAAACAAGCTGTTTTATATACTCTTGTCTTTTTTGATAACTAAATTCTTTTGTCATAGATTCTATAAAATTAGTATTATTATTTTAATTATTTAGTCCATATCTTTAGCTTGTCATATTTTTTAACTTTTTTACTGATTTTTATGAATTTCAACTTTCAATTTAATCATAGCAATCTAAGTATTATTGCGTTGCATCAAAATGGTATTCGCTCTCTGTTTGAAATAGAGCAAGTCATTCGAGGAGATTCTTTTGCTGAGGAACTACCAGGCGATAGTAGTGGTAAATTTATTTTCATAGTAACAGGTTTTACTGTTAAATAAAAACCATTAAAAGTAGCCTTTGCATTAAATACTAAAGGTGAAATAATTACTTTACAAGTAAAAATTGCAACTATTTAAAAAATTAAGGAAGGGTTCTGTAAACGTTATAAATAAGTTATTTGATTTATTATTTTTTACATATATTAAGTTAATTAAATGTGGTGGTCATTAGAAGTAACAACAACATAAAATCATTTTCGGATTTTGAAAACCCTTTCCATGGTCGTGATTCAGAGGAAGTATGGAGAGAGCTAAAAGAAAAGACGAAACCGATTACTAAAGAAGAATTGTTTAAACACATTCTAGAAGCAAAGACACAGAATAAAAAGTAAACGGTAATTGAGGTTGAGTATTAACATAAATAATATTTTTTCAAAACCTAATTCTGTAAAACAATAAAAAGGTTATTAGTTTTTCTATGTGCAGGTCTTGATTCTCCGAAGAACTTTATTTTATGAAATATTATCTTTTTGATAACTAAATTCTTTTGTCATATTAATTCTTGGAATTATAAGCTGACTAAAAAAAAAGTTTAAAAGCAATCGCTTAATCTAGTGAATATTCAAACTTATTTTAGTATCATTAGGATTGATTTAATAAGTGTTGTATCGGTAAAATGTAGATTGAGCTATGTCCAATATTGAGAAAGATAGAGTATTGCTTACTAAAAGTAATCGTGGCTGGAAAAAATGGGGACCCTACCTCTCTGAAAGACAGTGGGGAACGGTTCGGGAAGATTACAGTCATGATGGTTCTGCTTGGGAGTATTTTGATTTTAAGCAGTCTCGTAGCCGTGCATATAGATGGGGCGAAGATGGAATATCGGGCATTTGTGATTACAAACAATTTATCTGTTTTTCCACTGCTATGTGGAATGAGAAAGATCCATTTATAAAAGAAAGATTATTTGGACTTACGGGAAACCAAGGAAATCATGGCGAAGATGTGAAGGAATATTACTACTATCTCGATAGCACACCTACACATTCTTATATGAAATTTTTATACAAATACCCTCAAAATGAATTTCCTTACGAAGATTTAGTAGATGAAAATAGAAGACGTGGAAAAGATAAGCCAGAGTATGAGCTAATAGATACAGGCATCTTTGAGGATAACAAATATTTTGATGTTTTTACAGAATATGCCAAAACAGATATGGAAGATATTTGTATTCGCATTACCATTCACAATCGTGGTACAGAGCCAGCGCCTATACATATTCTTCCTACGATATGGTTTAGAAACTTTTGGTCTTTTTTACCAGGAGATTATAAGCCAACGATTACGGCAGGTGTAAATAAAATGTTGCATATCGAGCACAAAGACTGGGGGATCTACCATTTGCATTACGATGGAAATCCTGAATTGCTTTTTTGTGAAAATGAAACCAACCATGTAAACGTATATGGGCACGAACCTACCCCTGGTTATTGGAAAGATGGCATCAATGAATATGTGGTAGATGGGTTAAAAGATGCTGTTAATCCTGATAAGACGGGCACCAAAGCATCTCTGCGTTATGCGCACATTATAGAAGGAGGAAAATCAAAAGAGATTAGACTTCGCCTTTCTGATGTTCCTGTTAAAAATGCCTTTGAAGATTTTGATTATATTTTTAAAGCGAGAATTAAAGAAGCAGATACTTTTTACAACGAAGTAGCAGGAAAGTTAGAAGATCCAGATTTAAAAAATATACAACGTCAGGCTTTTGCTGGAATGTTGATGACAAAACAGTTTTATTATTACGATGTTTCTATTTGGCAGAAAGGAGACAACGATTCTTCTCCTTCGGAACATCGGAAATATGGAAGAAATAAAGACTGGAAACATCTCAATAACATGGAGATTATATCCATGCCCGATAAATGGGAATATCCTTGGTATGCCGCTTGGGATCTTGCCTTTCACTGTATTCCAATTGCAATTGTAGATCCTGATTTTGCAAAAAGACAACTTATTCTTTTGCTTCGAGAATGGTATATGCATCCCAACGGACAAATTCCTGCCTACGAATGGAGCTTCAGCGATGTTAACCCACCCGTACATGCCTGGGCGGCTTGGCGCGTTTACGAGATCGAACGTGACTTATACGGAAAAGGAGATTTGAATTTTCTGGAAAGAGTTTTCCATAAACTTATGCTCAACTTTACTTGGTGGGTAAACCGAAAAGATAGCAATGGAAAAAATATTTTCGAAGGTGGTTTCTTAGGCTTAGATAATATTGGAGTATTTGATCGAAGTGCCCCGCTGCCAATGGGAGGAAGTATCGAACAAGCAGATGGGACCAGTTGGATGGCCATGTATTCACTCGATATGATGCGTATCGCACTTGAGCTGGCGCAAAAAAATTCTTCCTATGAAGATACTGCTTCTAAATTTTTCGAACACTTCATGTACATCGCAGGTGCTATTGCCAACCTTAGCGGTGGTGGCCTGAATTTGTGGAACGATGAAGATGAATTCTTCTACGATGTATTAAATACACATGACGGAAATTATACACCATTAAAAGTACGTTCAATGGTAGGTTTAATCCCTTTGTTTGCTGTAGAAACATTACAGCCACATATTCTTGATAAGTTTCCTCATTTTAAGAGAAGGCTGGAATGGTTTTTAAGTTATAGACCTGAGTTTGCTTCACTCGTCTCTACTAGAGAAGTTCCTAATTTGGGAGTGAAACGAAGATTGTCTTTAGTAAGAGAAAGTCGTCTGCGTTCTATTTTAAAAAGAATGCTTGACGAGACAGAATTTTTATCCGATTACGGAGTGAGAGCATTGTCTAAGTTTCACAAGAAAAATCCTTATGAGTTTTCTTGGGAAGAGAATAAGTACACGGTTGAATATATGCCTGGAGAGTCTGATACGGGTATGTTTGGCGGTAACTCCAACTGGCGCGGCCCTGTTTGGTTTCCTGTGAATTATATGATCATAGAATCGCTGAAAAAATTCAATGCTTATTACCAAGACGAATTTAGTATTGAATATCCTACTGGTTCAGGAAAGAAATTGAATCTGCAAGAAATAGTTGATAAATTGAGTAAACGCTTAATTCAAATTTTTGCTAAGGATAAAAATAAACGACGAGCGGTGTTTGGCGACAGTGAAAAATTTCAAACCGATCCACATTTCAAAGATTATATTTTGTTCTATGAATATTTCCATGGAGACAATGGATCAGGAATTGGAGCATCGCACCAGACAGGCTGGACAGGCATTGTAGCGGATTTGATAAATTCACAGTATAATCGGTAGTTAAGTTCCATTGATAGAGTTGTTACATAGAAATGAGTGTCTTGCCTGGGGATAAGACACGGAGTAGGATTTGAAACGAATGAAATATCTATTGCTATGAATGGCTTATGCAATCGTTAGCATCAATTATATGACGACACAATTAGGCGATAATGATTACCTGACAATTCAGCTTCTAAGTTTTGACAGACCAACTGGACTGACAGAAAGATATTATTTTCTCGAAATGTCAACCTTACAAGTAACGACACTTTTGTCGTAAGACAAAAGTGTCGTTACTTGTAAAATTGTTGCATGGACAGACGATAATAAATATTTGGATGAGAATACAAAGGAGAGCTTTAAAACTATTGGCGACTTCAATGACTTTTTCCTAAATAATTCAGACTATTATATTCACAACTGCGACATTGAATTGGGAAACGGAATAAATATAAGTAGTCATGATGACGAGGAGGTTTCGGTTCAGTTTCCATGCGACAATTCTGACCAAATAATTATTGACAACATTTCCGAGAAGTATAACCTAGATAAAAAAATAATCGGCATACTAAAAAATAAGCCGGGACATTATATTGCTATTGACAAACAAAACAACATAATTGGTGACTTTAAGAACTTCGACGATTATGTAAAAAGTTATACTTAACTGAGAATATAACTGAAGCAAACAGCACATATGTAATAGGCAGCCCCTGCAGGCGCAAGCCTCCGCTTATACACATTTATTTCAAGCGTCTGCTTGAGAAAATGAAGATACCTGCGGAGCATTAGTACGGGGATAAATCACTCGTCACTATCCAACACTAAAGCAATTTATTTCAGAATTATAGAATATTCTAATTCTATGCTCAAACAAAATTCACTTCCGCTTCCAACTCAATTCCAAACTTCTCTTTTACTGATTTTTGAATTTCAATAGAAAGCGCTTTAATTTCTTCGCCTTTTGCTTGCCCATAATTGACAAGGACAAGCGCTTGATTCTTGTGTACGCCTGTGTGACCAACTACTTTTCCCTTCCAACCGCATTGTTCGATCAACCAACCTGCTGGTATCTTTGTCATTCCAGGAACAGTAGGATAGGAGGGGATTTCAGGATAATTAGATTTTATTTTTTCAAAAGCAGAATCAAGAATTTCAGGATTTTTAAAAAAGCTTCCCGCATTGCCAATTTCTTTCGGATCAGGGAGTTTACTTTGGCGAATCGAAATAACGGCATCGCTAATTGCTTTCACTGAGAGTTCGGCAACACCCATTTGTTTTAGGGTATCGTTAATTACTCCATAAGAGATGTTGAAAGTAGGTTGTTTGCTTAGCTTGATCGTGACAGAAATAATTACATATTTACCTTTCGCTTCATGTTTAAAAATACTGCTTCGGTAACCAAATCTACATTCTTCCAAAGAAAACGTTTTTAGATTTCCAGTAGCTATTTCATAAGCTTCAAGACTTTCAAAACTATCTTTTATCTCTACGCCATACGCTCCTATATTTTGCATTGGCGAAGCTCCAACAGTACCAGGAATTAGAGAAAGGTTTTCTATTCCTCCCCAGTTTTTAGAAATTGCATATACTACCAAATCATGCCATACTTCACCAGCACCAGATTTTAGGTAGACCTCTTTTTCGTTTTCTTTTATAATTTTAATTCCTTTTATTTTATTTTGCAAAACCAATCCATCTATTATTTCTGAAGTAAATAATAGATTACTGCCTCCGCCAATAATGAGACGTTTTTTATTTTTATATTCTGGAAGAGAAAGAATATTTTCCAATTCTTTCACACTAGTAAATTCTACAAAATGCTCCGATTTGGTTTCTATACCAAAGGTATTTAATTTTTTTAGTGAAAAATTTTGTTGTACGTTCATGACAAGTTATAACTAGTCGGTTTAATATTTTGCAAATTCATTTTGGTTCAAAAGTACTCTTTTTACGAATGCTTTTATAAATCCTGTTCCGTAGCCAAACATCTGAACTAGTGCAGACCAAACGGATAGGAAACCAATGGAGATGCTTTTGTTTGCAATGGTAGCATCTATTAGTATTGCGAGGAGATAAGACTGCAAAGGAACTGTAAATAGATAATTAAGTGGTGCTAACAAAACAGATAGTAAAGTAAATACCACAAATAAAGCAGGAATGAAATGTGTTAATTTTAGAGTGTTGGGATATTTTTTGAACAGATCAATTCGTCCGATACCAAAACGGTTTACTTGTCGAAAGAACTGCTGGAAACTTGTGCGACGCTTATGGTATACAAAAGCATTTTCAATTAACGCTATTTTTAATCCGGCTTTTTCAATTCTAAAACTGAGGTCAATATCTTCTGCTAAAGGAATGTTTGGAAATCCTCCAGTAGCGTCCATTACTTTTTTATTGAATCCCATATTAAAACTACGGGGGTAGAATTTTGTAATTTTTTTACTGCTGCCTCTCAATCCTCCGGTCGTCAAAAAAGAAGTCATCGAATAGCTAATGGCTTTTTGTACTGGAGAGAAAGAGTTATGTGCCTTATCAGGTCCGCCAAAACAGTCTACAGGATTTTTTAGAAGAAATTCAGAGACAATAGAAAAATAATTTTCTGGAATGATACAATCAGAATCAAAGATTATATAATAATCTCCCGTTGCTCTTGCAATGCCATAATTGCGTGCGATAGAACGGCCTTCGTTGATTTTATAATAATAAGAGAGCGTTAATTTGCTTTTGTAACTATTTGATACATGTTCACATTTTGTAGAGGAACCATCTTCAATAATGATTACTTCAAATTTTTTATATGTTTGTACAGAAAGGCTTTCAAGTAATTCTTTTACTTCGTCTGAGCGATTATAAACTGGGATAACAACTGAAAATTTCATTGTTATAAATCTGCATTTGTTTTTTCTGAGATCAGATAATCATTTTTCTTGGTCGAATTCATGACCATCATTTCACCCAAAAAGCCAGTCATAAAGAGCTGCACTCCAATAATAAGCAATGTAAGAGCAATGTAAAACGTCGGTTGGTCGATCACGTCGCGCTCATAAGGAGTGTGAGTCAACAATGTGTGGTAGGCTTTTATTCCTACTACTCTTGCTGTTAAAAAGAATCCAAGTATAAAACTTAAACTTCCTAAGCTTCCAAAAAAGTGCATAGGTTTTTTCTTGTATTTGTGCACAAAGGTAATAGAAAGTAAATCTAGAAAACCATTTACAAATCTTTCTAATCCGAATTTGGTAATACCATATTTTCGTGCACGGTGTTCCACTTCTTTCTCTCCTATTTTAGTAAAACCATGCCACTTAGCTATGAAAGGTATGTAGCGGTGCATTTCACCGTATACTTCAATGTTTTTTACGACGCGGTAGTTGTATGCTTTTAGGCCGCAATTGAAGTCGTGTAGATTAATCCCCGACATTTTCCGAGTAGCCCAATTAAATAATTTTGTTGGAATAGTTTTGCTTAGAGGATCGTATCTTTTCTTTTTCCATCCTGAAATAAGATCAAATTTATCGTCTTTGATCATTTTAAATAGTTCAGGTATTTCGTCAGGACTATCTTGCAAGTCGGCATCCATTGTGATTACCACATCACCTTTGCAGGCTTGAAAACCTGTATGCAAAGCTGCAGATTTTCCATGGTTGCGGTTGAAGCGAAATCCCTTAATGCTTTTATTCTCAATAGATAGCTGCTCTATAACTTCCCATGAGCGATCTGTACTACCATCGTCAATGAGGAGAATTTCGTAAGTGAAACTATTTTTAATCATCACCTGTGCTATCCAATCGGTCAATTCTTTCAAAGATTCATCCTCGTTGTATAGAGGAATGACAAGGGAAATATCAATTTTTGAAGACATTTTTTTTAATATAATTAGGTAAATATAATGAAAGTATTTGAAGTAGGAAAGAGTTATGGTATTTGGGTGTTATGGTTTTAACGTAATAAGATTTCATGTTGAAAAGTGAATTTTGACTTCGATTTCAAATTTGACCTAGATTATAGGCAGGAAAGTTCTTTTGGCTTATGCTATTCCTTATTGATAATAAAATATTGAGCAAATTAAAAGAGCAGGAATGAACTATAATCATGAAGAGGCATAGCTAAAATATTTATAAGAGAGTTGACTACTTAAAAATTATTGGGACTAGCTAGCTTTGCCAATTGAGAATATACTCGCTGTTCTACTCGTATATTCTCAATTGTCTATTCACTAAAGAGAACAGGCAATTCAACTAATTATATTTTTTGTATATTTATAGGTATATTTAATGTGGGGGATTTTTTTCTCATTAAATATATTAACCTAACAGTACTAATTTTTATAACTATTGAAAGATATGAAGAAGGTAAAACCTGTTACAGATGATATTGAAAGGAATATGATGCTTCAAGTATTGGCCGTTTCATTATTAGGAATATTAGTCTATATTTTCAATTCATTGTTTGTTATTAAATCGCCGCAAATATTATATTCATCTCTAGGAATTTTTGTTTTGTATGGAGGGTTGTTTGTGATGGTTTATTTGCCAGAAAATTTTTTACTTAAAAAAAGAATATCCTTTCTGGTAGTGTTTTTATCAATTGTATCGAGTTTTTTTATGATGGGAGGTTTGAAAGGGATAGCTTGTATTGATATAGTGAATATGGTCTTATATACTTCTGTTATTTATAAAGGCAAAGAACGAAATTTTTATTTTGGAGTACTTTTTACAACATTCTTAAGCCTAACTTTCGTGCAAATAAATTTTCCTTTTATTATAAAAAATAATGCCGCCGACGATCCTGATTGGATGTGGGCAATAAATATATTTATTCGAATTGGACTTTCTTTCAATATAGGAATGGCATTAAGAAAAGCTTATTCTAAAGAGCATGAAAAGACGAATGAGTTGATCTTAGAAATTAATAATTTGAATAATGAAATTTTGGCTCAAAACGAAGAGCTGAAAAGTATTCAAGAAGATTTGAAATATAATAACAGCAAGTTGGAAAGAATAGTATACGACCGCACAAAGAAACTTGAGGAGCAAAATGATACTCTTACTACGTATGCTTATATGAATAGTCATATCTTTCGTGGCCCTGTATGTAGGCTTTTAGGTTTACTGCAGTTAATGAAGCTTGAGAAAAAAGAAGAAAGTAAAATAGAGCTTGAAAATTATCTGTACGAAGAAGTAGAAAGCATTGACCGAGTAGTAAAAGATATTTCTAAAATTTTGTATGAAAGCGATCAGGATCTGATGGACGATATTAGAAATAAAGCTAAGAATTTGTATAGGCTTTAAGCTGATTATGTTTTTAGTGTACTAATGTCAATTGCAATTCAGGAACGATCTCCCTTAAATAATATAGTTAGTCCTTCATAAATCTAAAAAGTAGCCCTCCGCATCCAACCTTAACAGCTTAATACTCTAATACCAAATTGTGCATAACTTACTCATCACCTTTTATTATATTTTTTATATTTTTGGATAAAACTATACAATACTAAGGATAAAGAGTTCGTTAGATGAGTAACAGGTTTTGAAAAAAGGATGAGTTATAAAAGGATAATTACAACTATAGTTATGGTCTGCTTTTTTATGACGGGTGTGTTTGCTCAAAACACCCTTGTGAAAATTTCAGACGAAGATCTTTATAGAAAGGGGCTAGAACTCCTTGATAAGCAAAAATACGGTGCTGCTCGCGAAGTATTTTCTCAATTCATCCGCCTTCAACCTTCTGCTACAAAATCTATTGATGCGGAATATTATATAGCCTATTGTGCTCTTAGTCTCTTTAATTCCGACGGAGAAGATTTGGTTAATAATTTTATACTAAAATACCCATACCATCCAAAGTCCGCTCTGGCCAATTTTGAATTGGGAAACCTTTTTTACAACGGCAAAAAATACGATAAGGCAATTGAATATTTAGAGAAAGTGAATCCTGAAATGCTTTTCGAAAGCCAAAGAATAGAAGCTAAATTTAAATTGGGTTATTCTTATTTTACCAGAAAAGAATTCGAAAAAGCAGCTCCTTGTTTCAACGAAGTAAAAACTAAAAATAATAAATACACCTATGCTGCTTCCTATTATGCGGGTTATTCAGAATTGAAAAATGGCACTTATGCCGATGCGCTTACCGACCTTACGAAAGCAGAAACCAACGAAGATTATAAAAATCTTGTTCCTCACATGATTACTAATATATACTACCGTCAAGGCAGGTACGATGATGTGATTACTTATGGTGAGAAAGCTTTGCAGAATTCTGCTGTTCAAATAAAATCCGAAATAAGCTTAATGGTGGCAGATGCTTGGTATTTTAAAAAGGATTATAAAAAGGCGCTTGAAAATTTTGACAAATACCTCAACGAAGACAAAGGGAATTCTACCCGAGAAATTTTATACAGGATTGGATATTCACAATTTAAAAATGACAAATTTGAAGCAGCAGCAGCAAGTTTTAAAAACATAGCTTCCAATACCGATACGCTTGGGCAATCTTCCGCCTTTTATCTTGGACATTCTTATTTGAAAACTGGTGCTAAAGAATTTGCCCTGAATGCATTTGACCAAGCACGTAAACTAGATTTTAATAAAAAAACAAAAGAAGAAGCCTTGTTCTATTTTGGGAAAGTAAACTACGACCTCTTGCGTTACCGTGATGCCATTGCGCCTTTGAAGGAATATATTAATACCTATCCTCAAAGTAAACGTTACGAAGAAGCGAACGAACTATTGAGTGAGGCATTTTTAAAAACCAATAATTATGCAGAAGCAATTGCACATATAGAAGGGTTGAAAAATCGAAGTACCCGAATAAATGAAGCATACCAATTGCATACTTATTATAGAGGTACAGAATTATTTAATGCTGGTCAGTACAGCGAGGCAAAAAAGATGTTTAGCAAGTCTATGCTGTATTCTTATGATAAAGATATTTTCGTAGCTTCTGCCTTTTGGAAGGCAGAAGTGTATTCGATAAATAAAGAGTACGAAGACGCCGTAAATGCTTATGCGCTTGTGTTTGAGAAAACAGGCGACGATGAAAATGAATACCATTTGAAGTCCAGGTATGGGATAGGTTATGCTTATTACAACAGTAAAAAGTACGACAAAGCACTTCTACATTTTCGTGCCTATACTAAGAAATTAGAAAATGCTCCCGATAAACTTTTTTACAACGATGCGTTGCTGAGAACAGCAGACTTGTATTACGTGGACAAAAAATATTCAGAGGCGTTAAACTATTACGACCTCGCTATCAAAAATCTCACCTCTGATATTGATTATGCTTTTTACCAGAAAGGAATTGTTCAGGTATATGAGGACAAACTTTCAGACGCTAAAAGCAGCTTTGTTACTGTTATTAATAAATACCCTAACTCCCTCTACTATGAAGGTGCTATTTATCAAAAAGCCCAGTTAGATTACCGCAGCGACGACTTGAATGCTGCTGTAATAGGATTTTCTAAACTCATTGGTGCAAAACTTAACAATCAACCTTATGAACCAGAAGCATTGTTAAAACGTGCAACCATATACAATCATCTCAAAAAGTACGAAGAAGCTTTAGTAGATTATAATATGCTGTTAGATAAATATTATAATTTGCCGATTCAGGAAGATGCGCTTAGAGGTGCGAAAGAAACGTATGCATCGCTTGATAGAAGTAATGAATTCGTAGATCGGTTAAATGAGTTTAAACAAAAGAATCCAGAGAGTGCCTTTCTGGATGAATTGGGATTTGAGTCGGCGAAGGATTTATACGACGATGGCAA
>JAYTHK010000309.1:0-3069 GCA_043732665.1 Cytophagales bacterium | reverse complement strand
ATTGTATTTTTAACATCAACATCCCATATCCATCAAAGCCTTTTTTGACAGCCGCTCCGTCTAACCTGTCCGTAAACGTAAAAGTTTGAGTAAACTCTGGAATGATTTGTAACCTAGGACTGATTTTATATTCTATGCCAAGACCCACTGGAAATACAGGTGTAAGACCGCTAGCACTTCCCAGAGTACCAACTGCGCTATACTTAATAAATCCTAGTCCAGCAGTGATATAGGGTTTAATTTTTTTATTGGTACGTCTGTCTTGTGGCTTCCTTATTATATCGTCTATAATATACAATCTTGCATAAAGATTAACACCCCAGTTTGAACTTGCAAAAGAGGATTTTAAAGTATCGCCCAACTTTCCTGCAAGGGAAAAATATTGGAACTCAGCACCAAAAGCCATTCTTGGCCATAGTTTATAGTTAGCCCCAAGACTAAAGGCAATACTTGGTGTTCCATAGAAACCTTTTGATAAATCGCCCTTATACAAACTTGTACCTAAGCCTCCAGTAAATGACAACGGACCACGGTGATAATAGGAGTCGAAAAAACCTGAGTATTCCCTTTTTTTATCTACGCCTTGACCATTTACTACGTGCATCACTATTATAGCTAATAAAGTGAGAAGCACACCAGTTCTTCCTATCCTATTCATTTTTCTACTGTTCAATTTCTCAAATGTAAATAAATATAAACAAATTTCTATATTTGCAAACTTTAGAATTGGTCAAATGAGTAAAATTAACTATTACAATTCCCGCCTAAAAACATATTATGAGACCGTAAAGGTCGTTGCTTCTAAGAATCTTAAGCTTCGCTACAAAAATTCTATGTTTGGATTCTTATGGACGCTTATTAACCCGCTGTTTCTATTGCTGATCTTTATTTTCGTATTTCAGCACGTAGTTTCCGATATTAAGAACTATCCACTGTATGTAACATCAGGATTGATATTATGGACCTTTTTTGTTTCTTCTTCCAATCAAATCATCAATAAAATTTTGGAAAGCAGCGCAATTTTGAAATCCATCAACGTACCTGCTATTATCTTTCCTTTGTCTGCTCTAATGTCCAACCTTGTAAATCTGCTACTTTCATTAATTCCTTTTATTGGGGTAATGGTTTTTTATGGCTTTCGTCCCGATTGGAATACGTTACTTTTTATACCCGCTATTCTAATATTCACTGTTTTTACGTTTGGCGTTTCACTGACCTTATGTTGTCTGAATGTTTATTTCAGAGATGTTGAAATGTTTTGGGGAACTATTACTCCAGCGCTATTCTATGCCACGCCCGTTGTTTATAGAGTACCTCCCGAAATGGAGTATGTGATGCGCTTTAATCCTTTTGCTCATTATATGAATTTATTCCATGCTATATTATACGAGGGTGTTGCTCCAGCAGTTACGAGTTGGCTAATATGTATAGGAATGGCTCTATTTGGCATGTTGTTTTCTTTGTTTGTATATAGAAAGTTGAAAAATGGCTTCGTTTCAAATTATTAATATAATATTTATAGATCGTTGAAAGAAATGGTAAAGAATGAAATAGCAATTGAAGCAAAGGGAGTAGAGACAAGCTTCCTTATTCAAAGGCAAGGAATAGGATCTATAAAACAGTTTTTACTTTCTTTCGGCAGAACCAAATTTTTTGAACGTAAGAAAATTCTTCACGGCATCGATTTGAATGTCTGTAAAGGAGAATGTGTTGGGCTTATAGGAGGAAATGGATCGGGCAAAAGCACCTTACTTAGAGCGATAGCAGGTGTTGTTCCTCTTGATAAAGGCACTATAAATGTATACGGCCGCATTGGCCCAATGCTAGCGCTGGGTGCAGGCTTAGAAGGTGAAATGTCGGGAGTAGAAAATATTTATCTTTGCTGTACTTTAATGGGTATGACCAGAAAAGACATCAAGGCAAGTGTGCAAAATATCATCGACTTTTCAGGATTAGGAGAGAATATCCACTTGGAAGTAAAAAGATATTCCTCGGGAATGATGGCAAGACTTGCCTTCTCAATTGTAGTAGCTACAAATCCTGATATTCTTATAGTAGACGAGGCGTTAGCCGTAGGCGACCAAGGATTTAGAGATAAATGCTTGGCTAAAATCGATGAGTTTCGTTCTAATGGTACTACGATACTTTTTGTGTCGCACGAATTTGCAGAAGTACGAAGAATTTGTAACAAGGTCTATTGGATTAAAAACGGACTTGTACACATGTCGGGTTCCATAGACGAGATTGATGAACTATATCAGGAGGAATATAAACCACAAGTAGAATGAGTGAGCGAATCTCCCATACAAAAAAATCATTTAGTAGAAGGATTAAAAAAGCGAACACTCTTTTCATAAAAGTAGTTGTAATGCTAAAGATACATTATCGTGGCAAAGGTCTTTTTCATTTTTTCTTCTCAACTACTGGAAAAATATTTGTAAGAAAATTTTTCTCAAAAATTATGTCTATCGTTTTAAACCACGATAAAGAAGAAGAAAAAAGGTTGGAAATATATGCGGACTGGAGAAAAAATAATACTCCAACAGAAGAAGATTATAATGCCTATAAAATCAATACGCAAAAATTTTCGTACCAACCGTTGATAAGCATTCTTGTTCCTGTATATGATACTCCCAAAGACTTTTTGGAGGCAACTATAAATTCTGTAATAGACCAAATCTATACGAACTGGGAATTATGTTTAGCGGATGACAATTCTCCTTCTCAGGAAACTAAGGCCGTGTTAAAAAAATATGCAGCACTTGATTCAAGAATAAAAATTATTCTTAGAGAAAAAAATGGGCACATTTCTGCCTGTACGAACTCTTGTATTGAGATTGCGACAGGTGAATTTTGCGCACTATTTGACCACGACGATCTGCTTGCCAAAGAAGCGTTATATGAAGTGGCGAAATTTTTAAATGTAAAACCTGAAGCAGATTTTATTTATTCTGATGAAGATAAAACGGATGGCGAAGGACTTTATATGGAACCTCATTTCAAACCTTCATGGAGCCCCGACAATTTACTTTCAAGAAATTACCTTGGTCATCTTAGCATTATGCGAAC
>JAYTHK010000308.1:0-3098 GCA_043732665.1 Cytophagales bacterium | reverse complement strand
CAAAAGGCACACGTGCTATAATGGCTATATCTAATTTTTCGCACAAAGGAAATAATTTATCTTCTGGTGCCTGGTCAAAAATATTGTAAATAACTTGTATCGAATCGATAAGTCCAGTTTTCAAAGTTTCCAAGCAATTTTCAGGTTCCCATCGATTTACGCTTACTCCGAAGTGTTTGACCTTGCCTTCTTTGATAAGTTTCTCAACAGCTGCTTTCCATTCGTCGTTATCCGACCAACTGTCTTCCCAAACGTGAAATTGCTGAAGATCTATACGCTCAACATTTAAGTTTTTAAGGCTTTTTTCGGTGTACTCTATAATATGAGCAGTTGGAAAACAATCTTCTATTTTATAATCTGGCAAAGAAGGCCATTTGAAATTTTTTGGTGGAATTTTCGTAGCGGCGTATATTTTCTTGGAAGCATTTCTCTTCATTAGTTTACCAAGCACTTCTTCGGAAAGCCCTTCGCCATAACCCCAAGCGGTATCAAAAAAATTGCACCCTTTTTCTACAGCGTAATCAAGCGATTTTTCATAATCTTGTTCGTCTGAACCTGTCCATCCAGCCAATCCCCACATTCCATAGCCAATTTCACTCACCTGCCAGCCTGTACGTCCGAATCTTCTGTATTCCATCTTTGTAAAATTGTGTTAAGGTATTATAGTGTTAAAGCTACAATTCACTATATTTCATTTATAGTTTAAATATAATGGATTTAATTGAATGTTGAATTATTTCATTAAAAAGAAAAGATTAATCAACTATAGAATTTGTCGATAAGTTTTTGAAATCTCTGCATTTAAATGTTATATATCTTTTAAATGCAAAGGACGCTAAGATCTTGATGAATTAGCATTAAAAACTTTAATACTCTAACACCTTAACACCATAAATATTCAAAACAACTACCCCTTCACCAATTCCATCACCGTAATTTCTGGCAACATTCCAATTCTACCAGGAAAACCGATAAATCCAAAACCTCTATTTACATATAAATGTTGGTCACCTTCTTTGTACAATCCAGCCCATTGATTGTACATGTATTGTACTGGACTCCATTTGATAAATTTATTTTCAATACCGAACTGCATTCCATGTGTATGACCCGCAAACATGATATCAATGTCTTTATATTCTTTTCTAACTTGGGCATCCCAATGACTTGGATCGTGAGAAAGAAGCAATTTCACAGAAGCGTCGTCTGTATTTTTATAGGCCTCTTTCATTTTACCGTATTTGGGGAAATTACCTTTGGCACCCCAATTTTCAATTCCAATAATAGCAAGTTTATCTCCTCCCCTATCCAACATACGATGTTCATTCATCAACAAATCCCATCCCATCTCTTTGTGAATATTCTTAAGTATCCGTAGGTTTTCTATCTTTGCTTCTGGAGACGACCATTGTGCGTAGTCGCCATAGTCATGGTTTCCAAGAACAGAATATACTCCTAGAGGGGCTTTTATTTTATCGAAAATATCTCGGTAGTTTTTCATTTCTGAAGCCTCATTGTTTACAAGATCACCTGTAAAAAAAACAATGTCGCCTTTTTCCTTCATTGCCATTTCTACGCCACCTTTTACTGCAGTTTTATTATAAAAACTTCCTGAATGAATATCCGAAAGTTGTACGATTTTCAATCCATGAAACTGAGACGGCAAATTTTTGAGTACTATTTTTTGTCTTCTAACTCTGTAATCGTGCGCTCCAGATATAATTCCCCATGTCATCCCTACTAGAGGTACCGTTGCGGCTACCACACCTGCTTTCAAAAGAAATTCTGATCTTGTAATAGGGTCATTCGTAGAAACAGGTTCGTTGCTGAAAAGACCTGCTATTTTTTGTATTACCCATCTTACGGAACGTTGAATATCATCTATCAAAACAAAAAGCATAAAAAAGAATTTCGTAAAAAAACTTACCGACACTACCGTAATAAATACTAATCGTATGATACGGTTCCATTTTTCAAAACTAAATAAGAAGGTAGTCATGAAAGAGATGACCGCAACTATAGTAAGCGACCAATACATAAAGTACAAGATCTTTTTCGTGGTTGGAGAAAACGAATCGGTCAAGGCTTTCACCCCCTGAAAAACATATAAATCGACCGAAACAAAAACAAGGATAAGAATGGATACAAAAGTAATACTGCGCATTTTATTTTCTTAGAAAGACGAATGTAGAGGGTTTATATTTTAAATATAGAGAGAATATTAATTTTAATTTTATTCTTTTTGGATAAATGCAAGCAAATTTTCTGAGGTTCGGTAACACATTTCATAAACTTCCTCAAAATCTTCGCTATTACCATAATAAGGATCAGGCACATCTCCTTTTCCTTTAGGATCAAAATCTCTAAACATCAGTATTTTTGCGTTCCCTTCAGATTGTTTTTTAAGATTTATAATGTCTTTGTAATTGTTCTCATCCATTGCCAAGATGAAATCAAATTCACGAAAATTATTCTTGGATAATTGCCTTCCTTTATGTTCTAGTTTTATGCCATGGTATGCAGCCGTGGTTATGGATCTTTTATCTGGAAAAGAACCGATATGATAACCAGCTGTGCCACATGAATCGCACAAAATAGTATTTTTAAGCCTTTTATGAGCTATAAAATCCTTGAAAACACCTTCTGCCAATGGTGAGCGACATATATTTCCTAAACAAACAAACAAAACCTTTATCATATCCGTATAAACCACAAGTTTAATTATAACGAAATCAACTATAATAGCAAAGATAAATCACAAAAAAGTACTAAAAATATATTTTATTGGCACTGGTTACTTTTTTATGTAAAAATGTATTAATTTTAGAAGATATTAAGATAGAATAATAAAATCAAGAGGCATGGGATTTGACGATACGGACAAGAGTTTTGCGGTTAAAATATTCTCTCTATTCATAGTCCTCGCAGTAGGCATATTTGTAGATAAAATGCAGCCAGCCATCAGAAATATAAACCAAGACATACTTAAATTAGAGAACAGTAAGCCTTCTCTTATTCAAACAATCAGTACTAAAAAGACAAACACACAGCAATTATATAACAATATATTGCAGTAAGTACTTATACTATTATCATAT
>JAYTHK010000307.1:0-3107 GCA_043732665.1 Cytophagales bacterium | reverse complement strand
TGGCTTTAATTCAAGACAAAGCTTATTGAACTACCAGAAAGAAGAATCTTATGAGGCTTTTCACGAGATCATGGAAAAGACAAGATTGAAAATTGAGGAGCAGCTAGAATCTCATTTACTTCTAAAACAAAATGTCGCAGGTGCAATTTTCATTATGAAAAATTCCTATGGGTACAAGGACTCAACAGAAGTAGACTTAAAAAGTAAGAATGAGTTCCTAACTCAATTGGTAGCAATGCCAGCAACTGGAAAGGAGATTAGTCATGAAAGTTAAACAAAAAGAGTTTGCAGTTAATCCCATTTACTTGGAGAAGTTTTTCCCTTCACAGAAAAGATACGCTGTTCTTATGGGAGGCGCTGGGAGCGGTAAGTCAGTTGCTACGGCTCAAAAGATTCTGCTAAGATTAAAGACAGAACCAGGGCATAGGTTTTTAGTACTTCGTAAAGTTGGCGCCGATATTCGTGAGTCAGTATACAGGCTGCTCAATGATTTGATCAACCTGTATCAATTGCATGGTGAGTTCACTGTTCTAAAATCTGAGTTTAGAATTATTCACAAGTCAGGCAATGAAATTATTTTCATGGGTTTGGATAATCAGGAGCGTTTGAAATCGATTACTGGAATCACTGGGGTGTGGGCTGAAGAGTGTACGGAGTTAGACGAAATGGATTTGGCTCAGCTTGATTTAAGACTCAGAGGAAATACGACCAACTACAAACAAATAATTCTAACCTTCAATCCTATTCGTGAGGATCATTGGTTAAAGAGTCAATTCTTCGACAAAGAAGATTCTGACACTTTCACCCTGATAACAACCTTTAACGATAATAAATTTATCGACGATGAGTATAAGCGTATACTGAACGAAAAGTACAAGACCAATATAAATCTTTACAGGGTTTATGTTCTGGGACATTGGGGACTTATTACCGCTGGAGATGGATTTTATAAAAACTTCTCTGCGGCGGATCATATCAAACCAACAGCATACAATCCATCATTGCCTCTTTGTGTAAGTTTTGATTTTAACGTTTCCCCTTACTGCGCTTGTGTTATTTCTCAGGTGCAAGGAAATAGCTTTGTTGTCATTGACGAGATATGTATGAAGCATCCCAAGAATACTTTGGCTGATACTTGCAGGGAGTTTGTGCGAAGGTACAATGAACATAAAGCAGGTGTTAATATTTTCGGTGATGCTTCAGGAAAGAATCAGGATACGAAATATGAAAAAGGATTTAACTGCTTTTCAGTTATTGACTCAGAACTCTCAAAATTTAAGCCTGCGTTAAGGGTGCCACCTTCAAATCCTCCACTAATGGGAAGAGGACAATACATTAATAACGTCTTAGGAAATCCAAAAGAAGTAAACATAATCATTGATGCTAAGTGTAAAAATACGATCAATGATTTTACCTATCTAAGAGAGGCTGCTGACGGAACGAAAGACAAAAGCACTACACGGGATAAAGAAACAGGTTCAGTATATCAAAAGTACGGGCACTGCTCTGATGCCTTTGATTACTGCTTTATGTATATGTACAATTCAAATTTTCATTCCTACCAAAGAGGTGGAAGGTCATTCAGTATAACCATAGGCAAAAGTTCTAAGAGTAGTAAAAATCATTATTAACAATTTAAATAAAAAAGGAGGTAACATGTTAACAGAGAATTTAACGGAAAATGAGCTATGGAATTTATTACATGATTCTATAGCAAAACAAACAGGAACCGAGACCAATTTAAGCGAAAGGGCGTACCGCAAAGAAATTAACGATCGAATATTTTCCTTGAAAACGGGCGTTGATTTTTCAAGGGTAGTTAAAATGAAGGCTAATTCGGTAAAGCCTATTAGCTATTCTCGAGCGATGAGTCTAGCTATGAAACTGGCTTTAAATGGTCAGATTAAAAATACTCGCGAGTCAATCATGGATAAAGCCAGCGAGATAATTAAAAATCCAGAAATAATACAAACAATTCACAATTAAATAAATAAGAAATTATGGCAAAAAACTTAATCACATCAAGTATTGCAGGATCGGTTAAAGCCCCATTCACAAAGGCGGCTATTGACAATCTTCAGGCGAATATACCCGAAATTTCGAGCGCAATAATCCAAGGTATGCTTGGTTCGTATACCACAAATGACGTGATTGTACTATACGGCTTTGCGATAACGATTACAGTAAGCGGAACAGTAGCTACTTGGACAAAAGGGGCGGTTTATTATAACGGCGAAATATATCAAGTCTCCCCTGGCACATTAACTAAAGCCTCTGGGGTGGTGTTCTTGTATTCTATTTCGGATGTACAAACTGCAGCTGCTTTTAGCGATGGTAACCCCTATCCCTGGATAGAGGTTAGAACAATCACAATAACGTCAGGCACGAGCGGGACAGGTATTGCGGATTATGGAGCTGCTACAGTAAAGCCTCTAGTGTCTTTGTGGAACTTAAATAACTCAGTAAGCGGAGGATCGGCTACTTCCTCTTTAGGCGTTACAACGATAAGCAGCTTATACAACCGATGGATAAAAAAGGGCAATGTGTGTATTTTAAACTATCAAATCGGGGTGAATTTCAATAGTGCTGTAGGAAAGGATTTCTCCTTAATATTTCCTCTTCCAATATCTACGGTAACCTCTGCGTTTACAAATGCGTTATATGGCGTTGCGGGTATTAATTTTCAAGGAGTTTCTTCGTTTGATTCTTTTATAGGATTAAGCTTTATTAATGCAGGGACAAATGCGTTAAATATTAGCTTTCAAAACACTTCTATGCCTGCCAATATTGGAGCAACCTATACTAGTGCTTCAATAATAGGACAATTTTCTTATGAAATTGCTTACTAAAAAAATTATTTAGACCAATATGGGTAAGGAGTTGACGTATTAAACATTTAACCTTAAAACAAAAAATGAATGTTCAGGAACCTAAAGCAACTAAGCTGAAATCTAATATCATTATTGAGTGATAAAACCTACACCCCTGCCACTATAGTAGCAGGGGTGTAATAAACAATAAAGGACAAAAAATATTATGACATATTATATACTAGCATTTATTTCTATAGTAGGAATATTTATATCAATTGCTCTAGCTATTAGTAT
>JAYTHK010000306.1:0-3118 GCA_043732665.1 Cytophagales bacterium | reverse complement strand
TCTTCAAATTTTATTTTTTAACATAAATAATTCAAAAAAAAATAAAAGCAAATATATAGAAAATTATATTAAAATATTAGTAAGTAAAAAAAATATAGAAAAATTTTTGTAAGGGATATTTGATAATGTAAAAAATTATTTAAGTATTAAAATACATATAAAGGATTGATATAGTAAGATATATATCATAACAAAATATCATGAAAGATCATATCACGATTGCAGTAGCAGGACACGTCGACGCCGGTAAAATAGTAATGCTTTAAGTATAAAATATTGTCATGTTCTAAAAAAAATTTGAAAACCTATTTAAGAATAACTGACCATGTATAAGCAGGAATGATTATGAATACTTTAGCTAATAATAATACTTTAAATATAGTAATGAGTGACTGTAGTATTAAAAATATAAATGATGTAAATATTGGTGACTATCTTATGAATGAAAAAGGAATACCTGCAAAAGTTATTAATACTTATATTAAAGAAGATACTATTTATAATATAACACAAACTAAAGGAGAAAGTTACACAATTGCTAGTTCAAACAATATTATTTTAAAAGCTAGTAATTATGAAACTATTACATTTGATAAAACAAGAGAAGCCTATCGAATTAGATGGGTAGAAAAATTAACTATAAAAGAAAAGAGATTTTATCTGAGAGATAATAATAATTCTAAAGAAAAAACTTATGAAGTCGCAAAAAAATATTTAGAAGAAACAGTTATTAAATTTTGTGATTATACAAAATATAAAGATATTCTTAAAATTAAATTTATCGAGTATATAAATTCATCTAAAAATTCTCAATTAGTTTATAAAGGATTTTGTAATTATATTCCTTTTGAAGAAAAAATACTTCCAATTGATGCATATGCTTTTGGATATTGGCTTGGTGATGGAACATCTGCTAATACCGAAATTACTACAGCAGAAACTGAAATTGTCGATTATTTCACAAAATATAGCAATGAATTAGGACTTAAATTTAATGTCAAAGGCACAAATTCTAAATACCATTATTATATTTCGTCTGGAAGATTTGGAGGACCTAGAAGTAATGTATTTTTAAATTTCTTAAAAGATTACAGCTTGATTAATAATAAACATATACCAAAAATTTATAAATATAATTCATTAGAAAATAGATTAAAATTATTAGCAGGATTAATTGATAGTGATGGTTGGAAAGACAAAGGTTGTTACGATTTTGTTTTTAAATCTGAAAAATTAACAGACGACATCATATGTTTGGTACGTACATTAGGTTTTCGTGCAAATAAAAAAAATTCTGTTAGAGTGTGTACTAATGCAAAAGATGGTCCTAAAGCAGGCAATTATTTCAGATTTAGTATTATTGGTAATAATTTATGTGATATTCCAGTTTTACTTGACAGAAAAAAAATATATAGTCGAGAAACAAAAAAAGATGGAAGTTTTGTTGGAATAAAAATAACAGAAATAGGTGTAAAAAGCGTAAAATTTATAGAACTCGAAGATGACTCGAATATACTTTTACAAGATTTTACAATAATTGGCGTTTAAGACTTACTAAAACTATTTAAACATAAAGTTATAATGTTATATATAATATTTATATTTTGATAAAAATGGCAGAAGCAAATAAAAAACATATTTCTCTAGTAGTGACAGGGCATGTCGATGCTGGTAAATCGAGTACATCTGGGCATCTAATTTTCAAACTTGGTGGTATCAATGAGCGAGAAATGGCAAAACTGCAAAAAGAAGCAGATGAAAAAGGCAAAAGTTCTTTTGCATTTGCATATTATATGGATACCTGCAAAGAAGAACGAGAACGTGGTGTAACTATTCAATGTACCACTAAAGAATTCTTTACAGATAAATACCATTATTCAATAGTGGACGCTCCTGGTCACAAAAATTACATAAAAAATATGATTACTGGAGCCGGTTGCGCTGATGCTGCACTAATTCTTGTACCTGCTGAGAAAGGTGGCTTTGAAGCAGCTATTGCAAAGGCAGATCCTAAAATGGGTATCGAAGAAGGTCAAACAAGACAACATGCACGTCTATTATATCTTCTTGGTATTGAACAGATTATTGTTGGTGTTAATAAAATGGATAGTTGTGATTGGAGTGAAATAAGATTTAATGAAATTAGAGATGAATTTGTAAAAATGATAACACAAATAGGTTTTAAGCCCAAAAAAGTACCAATTATTCCTTATTCAGGTTTTTATGGAGATAATCTAGTAGTTAAATCTGATAAATCTCCATGGTATAAAGGATGGACTGCCAATCTTAATAAAGATACCACTATTAAAGGATGGACTATTCTTGATGCACTCAATGATTTAGTTGTTCCGCCAAAGCGTCTTCCTGATGCTCCATTACGTCTTCCTATCTCTGGTATTTATAATATTAAAGGAGTTGGAACAATTTACTGTGGAAGAGTAGAACAAGGAACTGTTAGACCGGGTGATATTGTCGGGTTTGCACAAACAGGTCTAAAAGGAAAAAAAGTATTCCAAATAGAACAACATCATAAACAACTATCATCGGCAGGACCAGGAGAAGTTATTGGAATGGCAATTAAAGGTATTAACAAAGATGACCTTGTTGAAACCGGTGATGTAATGTATATCGAAAAAGAAAATACTTTAAAACCCACAAAAGCATTTACTGCTATGGTATTTGTTCAAGAACATCCTGGAATACTGAAAGTTGGATATACACCAATTATTTTTTGTAGAACTCAAAAAGTTGCTTGCAAAATGACGAAAATTAATTGGAAACAGTCAAAGAAAACTGGTAACGAAAAAATTATGAATCCAGAAAATTTAGAACAATTTGAATCTGCAGAAGTAGTGTTTGAACCAATGGCATCTATGTATGTCGAAGGGTTCGATACTTGTCAAGGTCTATCACGCGTAGCTGTTATGGATAGTAATCGTCTTAAGATGCTTGGTAAAGTAATTAGTGTAGAAGCCAAAACTGATTAAATATATTTTATAATATTTATGTAAAAAATAACTTTAAATTAATTTTTAAAATTTTTAGTTAATTAAAAACTAAATAAAGTATTTTATTCTAATAAGTATCTTCATCTTGTTTTCTATCAGATTCTTCTTTC
>JAYTHK010000305.1:0-10264 GCA_043732665.1 Cytophagales bacterium | reverse complement strand
AAGTTATGCGTTTAAAGTTGTAATTTTCCTATTATTTATCATTTCATTTTAGGTCTGTATTATACCAACATTATAGCGTCTCTCTATCGGGGCATTGTTTGCAGCTTCTATACCCATAGAAATAACTTTTCTGGTTTCCAGAGGGTCTATAATTCCATCAATCCAAAGCCTTGAAGCAGCGTAATAAGGTGAAATTTGCTCGTTGTATTTCTTTGTAATTTCATCCAATAGTTCTTTTTCAGCTTCTGGGGTTATCAACTCGCCTTTTGCTTTTAAAGCAGCCACTTTTATTTGCAATAAAGTTTTTGCTGCGGAACCACCACTCATCACTGCTATTTGAGCCGTAGGCCAGGCAAACATCAATCTTGGATCATACGCTTTTCCACACATGGCATAGTTTCCAGCCCCATAAGAATTTCCTATAACTACCGTAAATTTCGGCACAACCGAATTTGCCATAGCACTCACCATTTTTGCCCCGTCTTTTATAATGCCTCCTTGTTCGGAACGAGAACCCACCATAAAACCCGATACATCGTGGAGAAATAATAAGGGAATTTTTTTCTGATTACAATTCATAATAAAACGTGCTGCTTTGTCGGCGGAGTCAGAATAAATAACACCGCCCATTTGCATTTCGTTCTTTTTGGTTTTCACCATGATTCTTTGATTGGCTACTATACCCACTGCCCAGCCTTCTATCCTAGCCAATCCACAAAGAATTGTTTTACCGTATAATTCTTTGTACTCATCAAATTCCGAATTGTCTATCAATCGTTTGATTACCTCTTTCATGTCGTAAGGTTTTGTGCGATCTGCGGGAACGATGCCGTATATATCTTTCGGATCTACTTTCGGTTCCACCGCTGCAGCTCTGTCAAAACCTGCTTTTGAAGAAGCGCCCATTTTAGAAACAATATTTCTAATTTTTTTCAAACATTCGGCATCGTTGGCACATTTATGATCGGTAACTCCTGAAATTTCACAGGTAGTAGTAGCACCTCCAAGAGATTCATTGTCTATCTCCTCTCCTATTGCTGATTTTACCAGATAAGATCCAGCGAGGAAAACACTGCCTGTTTTATCTACAATCATGGCTTCGTCTGACATGATTGGAAGATAGGCCCCGCCTGCTACACAGCTTCCCATAATCGCAGATATCTGAACGATTCCCATGGACGACATCATGGCATTATTTCTAAAAATTCTACCAAAATGCTCTTTATCTGCAAATACTTCTTCCTGAAGCGGAAGGAAAATTCCAGCACTGTCTACCAAATAAATAATTGGCAGTTTGTTTTCCATTGCAATTTCCTGCGCACGAAGATTTTTTTTCGCTGTGATCGGAAACCAGGCACCTGCTTTTACAGTGGCGTCGTTGGCAACGATTACGCATTGTCGGTCGGCAATATATCCAATACCCGTTATCACGCCAGCCGAAGGACAACCGCCATATTCGGCGTACATTCCTTCTCCCGCAAATTCTCCGAATTCCAGAAAACGGCTCTCTTTATCGATTAGGTTTTGAATTCTTTCTCTAGCAGTGAACTTTCCTTTTTCGTGTTGATCGGCTATCTTTTTTTCTCCTCCACCTAATGCTATTTTTTTAAGTCTCAGTTTTAGCTGGGAGCAAAGTAGCTTTAGAGAGTCCTCGTTTTTTGTTGTTTCTATGTTCATAGAATTTATTTTCTCAATTATAAAACTAAATTATTTTTGTTTTAAACTTACAATTTACTAATGCGCTATACCGCAATATTTAGTTTTGTTTTCTTCGTATTCGAAATTTTCATTTTCACTACAAGTTTTTCATATTTATTTCGAATCAAATTAATATCATACTGCACTTGAAGTTTCATCCAAAATTCTGCATTTATTCCTAAAGCTGTTTCTAGCTTTAGCGCAAGTATAGGAGTTAAGTTTCTTTTACCATGAACCAGTTCACTGAGTACATTTTTAGCAATTTCCATCTTCTCACAAAGATCCTTTTGCTTCATTCCTCTTGCTTCCAATTCATCTTTAATAAATTCTCCTGGATGAAAATTTTTCTCTAAAACTACATTTATTAGCATATATTTTACTCATAGTGCTTTGAAATTTCTGTAATTAATATTTCTTCAATTATTATTTCGTTTTCTACCCTTCCTCTATTCTAAATAATAATCTATATTGTTTATTTAGACTTACAGAATAAGATTCCTTTAATTCGCCTTTTAGTCGTTCAAAATTCAGTCCTCTATACTCTTTCAGTTCCTTTATTCCGCTTATAGTAATAAATATAATCACCTTCTTCTTGTATTGCTTGACAATATCTTTAGAATAGTTCAACTTACCTTTTATTTCTTCCAAAGGTATTTAGTAAAGATTTGGCAAATCTTTACTAAAACTTACTCTCATAAATTTAACGTGAAGTTAGATAAAAAAGTTTACTAAAATAGTAAACTTTTTTAAAATTATTAAACAATAAAATTCTTTTTATTTCAACTTATAAAACCAAATTGCCCTACCAATAATATACACATGACTAAAAATTGTACGAACCAATCCAAAATGTGCTTTCATCACTTCAAATCTATCTATAAGGGATTGCTTGAGTCTTTTGTCGGAAATACCCCCTTTTAAATACCTAGAAACTATAAACCCTACATTCACTACCTTGGAAGATTTCTTCAACGCTTTGATGATCCAATCTATGTCTGCGCAGAAAGGATGACTAGTATCATATACAGAGGCTATTGACCTTTTTACCAATATAGATTGGTGACAAACGACCATTCCATAAGCCATGTCCTGCCATTTTAATTGTTTCGGTAGTTTATGGGGAGTTGTTTCGCTTCTCAGACCAAGAGGTTTAAAAGCATCGTCCACCATAAGTGTTTCGCCGTAATAAATATCGGGTAATGTATCAGCACTTTTTACGATATTTTCTAGGGTATATTGATCAAACAATTCGTCACCAGCATTTATAAATAAAAGATAGTCGCCAGTAGCGACCTTTATGCCTTTATTCATTGCATCGTACAAGCCTTTATCGGGTTCGCTTCGCCACAAAAAAATTTTATCCGAATATTTTTTTATTATTTCAATGGTTTTATCTTTCGAATTACCATCAATAATAATGTATTGCGTTTGAGAATATGTTTGATTGAGTATACTTTGAATCGTGCGTTCCAGAAATACTTCACCATTGTAAACGATCGTAATGACACTAATAACCGGAAGGCGCTGATTCATCACAAGTACTACTTAATTTTACGTGCTGGAACTCCTACATAAGTACCTGGCTCTGTAATATTATCTACTACTGTAGAACCTGCTCCTACTATTACGTTTGAACAAATACTTACGTTATTAACAACACTTGACCCCACACCTAAAAAAACACGTTCTCCTACTGTCACTCTACCTGCTATCGTTACATTCGGACATATATGTGAATGTTTGCCTATTTTCACTTCATGTTCTATAATCGCACCGTTATTGATAATTACATTATCCCCTATCTCTACTTCCGTTCCGATATGACAGAAATTTCCGATAAAAATACCAGAGGATAATTTACTTCTTTTACTTATGTATGCTTTCGTTGAAATTATATTCGCTTTAGGATGACTGCCAATTTTATCAAATATTTTTCTACGAATAACATTATCTCCAATTGCCACAAATATTGGAGTCTTTTCTAAACCGTCAGGAATGCTATTTAGAACAGTAAATCCGTACAGCTTCTCTCCGCCTTTTGTATTGGAATCTACATATATAATTTTTATAGATGGATGCACTTCGAGTAATGCGTCAGAAACACTTTTTGCGTGTGCTCCTGCACCAATAAGGATAATACTATTCATTTGGCTAAATAATTTATTGTTAAATGTACGATATAAGGATAAATCTATATATTTTTGGGGCTAAACTAATATTTTTAAACGAGATGAAGAACAATCTTTTGAAAAGTATCTATCCCCATTTAATAGCTATAACCGCTTTTTTAGCAATCCTTTTTATTTACTACTACCCTGTTTTATTAGGTAAAAAGCTGATACAGAATGATGTAATACAAACTCAAGGAGCATTTAAAGAGTCTGTAACCTATTTAGAGACTGAAAAAGAAGTTTTGTGGTCTAATTCAAGTTTTGGTGGCATGCCTGTATGGAGAGGTTATACCAGCAATGTTTTGCTTCATACCTATCGTTTCTTTGGTAAAATCCTTCCTGCTCCAATTCTTGCAGGTTTTATCGCTTTTGTTGGTTTTTATATTCTCATGTTGGCCTTTGGATCAAATGCATGGCTTTGCTTTATATTTAGCGCTGCATTTACATTTTCTTCTTTCAATATTATAAGTTTGGAAGCAGGGCATGTCAATAAAGTTCTCAGTATGGCTATGATGGCGCCAGTTCTTGGAGGTGTTATTTTAACTTACCGTAAAAAATATTTAGCAGGAATTTTCATATCTACTATATCCTTTGCTGGACAAATTTTCTTTGGTCACTTTCAAGTTACTTATTATTTATTAATCATATTATTCGGCTTGGTAATTTATGAATTCATAAATGCGTTACGCAATAAAGAAATCAAACACTTTTTTATTGCATCTGCTTTATTAATCCTATCTGGATTAATTGCAGTTGGTCCGAATATTTCACAACTGTGGACGACTCAAGTTTATTCAAAAAGTACTACAAGAGGAGGCTCTGAACTTACCTCTAAAAAAACTGATTCTGGGGGGCTTGATTTTGATTATGCCATGAGTTGGAGTAATTGTGTAGACGAAGTTATGACTATTCTTATTCCATACTATTATGGAGGAAGTTCTAATGAATCCTTGAGTCAAAATTCGGAGACATACCAAGCACTTATCAGTAACAACGTACCTAAAGCAGACGCCAGAAATTTTATAAAAAACATTCCACTTTATTGGGGAAACCAACCCTTTACTTCTGGTCCTGTATATTTCGGATCTATAATATTCTTCCTTTTCATACTTGGCTTATTTTTAGTAAAAGACCAATTCAAATGGTGGGTATTGGCTGTAAGTCTTTTTGCACTACTTATTTCGATGGGGAAAAATATGGAATTTGTCAGCAAGCTACTCTTCTATAATCTGCCACTTTACAATAAATTCCGTTCTGTTACCATGGCGGTATGTATTGCTCAGGTCTTATTCCCATTTCTTGCTGGAGTAGCATTAGTAAAAATTTCAAAAAAGGAAATTTCGAAAGACGATTTCATAAAAGGCCTTAAATGGGCTGCTGGAATTACAGGCTTTATTTTAGTATTTGGATTATTTGCCAGTTTTTCTTCTGATTACATAGCTGAAAGCGATGCTCAGCTCAAACAACTTCCTGAGTGGGCGATAGACGCTATTCGTGCTGATCGTGCTACAAGTCTAAGAGGTGACATTCTCCGTGCATTTTTCTTTATCGTCTCTTCTGCATGTCTATTATGGGCATTTGTTTATGAAAAGATAAAACCAATTGTCTTTTATATTGCTTTAGCATTATTGGTACTTATTGACTTAACGTCTGTAGATAAACGTTATCTTAATGCGGATAATTTTAAAAATCAAAAGGCAATAGAAAGAGATGCTTTCGCGGCCACAGCTGCTGATGAAATGATACTGCAAGACAAAGATTATTATAGAGTCTTCAACTTAACTAAAAACCCTTTCAACGATGCATCTACTTCTTTTTATCACAAATCAATAGGCGGATATAGTGCCATTAAGCTTGGTAAATATCAAGACTTAATAGAAAACCAGTTGAGCAAAAATAATATGGGTGTATTAAATATGCTAAATACCAAATATTTTATTGTACCAGACCAAAAAACAAAAGAACCTGTTGTACAAAGAAATCCTGAAGCGATGGGCAATGCATGGTTTGTGCACAACTATAAAATAGTAGCAAATGCGGATGAAGAAATGAAATCGCTTGATTCAATAAACCCAGCGAATACAGTGTATATTGATAAACGTTACGAAAATCAACTTACTAATTTCAATATCCAGTTCGATTCTTCTGCTTCTATAAAATTAACAGATTACCATCCAGACCGTCTAAAATATAAGTCAAAAGCGTCCAGTGAGCAATTGGCTGTTTTTTCAGAAATATATTATCAGCCAGGCTGGAACGCATACATTGACACAAAACCAGTTGATCACTTCAGAGCGAACTATATATTAAGAGCTATGAAAATTCCTGCTGGTGAACACATTCTAGAATTCAAGTTTGAGCCTGCACATTATTATACTGGAGAAAAGATCTCTTATATTTTTTCTATAGTGCTTGTGCTGTCCTGCTTAGGACTACTCATTGCTGTTATATTAAAATATAAAAAGAATACTACTGAATCAAATAATAGTAATTATTTAAAATAAAAATGAAGCTAACAATTATAGCTGGAGCGAGACCAAATTTCATAAAAATTGCCCCGTTAATTCATGCCATTCAAAAAGTGGGTGAATCAAAAATTCAGTACAGACTTATCCATACTGGTCAACATTATGACAAGAAGATGAGTGATACTTTTTTTGACGAATTGGATATTCCGCATCCCGACTTGAATCTAAACGTAGGTTCTGGAAGCCAGGCCAATCAAACAGGCCAAATAATGATTCGGTTTGAAGAGGACTTACAAAATAATCCTACAGATTTTGTAATTGTAGTAGGTGATGTAAATTCTACCCTTGCATGTAGTGTTGTAGCAAAAAAAATGAATACAGGGCTTATTCATATTGAAGCTGGGATACGCTCTTTCGACATGGCAATGCCTGAAGAAGTAAACCGGATGGTAACGGATGCATTGGCCGATTACTTTTTCACAACCACTGAATATGCCAATAACAATCTTTTGAAACAAGGAATAGAGAATCATCGAATTTTCCATGTTGGCAATATCATGATCGATTCTCTTACTGCTAATATATCTAAATTCACAGAACCTGATTTTTGGGAAAAGAACAACCTTTCTAAAGACAAATATTGGCTACTAACACTTCATCGCCCAAGCAATGTAGACGATGAAGAAAATCTATTACAGCTGCTCAAACTTATCGATGAGAACAGTAAAGGTTTGCCTATTATTTTCCCTGTACATCCACGTACAAATGCCAAAATGAACGGCTTCTCTCATAAGTTTAAAAATATAATTCCGATCGATCCTCAAAGTTATTTAAACTTTATGTTCCTCATTAAAAATAGCATTGGAGTTGTAACAGATTCTGGAGGAATACAAGAAGAGACAACTGTATTAGGAATCCCTTGTTTAACGCTAAGAAAAAATACAGAGCGCCCCGAAACGGTAAGTATCGGTACGAATGAATTGATAAAGGACATAAAAGATCTGCCAGAAAATATGAATAAAATCAATAAAGGCAATTGGAAAAAGGGGCAAATTCCTGCTTATTGGGATGGGAAAACCGCTGATAGAATTGTTGAAATATTATTAAATAACTTTAATCAAAAATAGCCTTGAAAGTACTATTCTTATTTGAAGGACTACCTCATTATTACAACGACATTTTAAATAGATTAAATGCTCTATCAGATACAAATGTAGTGGTATTAATTCCTGGGAACGATAGTAAGTCAATAGGAAAAAATGTTTTTCAATCGGAAGACGGAATTAAATTTAAAGTAATAAGAACAGGTGAGTATACTGCATGGTATGGAAAATCTTTCCTGAAAGATCTGAAAAAAATTATCCTATCTGAACGACCAGACATCATAATCGCAGGATGGCCATACATACAAGGAATTTTTGCAAACCCATTCTTACATCGCTTTATTAAAAAAGAAAACATCAAACTCATTGAAAAAAGCATACCTTATTTAGTTCCAAAATATCAAGAGGCAAGAAAATACTATTCTACAGCTGAAAATATAATTAGCGAAGACCTTGTAAAGCCAGAGAAAGTAACATTAAAAGAGAAAATAAACTATTTTTTAATAACTCAATTTAGAAGGTATTATCTTAATAAACTAGATGCACATATCTGTTATGTGGAAGACGCCTTTGAGATTCTTGAAAGTTACGGTGTTGAAAAATCTAAAATCCACATCATTTACAACTCTCCCGATACCGACAAAATATTTGCTTCAAAACAAAAAATCAGTAAAGAACCATCGATATTGCCAGCGAATCCATTTAGAATAATTCATGTAGGAAGATTAGTAAAATGGAAAAAAGTGCACTTATTAATTCCAATAATAAAAAAACTAAAAACTAATTTTGAAAAAATAGAACTTATCGTAATCGGTAATGGTCCTGAGGAAGCAAACTTAAAAAAACAAGCAGTCGATCTTGGCATAGAAGATCACATCAATTTCATAGGCGGAGTATACGACCCTGAAACCTTAGGAAAATACATCGAAAGTGCTTCCATTTATGTTCTAGCAGGTGTTGGTGGACTTTCTATTAACGAAGCAATGTGTTACGAAAAACCAATTATCTGCTCTATATGTGATGGGACTGAAAAGAAATTAGTACGTGAAAATTTCAACGGGTTTTTCTTTAAAAACGACAACGAAGATGATTTATATAGAAAAATAAAACACTTGTTGGAAAAACCCGATCTCATAGAAACGATGGGATACAATTCCTTGCAATTGATACAAAAAGAAATAAATGTGCACACGGTAATTAATGGATACAAGAAAGCCTTTGATTATGTAGCTACTAAAAAAAATAAGTAAATTTCAAAAAGAACGAATGGTATTATTACTGAAAATTTTATTTAAAAATGCTTATTACTTTTTAAAGCAAAAAAATCAAAGAGTATTTCATTGGCTAGTACTCATTCATGGGGGTTCTAAAAGATATACAAAAAAGCAAATTTCCTTTTTAAATTATACAATAATAGTTGCGGATCCTTTATCTTTCCTATGGCAGTTCAAAGAAATTTTTGCAGATGAAATTTATTATTTTGAAAGCGAAAAAAAAGCTCCTTTAATATACGACTGCGGTTCTAACATTGGCATGAGCTGTATTTATTTCAAAGAACTATTCCCAAAAAGTACCATCAAAGCCTTCGAAGCAGACCCAAAAATAGCGGCTCTCCTCGAAGAGAATATCAAAAGAAATAAACTTACAAGTATTGACGTAACAACCAAAGCTGTGTGGACACATAACGATGGCGTAGAAATGGCTTCAGATGGTGCAGACGGTGCTTCAATTATCACCGGAAATAATAAAATAAAAATTCCTTCGACTAGACTTCATGATCTTATTTATCAAGAAGAAGAAATTGATTTTCTGAAAATGGATATAGAAGGAGCAGAAATAGAAGTGATAAAAAACTGTTCAGTGGTACTCTATAAAATTAAAAATATTTTTATAGAGTACCACTCTTACAGCAATTCTAATCAAGCGCTAGATATTTTATTGAAAATTTTAACTGAGAATAAATTTCGATATTATACTTTACCTGTTAATATTAGACAAAAGCCATTTGCAAACCGATCTTTAGATAAAACGATGGATTTTCAGGTAAACATTTTTGCCTATAGATAGTAATGAAAGTAGTTTTAGTAAACACCTATTTGAATAAAGGAGGAGCAGCAATTGCCTGCACTCGTTTATACCATGCATTTTCTGAAACAAAAACTATAGAAGCAACAGCTATTCATCTAGATGAAAAATCTCTTATTGGTAAATACCTTTCCCTATTCAGGCTCGGAATAGAAAAACTATATTTTATTTTTTACCAGAAATCTTCTCACGAACGATTTAAGTTTTCACTAGCAAATACAGGAATTAATATTTCTAAACTCCAAAACACAAAAGAGGCAGACGTAATTCATCTACATTGGATCAACAATGGTTTTCTTTCTTTGAATTCGCTAAAAGAATTGGCGAAACTGAAAAAACCTATTGTATGGACACTTCATGATATGTGGGCTTTTACAGGCGGGTGTCATTACAGCGGCGAGTGTACTAACTTCAAAGAAGAATGTGGAAATTGTTTTTTTCTAAAAAATCCATCTGACTACGATTTATCTCACTCCATCTATTTAAAAAAGAAGAAGATTTTCAACGAATTAAACCTTACTATTGTGACCTGCAGTAATTGGCTAAGAGAGATTGCGAAAGAGAGTTCTCTATTAAAAGATGAAACTATTATTACAATTCCAAATCCAATAAATACTGAAGAATATAAACCACGATCAAAATCTATTTTACGGAAGAAATACAACTTACCTTCTGATAAACTCATTATTATTTTTGCAGCTGCCAATATACAAGATGATCGAAAAGGATTTCTTTACCT
>JAYTHK010000304.1:0-3128 GCA_043732665.1 Cytophagales bacterium | reverse complement strand
CGTGATTTACACGTCTTTAAGAGGTCGCGAGCAGATTCGAACTGCTGTAGGAGGTTTTGCAGACCTCAGCCTAGCCACTCGGCCACGCGACCTTTTGCTTCAGAATGGTTTGCAAAAGTATAAATTTTATTTACTAATCAAAACAATTTATTTGCAATAACTTACTGTTTGGTACATTTGGATAACATAAATGAACTTTTTTAGCCAAAATTCATTTATATAAAGTATATTTGCGTATTGTAAAAACAGTAATAAATTAATTAAACAAAATTATAAAAACATGGTAGCAATATTAATTTTCTTCTGTTTGCATTGGTATTTGTCTTTATTTAGTCAAACCTTCTTCTTGCATCGTTACAGTGCCCATAAAATGTTTGACATGAACAAATTTTGGGAAAAGTTTTTTTATATATTCACTTGGTTGACGCAAGGTTCTTCTTTCCTCTCTCCCCGTGCTTATGCCATACTTCATCGTATGCATCATGCGTATAGCGACACAGAGAAAGATCCTCATTCTCCTCATTTTCACAACAACGCTTTTGTAATGATGTGGAAGACAAAAGCCATTTATAATTCTTTCATAGATCCAAATGCAAAAGTGGAAGAAAGATTTAGTAAAGACGTTCCTTACTGGAGTTTTATCGAAAGGTTAGGTGATAACTGGATATCCAGACTAGCTTGGGGTACGGCTTATTCCATATTTTACATCGTTTTCGTCGGTCCGAACCAATGGTACTTGTTCTTATTACTCCCTATTCACTTCTTAATGGGACCCGTACACGGTGCTATCGTGAACTGGTTTGGTCATAAATTAGGGTACTCTAATTTTGATAACAACGATAAATCTAAAAATACATTGGTACTTGACTTGGTAATGGGTGGCGAATTGTTTCAAAACAATCACCATAAGCATTCAGATAGTCCTAATTTCGCTAAAAAATGGTATGAATTTGATCCTACTTATCCCGTAATGAAAGTGCTGGATTGGGTGCACATTATTAAGATTAAACCTAAAGCTGCTTAAGTATCGATATAGTAGAATAAAAAAGGATTGAATACTTAATATTCAATCCTTTTTTATTCTTGAGCTTTAATTTTTTCTAGTAAAAGCTTATGTTCTTCTAGTAAGGAAATATACTTGTTTTTCCAAAGATTGACCTCTTCTCTGCTTTGTTCGAGTGCTGTTACATATTTTCCGATAGGTTCTTCTACAATTGGAAATACTAGACCTTTTATTTCCCCTGAAAAATCATGGTTGATAATTTTGCCGATTTCTGAAATTGTATCGTTATCGATATTGTACTTCTGAAAAAGATTGTATAAATGCCTGCGACTAATCTTTAGTCTTTTAGAGATTTCTGTGATAGAATAGCCACTTTGACGTATGGCGGCTTCTACTATTTCACCTTTGTGCATCATAATTACAAAGGTGTAAAAATATTTCTCAAAATATTTCTCAAAAATTACTCTTATGTGGCAATTTATTTACATTAATTTCTCATATTCGTATATTATTTAATGTTAAATATTTTTTATGAATCAAAATAAACCCTTGTCGAGAGAAAGCTATCTATGTAGTATGTATTCGGTAGAGCTAGAATACATTAATAAAATCATGTTGTTTCAGGATTATCATTACGAAAGTAATGGAGAAATCGTAATCTTACTTGACCATGATTTTCCTAATTTTAAAACACTAGACGAAAAGAAGATGAGCGAACTAATTTCCTTATATGAAAATAAAGGATGGAAAATTCGTAAAGAAAAAGTGCAAGATAGAATGGAATATTTGTTGGTATTGTCTTGAGGTTTTAACTCATTTCTTATCAAAGAACATGCAATCCTATTTTTTAAAATCTTACTAGGCTTTCTGTCCTGATTCTAATTTTAAGGGTTTATTAAGATGGGATTGGCATTTCCATATCTCCCAAATTTCTTGTCAATAATAATCCTTATACGAATCAACGATTTTTTTCTTTTCTATCTTTCCTGTTAAACTCCGTGGAAATGAGCGGACATGAATAATGGCTTTAGGAGTCTCAAATTTATCCAAAAGGGATCGGAGTTTTTCCAATGAAAGGCTTGATTCTTCATTTTTTTCTACAAACAAGGTGACAGCTTCTCCTAGTAGGGAGTGAGGAAGTCCTGCTATAAAGTAGTCCTGTATCCCATTTTTGGTAAGGATTGTCTCTAATGCACGCTCAATTTTTTCTGGTTGTACTTTTATGCCTCCAGTATTAATAATAGTGTCTGCCCTGCCCAACCAACGAAATTTGTCATTTTCCAAGAGCGTTACAAGGTCGTTTGTTTGAAGCCATTCATTATTGGTCACTTCTGCTTTTATTTTCAAACAACCACGTTCATCAGTACCTAGTAAAACGTTGGTAAGTGCCTGAAAGTAATCTTGGTTTTCTTTTCCGTTAAGTTTTCGAAGTGCTATGTGACTTACTGTTTCTGTCATGCCATAAGTACTGAAAACAGGAGCAGTGATTTGCTGTATTTTGGTTTCCAAAGCCGAAGTTACGGGAGCACCACCTATAATTATAGCCTTCATTAAGTTCAATATTTTCAGATTTTTAGAGTTATTTGCTTCAAGTATTGATTGAAGTTGAAGTGGTACTAGAGCTACGAAGTCAATTTTTGTATTTTCAGCTATTTCCTGTAAAGGAGAAGAGCCAGGTGGTACAAGTAGTAGATCCATATCTACTACCAGCGCTCTTACCAGCATCATAATACCGGCGATGTAACGGGTATTCAAACACACTAATGCGGTATCTCCCGATTTTAAGCCAAGTGCTGAAACGGTAGATAAAGCACTTGCCTCCATTTGTCGTCTAGACAATCCTATAGATTTAGGTGTACCAGTAGAGCCTGATGTATGAAGTATGAATTTTTCTTTTCCGTTGAGCCAATCCTGGCAAAATTTTAAAGTATATTGTTCATAATCAAGCTTTAACATAGGAGTGTTATTTTTTATTTCCTCAAAACTAAAAAGTCCGTTTTTTGTGATAATTTTACCCAAAATAATGTAATTATGAATTTTAAGCTATGAATGTTTAAGTATAGATCAATCCTTTCGATATTCAAAATTTAAAACTCAAAACCCATAATTCAAAACTTAAATTTTT
>JAYTHK010000303.1:0-10299 GCA_043732665.1 Cytophagales bacterium | reverse complement strand
ATTAAATTATTTAAACGGAAAACCTATTTTTATATTTCTTCATTTATGGGATTGAAAGAAGTGTATCCTGTAAATGGTCCAAGGTATTTTTTGGGTGGAATAAATGCGTACGTGGAAAGAAGAATGAATCGTAAAAGTGGGTTGAATATAGGAGTAGATTTTTCCTACGACCATTCAAAGAAATCTGAAATAATTTATGATTCGCTTAATTTAAAAAATGTTTTTCTAAATAGAGCACAAGCCGCTATTATAGGTGGACATGAATTATATATAAACCGACTTTCTCTAATCACACAAATTGGGGTGTATCTATATGATCCTACACATCTCAGTAAACCATTTTACCAAAAGGTAGGTTTTAAGTATTATGTTTCTAAAAAAATATTTGTAGGAATGATTATGAAATTAGATCTTGGTGTTGCCGAATGGATTGAATGGGGAGGAGGAATACGGTTATGAAAAGGTATATTCGAATTTATTTATTCTGCATAGGAACCATTTTTTTATTTAATTCTTGTAGTAAGGAAAAAGAATTTGGCTGTCTGAAAAGTACTGGTAAAATAGTAAAAGAGGATCGATATTTTGAAAATTTTTCTATTCTGTATATAGAAAGTAACATCAATGTAATATTGGTACAAAGCTTGCCTGGCAGGGTTACTATTGAAGCTGGTGATAATTTATTGCCAAAAATAAAAACCGAACAAGACGGTAATCAGATAAGTATATCCAATAAAAATACTTGTAATTGGGTGAGAAGTTATAGTAAACCCATGAATGTTTATGTGGGGGTAAATCAGATAAAAAAAATTATTCAGAAAGGTTATGGTAAAATTCGCGAAGGAGAATATATAAAAACAGACACTTTGAAAATTGATAATCTGACTTACGGAGACACAGATTTATCTATAGACGCTAATTTTATAGGTTTTCTCGCCGAGGATCATAGTACATTTCGACTGAGAGGAAACTCTAATTCTTTAGCGGGTAGCAGTGCCGTCAATGCATTGGTAGACACAAGGCAGATGAAAACAAGATGGTGCGTTTTTACTAATGGTTCAATACTTGATGCACAAATTTATTGTGACAGCCTTGTACAAGGTGAAACGCAGAGCGAAGGAAATATTCTATGCAGTGGACACCCAATCTTAGTAGAATACAAACATACCAGCGGCAGCGGTATATTGCTATTTCCTTAGGTTAAACTAATGTAAATAGCAACGTCCTACTTATCTTTCACGTCTCACCTTATTTATATTTTATTCTGTGAAGAAGATTTTTGACGACCATAGTTTGGCGTTGACTTTTTAGAAGCTTTACAAGAAACCATACCTATAAAAGAAATAAATAAGATTGCTACAATTAAATTTTTCATAATCTATAAATTTAAGTACAATATAATCAAGCGTACAATAAATTGCAACCTCTCATTTCACTATTGTCCATACGCCCAAGAATTTCAAATTTACCATCTTCATGAAGATTAGTCAGGTCTTGAATTTCTATAAAGGCACAAGAGTCAATATTGGCTAGGTCGATAACGTTTAGAGCTCCCCTTCCGGCGTCTCTGATATCAAAGGGATCATTTACTTGTCGAACTAGGATTTTCATCCACGAAGGGCATTCAAAAATTCCATTTTCTTTTGAATACGCTTGAGAAAGTAATTCTGTCATACCATATTCCGAATGGATAGTCTTGGAATGAAAAGCAGTTTTTAGATATTCGTGCATTTTCGATTTCATCATTTCTTCTCTTCTTCCTTTCATACCACCAGTTTCCATAACGATAAAATCAGAAAGGTCAGGGCTGAATTTTTCTGCCAACTCTAGTAAAGCATAAGCCACCCCGATAATCAGTATTTTCTTTTTGCTGGTTTTATAAATAGGAATATTTTTCATAAACACATCATAATCGGTAGATAGAAAAGCCGAATGTTTAGATCCCGTTTTTTTAATAAAATGCTCTATCATGTATAGAAGCGACGAATCTTGGTTTTCTTGGTAGGAGGGAAGTAAAGCTAAAATAATGTAATCAGAGATGGTACCATATTGTCGAAGAAAAATTTCTGTAAACGTTTTTTCATACAGTAATAAATCAGCAACATAATGTTTGCTTCTGGTCGATTTGTCCGTTGTTCCACTGCTGTAAAAGCAATTAGCAGGTGTTGTATTTCCAGTAAGTATTTTTTCTGTTTTGTAGAAACTAACAGGAAGAAAAGGGATTTCTTGGATGGTTTTTACAGTATCAGGTGTTTTTTTTACCAAATTGGCATAACTGGCGTATATTGGGTTATGAGAATATTGATAATTAAAAAGAGCTAATGCTTTTATATTAAAATTACTCTCGTTAATTTTATAAAGTTCGTTAATAAAATTTTCCCTGAAGTTCATCGTTCAATTATAGAATATAAAGATAAAGCATTGAAGATTATAGTTAGATATATTGCCGTTATTATTTGTATCATTTTTCTTTTTGCAGGCTGTAAGAAGCAGTTGAAGTATAGTAAAATTCCGTCTATCGAATTTGTAAGCTTTAAAGTGGTAAGAAATCAACAAGACCCTTTAACTACAGTGTATGGAGATACCGTTATAGTGAATATCAAATACCAAGATGGCGACGGCGATTTAGGACTTGCTAACGCCGACACGAGTGCTTCTAGCGATAATTATATCATGAATGTTTATGCAAAGGTAAACGGAGTATTTTATCCATTGACTTTTAATCCTTCATTTAATGGAAAATTTCCTAAACTTACTACTGATAATTCGGTTGGGCCTATAGACGGAATATTAAGCAGAGGGCTGTTTATGGAGTACAGCGCACCTATTGTTAAAAATGACACCTTGATGTTTGAGATTACGATATTTGATCGAGCTAAAAATGAAAGCAATACGATCAGAACTCCTTCTGTTATTGTTTGGCAATAAATACTTAGAATAACTTGAAAATAGATTTAGCCGCGATAAGGAAATTTGGAAACATCGAGATGCTCGCAAAGCAACTCGTGGAAGGCTTTATTACAGGACTTCACAAATCACCCTATCATGGTTTTTCCGTAGAATTTGCCGAGCACCGTTTATACAACTCTGGAGAGAGCACCCGTCATATAGATTGGAAGGTATACGGCAAAACAGATAAATTATTTACCAAAAGATACGAAGAAGAAACTAATCTCAGATGTCAGATATTAATCGATATTTCTTCCTCGATGTTTTATCCGGCAGAAAATAAGGGAAAAATAACATTTAGTATTTTTGCTTCCGCTTGTTTGGCTTATTTGCTTCAAACACAAAGAGACGCTGTGGGTATCACTACTTTTGGAGAAGACATAGAATTGCAAAGCCAAATAAAATCTACTCCTGGGCATATTCATTCGCTCTTTTTGCTTTTGCAAAAATTATTAAGTCAAACACCAATAGAGAAGAAAACATCTGTAGCTTCTGTTATACATAAGATAGCCGATAAGATGAATAAGCGCTCGCTGATTGTTATTTTTAGCGACATGTTTGAAAGCCATGATGACAATGTAGCATTGTTTCAGGCTTTACAACATTTAAAGCATAATAAACACGAAGTATTATTGTTTCATGTTACCGATTCTCGCACAGAAGAAAATTTTGAGTTTGACGACCGACCTTATGAATTTATTGATATAGAAAACGGTGAAAAAGTGAAAGTGCAACCTTCAGAAGTGAGGGCTTTCTATAAAGAAAGTTATCATAAGTTATTAAACGAACTAAGCGAAAAATGTGCTCAGATTAAAATTGATTTTATACCAGCAGACATAAATAAAGGTTTTGATCAGGTTTTATCCTCCTACCTGATTAAACGATCTAGAATGAAATGATTTTTATTTGGCTGATTCTTAGATTTTAAAGCCTCTATCCTTCTATACATTAATACTTCTTTTCTCCTTCTTTCAATTGTGGACTAAAAAACGGCAACATTCTTTTGAAAGATTCGTTTTAATTATAAATTACAATCATTCACTTATTATTTTTCATAGACAGAATGGCTAAAACTAAAAAAGAGAAAAAGATTTTTGTACTCGATACATCCGTAATTATTTACGATCATAATTCCATCAACTGTTTTCAAGAACACGATGTGGCCATACCTATTACGGTATTGGAAGAGTTGGATAATTTCAAAAAAGGAAACGATATAAAAAATTTCGAAGCTCGTGAATTTATTCGATTTTTAGATAGTATCTCTGGCAGTAATTTATTACAGGAATGGATTCCTCTCAATGGTATTCGTAGTGGAAACATGAAAGTGGTAATGAATACACACGGAGCAGGAGGCGTAGACGCCGAGAAAATTTTTGACGACAGAAAAGCTGATCATAAAATCATAAATGCTGCCATCAGTCTTCAGCATGAATATCCAGAGTCTAAAGTAGTTTTGGTAACCAAAGATATTAACCTACGACTTAAAGCGAAATCATTAAATGTGCTTGCAGAAGATTATACTACAGGTAAAATAAAAGACGTAGATAATCTTTATACTGGTAGTACGATTATTGAAGACATGAAGCCAGATGTCATTAACGAAATTTACGAAAAAGGTAGTTGTGATACTTCTGTTATTCCTAAAGATGAATTAAGGAATAATCATTATTATATTTTAAAAAGTGTAAAGAGTTCGGTGTTGGCTCATCACAATTCTGCAGAGCATAGAATCGAACACGTAGAAAAAAAAACAGTCTATGGAATAAAACCTAGAAATGCCGAGCAAACCTTTGCTATTGATGCTATTCTTAATCCTGCTATAAAATTGGTTTCTGTGCAAGGTGTTGCGGGAACAGGTAAGACATTGCTGGCTTTGGCGAGTGCATTAGAACAAAGGAAAAATTTCAAACAAATTTATCTTGCCAGACCTATTGTACCCTTGAGTAATAAAGATATTGGTTATTTGCCTGGCGATATCAAGTCTAAATTAAATCCATATATGGAGCCGCTTTTTGACAATTTGAAATTTATTCAAAATCAGTTTCACGAAACCGATCAGGATTTTCAGCGTATCACAGAGATGGTGAACAAAGAGAAATTGGTGATTACTCCATTGGCTTATATAAGAGGTAGAAGTTTATCTAATATCTTTTTTATTGTAGACGAAGCACAAAATCTAACACCACATGAAGTGAAAACAATTATTTCTCGTGCTGGAGAAAATACTAAAATAGTTTTTACCGGAGATATTTATCAAATAGATACACCTTATTTGGATTCACAAAGTAATGGATTATCGTACATCATAGATCGTTTAAAAGACCATCCTTTATATTCTCATATTACTTTACAAAAAGGAGAACGTTCGGAGTTGGCTAATTTGGCGAATGAGTTGTTGTAGATTGTGAAATTCAATCTATTGCTCTTTATTCCATAAATGGATAACGATAATCGGTTGGCGGATTGAAATTCTGTTTTATCGTTCTGGGATTTACCCAACGAAGCATGTTAAATATAGAACCTGCTTTGTCGTTAGTTCCTGAAGCACGCGCACCGCCGAAAGGTTGCTGATTAACGACAGCCCCTGTTGGTTTGTCGTTAATGTAAAAATTGCCAGCAGCGTTTATAAGTTTTTTTTTCGCAAAATTTAACACCTCTTCGTCTTCTGAAAAGATTGCTCCCGTAAGTGCATAAGGTGAAGTTTGATCTACGAGGATTACTGTTTTTTCAAATTCATCGTCTTTGTATACATATATAGAGAGTACTGGGCCAAAAATTTCTTCCCGCATTGTTACGTAGTCAGCTTTTTTTGTAAGGATAATCGTGGGCTCAATAAAGTATCCCTTAGTTTTATCAAATCCTCCACCTGCTATTATTTCTGCATCAGCGCTTGATTGAGCATTTTTAATATAAGTACTTATTTTGGCAAAAGATTTTTCGTCAATCACTGCATTTATAAAATTGGTAAAATCTTCTACTGGACCCATTTTTATTGTTTTTAAATCCGCAAGCATAAATTCTTTTACTTGTGGCCAAATGCTTTCAGGTATATACGCACGGGAAGCCGCTGAACATTTTTGACCCTGGTACTCAAAAGCACCGCGGATAAGTGCTGTAGCGAGTGTCTTTACTTTTGCAGAAGGATGTGCCAGTACAAAATCTTTTCCTCCTGTTTCGCCTACTATTTTCGGGAAAGATTTATAAATAGGTAAATTATAACCAATTGTTTTCCAAAGCTGGCGGAACACTCCAGTACTTCCCGTAAAGTGGAGTCCGGCAAAGTCTGAATGTTTGAAAATTACTTCACCAGCTATTGGTCCATCCACATAAATAAGATTGATTACACCTTTTGGCAAACCAGCTTCTAGGAAAATTTCCATCAGTACTTGTGCAGAATAAATTTGTGTGTATGCGGGTTTCCAAACTACAGTATTACCTGCCATAGCGGGTGCAGTAGGAAGATTCCCAGCAATAGCTGTGAAGTTGAAGGGGGTTAACGCAAATACAAATCCTTCCAGCGGTCTATATTCCATGGTGTTCTTTATTCCTTCTGGAGAAAAGGGTTGTATGTTTTCAATATCATAAAGGAACTGAGCATTGAAGCGTAAAAAATCAATCATTTCGCAAGCGGAATCTATTTCGGCTTGATAAGCATTTTTGGATTGCCCCAGCATCGTAGCGGCATTAAGACGAGCTCGGTATTTTCCAGCGATCAGATTAGCGGCATTTATAAATATTGTTGCTCTTTCTGATAAGGGTTTTTCTGCCCAATTTTTCTTAGCGTTCAAAGCAGCTTCAATAGCGAGAGAAACATGTGAGGCATCTCCTTCATAGAAATAACCGAGTATATGTTGGTGATCGTGAGGAGGAGAGATTTTTATTTTTTTATCGGTCGTAATTTTTTCACCTCCAATATACATTGGGATTTCAACTAATTTACTTCTACTTTCTTTAAGTGCAGCTTCCAGTGCTATTCGTTCAACTGATCCTGGTTTATATTCCAGTATAGGTTCGTTTCTAGTGATCATTTTGTCTGTCATACTGCTTTTCTTTAATTACAAATTTAATCTACAAAAAAAATTATTCTAAAGATATATAAGGCGCTATTTTTAAATAATTTTCTTCTGTAATTGGCTTTATATTTCTCAACTGATCTATCGAAGAGTAGTTTCCATGCTGATTATGGTAGTTGACGATCAATTGTGCAATTTTCTTTCCTATATAAGGATGGGAAGAAAGTAAAGAGATATTTAATGTATTTATGTTTATTTTTGATGGAATAAAATCTCTGTAAATGGAAGTGTATAAATTCATTTCTTTAAGAGCAATACTATCTAATCCATAGACCTCACTGAGTTGCCCTTTGGAAATAAAACCACCCAATTTTTTTCTGTACTTTATAATGCGGGAGGAGAAGGCTGGTCCTATGCCTTTCAAAGCGATTAGTTGCAATGAATCAGCAGTGTTTAGGTCGAAAATTTGTTTATGATTACTTTTCGGAACAAATTCTTTTGAATATGATTTATAATCATTTTGATGAAAATCTCTATTTACTTCTTCTGGTAGTTCGATATACGGATAAAGTTTTTGAAAATCATTTTCGCTCAGCCCATACATTTTTTTTAAGTCTGCTTTTATTTTAAATTTTCCACCTTTATCTCTAAATTTTACAATTCTTTTAGAAATAAATTTTGGCACTCCAGCTATTGTCATTTCTTCTTCGGTAAAGGAGTTAGGATTAAATGCAGCATAAGTGATGCTTCTTTTTTTAAATTCTTTATGTTCCGAAGGTTGAAATTTTTGTTTGCTATCAAGAAATATAACCAAACTGTCCAGCGTTTGTTTGTCGGACAACAATAATTCTTGCTTTGGACTCAGAAGGGATCGATAAATTGACGGTGCAAAGATGATTGCAAACATTAAGATACATAAGATGATAAACCCATTGGATTCCTTTTTGCTGAGATTGAAATAGAGGGCGATGAAATTTTTTAGTTTGTTCATGAGGTTAAAAATTGAAAAGTCATTATTTTTCATTACTTCTTTTAAATCCTATTTTTGGAATAGAAGTATTTTTCTCTTTTATGAATTGTTTTAGGTAATCAAATATTGCCATGATTTTTTGGTCTTGTTTTCCTATACTTTTTTCCATTTGTTCTACTTTTAGAAGTATATCTTTATGTGTTAAAAGTACCTCTTTTAGTTTAGTGTAAATTCTCATAATTTGAATATTTACTTCTATTGCTCTTTCACTATTTAAGATACTTGATAACATTAACACTCCATGTTCGGTAAAGGCGAATGGTAAATAATTATAGTGTTGTGGTTTTTCTGAGGTCGTAAATTGCGATCTTAGAAAAACTACTTCTTTTTTATTTAATTCAAACATGAAATCTTTAGGAAATCGAGTAATATTTCTTCTTACTTACTCTTTCAGCCTTTTGGTTTCTATATTATAGAGCTCCGCTAAATCACTATCGAGCATTACTTTTTGCCCTCTAATGAGATGAATTTTATTTACAACGATATCATCCGATATTTTAATTTTGCTTTTATTTGCCATACTTAAAAATTGAAAAGTTAAAAATGTTTAATAAGACAAATGTAGTTAAGTTTTATTAAACATTTTTAACTTTTATAAAGCGCAATAAAATCCGATAACTTGATGTCGAAAATTGCGATATCAAGTTATGGAGGGAGGAAGAAATGCCTTATGCCTTCATAGAATATGGAGTTTTAATGTTATCAAGTATCTTAAATAGTCCGATTTCCATACAAGTAAATAGTCAAATTACGAGAGTATATTCAAAACTTAGGGAAATGGTTTTAATACATAAAGATATTTTACTCAAGCTAGAATATTTATAAAAACAAATGGTAAACGTTACTTGAATTCAAATGATAAATGCACCGGATAGACGGTACATTTATCATTTGAATTCAAGTAACATAAAGAGCGCTAAAAGAAAAATATCCTCATCCCTATTGACTGGAATGTAAATCATTATTAGCTTTCGAGGTGATGCCAGCAGGGACTTAGTCTATTTGCTTTTGCTGACGTCCCTGCCAGCAAATAAAAAAAACCCCTTTATTTCTTATCCTATATCAAGAGATTTTAATTGCGGATGTTGTACTTTTATACTACCAATTTGAAACTAGTAGAATAGTACACACAAATTATGGAAAGAAAAGTATTTATTAAATCAGTAATAGGAATAACTGCTATGACTACACTTGGAGGCTTTAAAGCACTAACAGATACTTTTCAAGAACAGGACGAAGAAATGCCTGTTCTATTTATTGGACACGGTTCGCCGATGAATGCGATTGAAGACAATGAGTTTACAAAAACATGGCGAGCTCTTGCCAAAACAATCCCTAAACCGAAAGCGATACTCTGTATATCGGCTCATTGGGAAACTAAAGGCACGTTTGTAACTGCTATGGAAAAACCTAAAACGATTCATGATTTTGGCGGTTTTCCAAAAGCGCTATTTGATACACAATATCTGGCTCCGGGAAGTAAATGGCTGGCCGACGAAACAAAGAAAATTATTACTTCAACAAATGTTGGATTAGATGAAGCATGGGGCTTAGATCATGGGAGCTGGAGTGTATTAAAACAATTGTATCCCGCCGCTGATGTGCCTGTAATTGAATTTAGTTTGGATTATAGTAAAGATGCGCAATGTCATTATGATTTAGCCAAACAGTTAGCAGGGTTAAGAAAAAAAGGAGTACTTATTGTTGGAAGTGGGAATATGGTACATAATTTTCAGTATGCCGATTTTGGTTATGGAGGATTAAGTTCTAAAGCCTTGGATTGGGCGGTAGAAGCCAATGATAATTTTAAAAAATTAATCACAGCGAATGATTATACCTCACTTATTAATTATAGAAAGTACAGTAAAGCATTTCAACTTTCCGCACCAACACCAGAGCATTATTTGCCTATGATCTATGCTGTTGCGTTAAGGGGTAAAAATGAAAATGTAACGTATTTTAACGATGAAGTTTTAGGTGGATCGTTCTCCATGACTTCGCTAAAAATTGATAAGGTATAATATGAAGTTTCTAATAAGTATAATTTTAATTCTTACTATAATAAATACAAACACTGTGATTGCCGCCGAGCCAATATTACATTCTATCGTAAGAGTACCTAAACTAAAATCAGAAAACCCTCCGATCATTATTTTGTTACATGGATTTGGTAGTAATGAACAAGATTTATTTTCCTTTGCCGATAAACTCCCAGATCGCTTTTTGGTAATTTCTATACGTGCTCCTCATACAATTGGGAAAGATAGTTACGCCTGGTTTCATGTTGATTTTTCGAAAGGAAAACCT
>JAYTHK010000302.1:0-10358 GCA_043732665.1 Cytophagales bacterium | reverse complement strand
ATCATTGCTCGGGAGAATATTTACAAAAATATTTAGATGAATACCACTTCAGATTTAACAGAAGAAATTCCTTAAATTCTATTTTCAACAGCATTATAAGTGGGTTTATGTTAGCACTACCTTTAACTCTAAATTCAATTAGAGAATATAATACCTAATCCTAAAAAAGTAACCAATGCCTCTTTCTTTTCTTGTGCCACTAACTTAGTTGATAAAAATAAACCTGCTAAAACAACAGCAAGTGTTAAACTTAGATTTTTCATAATAATTAAGATTGATTTAGTTGAATTAAAAATTTATGAAATAATAGTACGAAGAATTAAGCATAGTTCATTTTTCTGTTTTTACAATACTGCAATTCTATTACTAATTCTATTAATAATTATAGTTTGTATTAATGTATGCGTCAATAATAGAATTGTCAGACGACATCTATTCGGAAGAGAACTGTCGTCAGACAATTCTACCTAAAGTTAGCAGCAATATAGCTTAATTTATGAGCAAGCAGTCTGTGTTTCGCAGAGCATGGAGTGAAGTATCCTTCATAATTTCTGTGGGAACCCTAAAAAGATTTTATAGCAATTTTTAACGTTAACTAAAATACAAGAAAAATAATTCCAACGATAACAATAGCAAGCCCATTTTTTCGATTTTGTTCTTTAAAAGAATAAACCTTGTCTCTATTCGGTAGTATTTTTTTATGTGAAATTTTTTAGCCTTTGTTGGCGTCCCCGACAAAAAAATCAGTTACTGAAAAGGCATACACTTATAATGCATGCCTTTTCAGTAACTCAATATCCTCTATTTAAAATTATGTATCAACTCCGCAATCAATCCCGTCCAACCCGTCTGGTGCGTAGCGCCGATACCAGAACCATTATCGCCGTGGAAATATTCGTAGAAGAGCACGAGGTCTTTGAAGTGTTCGTCCTTTTGTAATTTTTCATAATGACCGTGCACAGGACGCACGCCTTGTTCGTTGCGTTTGAAGATACTCATCATTCGTTTCGCTACTTCACAGGCTGCTTGTTTTATCGTAACAGTTTTACCAGAACCTGTAGGATATTCTATCTGGAAGCTATCGCCATAATAATCGTGAAACTTTAGCATAGAGTCAATGATCAGGAAGTTTACAGGGAACCAGATGGGGCCTCTCCAGTTGGAATTACCTCCAAATAAACCAGAGTCGGATTCGCCAGGATTATAATTTACTCTGTATAAATCGCTGCCCACCCAGAAATCATAAGGATGGTCTTTATGGTATTTCGACAAAGCGCGAATTCCATAGTCCGAAAGGAATTCTTGTTCGTCGAGCATTCTTTTAAAAATTCTTTTCATACGGTGTCCACGAAGAAGAGAGAGTAATCTCGTTTCACCTTTCCCTTGTTCATTCCAGCGAGAGATGAGCGAAGCCAAGTCAGGACGATTGGCAAGTACCCATTCCACCCTTCTCTTAAACAACGGAAGTCTTTCTAAATAGTGAGGGTCTAAAACTTCCACCGCGTAAAGCGGAATAAGCCCTACCATTGATCTTACTTTTAATGGAATTCCTTTTCCGTCTGGTGTGTGTAACTGATCGTAATAAAATGAATCTTGGTCGTCCCAGAGATCTATACCAGTTCCACCTATATTGGCAAGTGCTCCTGCAATGTGTAAGAAGTGCTCGAAAAATTTAGAAGCCATATCCTGATACACGGGTCTATGTTCGGAAATTTCCAACGCCATTTTCAGCATGTTTAATGAAAACATTGCCATCCAACTTGTGCCGTCCGCTTGTTCAATGCTACCACCCGTGGGCAGTTCACGACTACGGTCAAAAACACCGATATTGTCTAACCCAAGAAAACCTCCCTCAAAAATATTATTTCCTCCAGAGTCTTTTTGGTTTACCCACCAAGTAAAATTGAGCAATAACTTATGAAATATTTTTTCAAGAAAGTCTGTATCGCCTATGCCGTTGTTTGCCTTCTTATCTATTTCGTACACTTTCAAGGTAGCCCAAGCGTGCACGGGAGGATTCACATCGCTAAAATTCCATTCGTACGCTGGAATCTGTCCATTAGGATGCATATAATACTCGCGGAGAAGAATCTCCAGTTGTCTTTTTGCAAAACTAACATCTAATCTTGCCAATGGAAGTGTATGGAATGCCAAGTCCCAAGCTGCATACCAAGGATATTCCCATTTGTCGGGCATAGAGATTATATTTTCATTACTCATGTGTCTCCACTGAGCATTTCTTCCTTTTTTACGTTCAACGGGTGGTGCTATTTGACTTGGATCTCCGTCCAACCATTGTTTAACATTATAATAATAAAATTGTTTAGACCAAAGCATTCCAGCATAAGCCTGACGTTGCACCAACTGCAAATCAGTATCCGTAACACCGTCTTGCAGTTCTTTATAAAATTCTTCCGAATCATTTACTCTTGCGTTAAAAGCAGTATCGAAATCATTAAAAGGTTGTTCATTGGCAACGTTGGTCAATCGAAGTTTTATGGTTACACTTTCTCCTGCAAGTATATGGCACTTGTAACTTACAGAAGCTTTCGTACCCGTCTGATTTGGGTTTATAGCGGTATAATTTTCGTGCACAATAAACTCATTGATTCCATCTTTACAATAAGGGGATGAATTTTCAATATTGTATAAACGCTTTTCATTTGTTTCATTATCACAAAAAACAAGACCGCTATTTTCTTCTGTATACAAAAAATAATGTCCCAGACTTTCGTGCTCTATATTTATGGTTCGGTTTCCGCTGGCAACCAGTGTGGGTTTATAGTTGTTATAGCCCCAAGCCCAAGTATTGCGAAACCAGATCGTTGGCAAGAGATTTATAAAGGCCGTTTCAGGTCCTCGGTTGGCTGCCGTGATTTTTATCAGTACATCGTCTTCGCTGTTTTTTGCGTATTCTATAAATACGTCAAAATATTTATTTTCATCAAAAACTCCCGTATCTATTAATTCGTACTCTGGTTCTTGTCTTGTACGTTTGCGGCTTTCGCTAAGCAATTGCCCATAAGGAAATTCTCGCTGAGGGTATTTGTACAACATTTTCATATAAGAATGTGTTGGCGTACTCTCTAAATAATAATAATTGTCTTTACAGTCTTCGCCGTGGTTAGACTCTGCTCCTGTAAGGCCAAACATACGTTCTTTAAGGATAGAATCTTTGCCATTCCACATAGACAAACCGAAACATAGGAGTTGTTTGTTGTCGCATATTCCACCTATCCCTTCTTCTCCCCAGCGGTATGCTTTACTTCTTGCGTGGTCGTGTGGTAAAAAATCCCAAGCCGAACCGTCTTTACTATAATCCTCACGTACCGTTCCCCATTGGCGTTCTGTAAGGTAAGGTCCCCACCTCTTCCAACCCGTATTGTCTGCCGTGATTTTTACTCTTTCTTTTTCCGAGTTGCTCATTTTTTATTTTATTAATAATAAGGATTAGGTACAAAAAGTGTGTCGTTGGCTTTCTCAAACAAAAGTTATTGCTTACCAAATCAAATTTTAAATTATGAAAAAACAGCTGGTAAACAAACATTTTCACCATATTTTATTCAGAAGTTCCCTATTTAGGTTTGGAAAAATTGTTTTTATTAAGGATAATTAATAGTTTAGAACATATTTAAGATTCGTAAAAGATGAGAATACAAAAAACTTGCTTGCTTTCAGGCTTATTAGTTGCTTTTTTATGTGCTTGTGGAATTAATAAATCGGAGATGATTACAAAAGAGTGGAAAGCAACAGAGCTTATGTTGGGAGAAACAAAACTCACTGCCGATGCTGTAGGGGGAGTATCTTTTAGTTTTAAAGCAGACAGTTCTTTTTCATATACCGAAACTGGAAATACTGAAAATGGAAAATGGAGTTTAGACAAAGACGGCACTAAAATCACATTGACCTATCCACAAGGCGAGCGCTCCATCGTTCAAGACATAAAAGAACTTACTCCTGACAAACTAGTGCTAGACTACGAAGAGCATGGCATGAAAAGGAGTATTACATTAGTGCCGATTACAAAATAGTTGGCTGCAAAAAATAGTGTTTACTCCTTACTGATTTTTCTAATCTCTATTTTGTCTTCGCAAATTAGTTGCAAATAGTATATTCCACTCTCCAGTGCATTTGCATTCATTTTTATGATTTGCCCCTCAAAATGATACGTTACAGAAGTCATTTCGGCACCTAATAAATTAATTATCCGTATACTCGTCTTCGATTTATCAAGCAATTTAGACGTTTGTATTATTAATTCATTACTAAACGGATTGGGATAAATCTTTTCAATAATGATTTCTTTCTCCTCAAGTCGAATTGCCACATAACCTGATATATGCTCCAAGCTATTATAGTCGTATTGTTTTAAGCGGTAATAATTTAATCCTATTAAAGTAGATTGATCTTTATAAGAATAATTGCGTACAACATTACTACTCCCATGCCCAGCAATAGATGTCAGATATTCATATACAATTCCGTCATTGCTTTTCTCTATAACGAAGCGGTCGTTGTTAATTTCAGTTGCTGTAGCCCATTTTAACACTATATTGCCAGCATTTTCTTCACCTATAAAAGTCAAAAGTGTAACTGGTAATCCAGAGCAAGGAAGACTAAAAATCGTAGTACTTTGAGGAATAGACAAACTTGTAAGAACGGCTCCGTCACCACCAGCAGTAGCCCCATAAGAAGTACCATAAGAATGAGAAAAGCCGGGCGCCCCTCCACTTACTGTAGCCTTAATATTTGTATTTGACGCATCATTCAACCACACAACGCCACCGCCGCCACCGCCGCCAGGCCCAAAATAACGACACAGAAAGCCTCCTCCATTAGTATCTCCTCCCTTACCTCCTGTTGCATCAATAGTTAATACATTACTAAAATTGGTTGCAGACAAGAGGATTGTTCCTCCTGCCCCACCTCCACTATTTCCATCTCCAGCATCAGACTGATTATAAGCAACAGAACCTCCTTTTGATACTATTGAATAAGTCCCTCCATTGTTAACAGTATTGGCAGTGATAATTACTATTCCTCCAGCACTTCCTGCGGTAAAGGAAAGATGGTCATCTTCTTGTCCACCACCACCACCACCACCCATAAAAATTTTATTGGAATTATATTGTGAACTTAAGGAAAAACCCCCTACTCCGGGGCCATTTGGGTATAAGCCATTGCCACAACCTCCCGAACAACCTAACCCAGCGTTTCTAGAATCTTTGTTTCCGCCATTCCCCCCTAAACCATAATTTCCTCCTCCTGCACCTCCCGAGTTATGGCCATTTCCACCCCCACCGCCGTTAGCTTGTTTCCCCCTCCCAGCTCCGTTTACAACTATTGCTATCCCTTCTCCTTTTTGCCCCCCTTGCGCACTAGGTTGGGCATAAAAATAATTATTACTGATAGAAAAGGCACTCGTAGTATTTGTACAACCATAAGTTTTATCATCAATAGAGACTATCCCTCCTCTAAAACCCAAATAGCTTACATCAATATCAGCGTTCAAGGTAACTGTTCCCGACGCCTGAAAAACTAACGCACCTCCAGTAGTTCCGTCCCATGCTTTCGCAGTAAGAGTTCCCACTATATTTACATCTGTATATTGAGGAATACTTATTAACTGAACTGATCCTGTTGCTGTATATGCACTTAGTATTCTGTATTTTAAATTAACAGTATTACCTGAAATGTTTAGAATCTCATTGAACTCGTAGTTGCCAGAATTGCCAATCCCAGTGGTGGCAGGAGAAAGATCTCCGAAAATAGTAGCATTACTCAAATTTATAGTAGCTCCTTGCATTTGAATGATCAACACTTTATCTCCTGCCGAAAAACTGGCAACGGATGAAGCTGTAACATAATTACAACCTATTGATGTTACTGCCGTATAGTTATTAATAATCCCCGAAATAGACGTCTGTCCATACGTATTTTTTGCTATGAAAAATACGATAGTTAAAAATAACAAGTCTTTCAAGCCTCCAAGATTCATTGCCTTTTACTTCTATAAGAGTATCGTCTATATACTGTTTAAGAACTAAAGGTAAGTTTTCATTAGGTATAATCCGCAATTGCATAAAATAAAAAAGAGAATCCCACAAAAATGCAAGACTCTCTTTTTTATTTTAATTTGTCTGTGTATTAGAAACTACACCGCCTTTACTACTTTTGGAGCAATAACTTCTACTCTTTTATTTTCTTTAATTCTTGCAGATTTACCTTGTTTGTCTCTAATATAGAATATTCTAGCTCTTCTTACAGCACCTTTTCTTACCAATTCGATTTTATCTACGCTTGGTGAAAGAAGTGGGAAAATTCTTTCTACCGCTATGCCACCAGAAATTTTTCTAACAGTAAAGGACTCGCCATTCGTGTTTGGATTTTTTCTCTGGATAACGACCCCTTGAAAGTTCTGAATTCTTTCTTTGTTACCTTCTTTAATCTTCACGTGCACATTAACTGTGTCTCCTGAACTGAAATCAGGTATATCTTTTCTTTTTGCGTTGAAGTCTGCTTCAACAATCTTAAGCAACTGGCTCATATATAATTACTTTAAACTTATTTTCTTATAATCGGACTGCAAAGATATTGGTTTCTTTTCAATTATCTAACTTATTAACAAAAAAATCTATTTTTGTGCTGCTACAGCATTTAAACTAATTAGCTATCAGATTATTAATTTAGATGAACTGACCTAAAATTAGATATTTCCACACCAAACAAGGCATACTTTTTTGAAGACATTACCAAGGAACTTGATTTCGTTCGCTATCTGTTTTGTCGAATTTATCTGTTTTTAAGTGGCACAATCTCTATTTTTGAATACCTTTGTGTGAAATTTCTCACTTCAAACTGTGAGATTTGCATACTAAAAAAAATTTGTTGTATGGCTAAGCAATTTGTTTCCGATAAGGATGAATCCGCAAGGATGTTTAAAAATGATTTTTTGGAGTCATTTACTAAAGTTCACTATCTAACTCCCATAGTTATTTTCTTACCTGTGGCGGTGTACTTTTTATACAAAGCAGTTTTTGTTTTTGAATTAAATTTCTTTATCCTCATTGGATTCTTTGCGCTTGGTATACTCGCATGGACACTGACAGAATATCTGCTACACCGTTTTGTATTTCACTACACCCCTACTTCCGAGTTTGGAAAACGCCTGCATTTTATTTCTCATGGTGTACATCATGATTATCCCAATGATTCGAAGCGTTTAGTAATGGCTCCTAGCATAAGTATTGGGCTGGCGGTTATTTTTTACTATAGCTATTACTTCTTATTTGGTGCGGTTTACGTAGCGCCTTTTTTTGCAGGGTACGTAGCAGGTTATATATTTTACGACATGACCCATTATGCTATTCATCATTTTAATTTCAAAAACAAGTTCTGGCTAGACATAAAAAAACACCATATGGTACACCACTATATGGATGGTAACAATGGTTATGGAGTAAGCTCAAAACTATGGGATCATGTCTTTGGAACAATGTTTAAGAAAAAATAAAAAAGACACAGATCAGAATTAAAATAATTATTTAATATAAATTACATACTATGGCTCAAACCGCATTTGTTCATTCTTCGGAACAAGAACCTCACAGAATAAGGACTAAACAGATTCTAAAAAAACATCCAGAAGTTAGAAATCTTATTGGGAAAAACCCCTATACATTCCTCGTCATACTAGGATTGGTGGGTCTACAGTTAGGATTGGCTTTTTTGGTAAAAGACCAGCCTTGGTGGGTTGTCCTTTTAGTTGCTTATGGTATAGGTGCTTTTGCAGACCATGCCTTGTTTGTGACCATTCACGAAGTATCTCATAACCTACTTTTCAAAAGAAAAGCCTTTAATACTTTAGCGGGTATCATCGCCAATATTCCTTCTGTGATTCCTACCTCTGTTTCGTTTCAACGTTACCACTTGAAACATCATTCTTTTCAGGGAATTCAAGAGTTGGATGGAGACCTTCCTTATGAATGGGAAGTAAAAATTACTGGCCGATCTACAATTATGAAAGCTCTTTGGTTGTTACTATACCCAGTGGTACAAATCACAAGAACATTTCGTCTTAAAGAGATTAAGCCGATCGACGGCTGGGTAATTCTTAATTTCCTTGTATTGGCTGTAGCAGATTCTCTTATTTTATATTTCTGGGGTTGGGGTTCTGTCATCTACTTATTCATCGGATTTGTTTTCTCTGTAGGACTGCATCCTTTAGGTGGAAGATGGGTACAAGAACACTTCTTGACTGTTCCTGGGAGTAATCAGGAAACGTATAGTTATTATGGCAATTTCAATATCATTAACATGGATATTGGTCATCACAATGAGCACCATGACTTCCCTTCTATCCCATGGAACAATCTGAAAAAACTTAAAAATACTGCTCCTGAATTTTATGATTCGCTTCATTCACACACCTCGTGGACTAAGCTGTGGTTGAAATTTCTGTTCGATAAAAATATAACCTTGCATTCTCGTGTAATTCGTGAAAACAGAGGCTCTGTGACTATCGTAGATATCGCTACGCCAGATACAGACTTGATAGCGGAAGAAGAAGCTGATAAAAAAAAATCTGCCTAACAGTAGTTCGTTCTGTCCTTGGTTAAAAGTACAAGTGGGAAGTAAAAGGTAAGAAGAATACATTTATTCTTCTTACCTTTTACTTCCCACTTGTTTATAACAACCAAACCTCAGAGCAAAATCACTTACTTTTCTTGTATAGTTACCTCATAATTTCCAATTTTTGATTTACCAGAACTGTCTGAAATTTGAAAAACTCCTTTTCCTTTGTATTCATAATCTTGACTATTCGGAATAAACCGCACAAACAATTTTTCAAAGGTTTTATTCTCATCGATTACCAATACTTTTCCTTCATGGTGTCCCGTTAGAATATTTATCCGCACAAGATCTTCTTTAGGATCTCCTGCCCAATTAAAAATCACTCTACCGTAAAATTGTGTATCACCACTTGGCAGTATCGTTTTATTTTTAAGTTGCTCAATAAATTTTTGCAATTCAATCGTATTCTTTTCTACTTTTTCCATTCTTCTTCTATTTAAACCTTTTTAAAAAGGAACCTTGTAAAGATAAGAAATTTGTGCTGTTGTTATTCGACTTACTATAAATTTACAGGCAATTATTGTTTAACAAATTTCGTACTTTTTTCTGTTCCTGAAATCGTCAAAAAATATAACCCACTAGGTAATTCTTTAACATCAATAATAGAATTTACAGAATAAATCGTTCCTGTTTTTTTGGTCTTCCCTAATCCATCTACAATAATATAATCCCTTGTATCAACATTGAATGGTGTCGTTAGTTCAAGATAGTCACCTGCAGGATTGGGCGATAATGAATAAGATTTTTCTAGAGTAGTCGATTGTATCGCGGTGACAGAGCAAGTTCCCGTGCAGGCTTGTGTACTAATATTTGTCAGGCCTATCGCTCCTCCACTCACACTATTGTTTGTACAAACTACATTATGTATAGCTGGACCATAGGTGCCAGAAGAAGTTGTTATATTAATGCCATACCCTGACGAACCTACTGTTAAAGTGTTATTTGAAAACCTGTTGTAATCGCCATATCCAGTATAATTGATGTGTGTTTGAAACCCATCAGCAATAGTATTTGCACCCGTGTTGCACTCTATCGTATATTGATCTCCTTTCACATCAATCCACGAATCGGCATAATTCGCACCGTTGAGTCCCGCACCATTAAAAGTATTGTAAGAAATTGTGCCGCCCTTTGTTCCTTCCTTAATATCTATATTTTCGGAAATAACATAGTTGCCAAAAGAATTGCCCGTAACGTTATTATAATTAGCCGTATCTGGATTTCCAGCAGTGTATGTTGGCCAATTGCTCGTAGCCGAACCGATATAAATCCCCTCTCCTGTACCTGTAGAAACAATGCCTGTAGAATCTATGAAACAATTTTTAACAGTGTTGTAAGAACTATACGAGCGAAGATGAATGCCTTCGTCGCCTATTTTATTTACAATGATATTTTTAATTTGATTATGATGGCTACTGTCTATGACAATTCCTTTTTTTGAATTGTATATTACAAATCCATCCAAGATCCAGTAATTATTCCCTCTCAATGCAAAGCCATAACCTGTATTCAAATTATTGGAAGAAATAATGGTATTGGCATTTCCTTGTATCGTAATTGGCTGAGAAGCCGTTCCATTAATGGTTGCCGCTACGTAAAAACCTCCTGACCGAATATAAATACCATCGGCAAGTACAATTATTTGCCCGGGCATTGCAGCGTTGATTGCATTTTGAAATTGTGTGCTGGTACTCACATTTACAATTTGCGCAGTACAAATGAAG
>JAYTHK010000301.1:0-26999 GCA_043732665.1 Cytophagales bacterium | reverse complement strand
TTAAACAAAAGAATAAAAACATTGAAAAAATAAACAAAGGCATACTTGAATTGATTGCCGAAAACAAAAAAATACTTTACGAACAAATTGCCTCTCTTAACGGTAAATTTTTAGAATTAGAAGACAACATAGTTGGATTACCTTCTAAAGAAACGGAATTTGTCCGATTAAAAAGGTTCTATGGGCTATATGAAAAAATTTATATTTTATTGATTGAAAAACAGGCTGAATTTGGCATAGCAAAAGCAGGAACCATTCCTAACTTTCTTATTCTTTCTCCAGGTCTTGAAAATAAAATTCCTATTTATCCAAATAAGAGGATATTGTACATTGGCTCTGCAGCGCTTGGACTCTTTCTTTCCATAATGCTTATTTTCTTCCGTTACTTCCTGCACGATACTATTTCTACCCAAAAAGAATTAGAGAAAGCATTGACCGCTTCCGTTTTAGGAGGTATACCAGAATATAAGAAGGCTAAAATGGAATTTTCCAAATTACTAGTTGATATTAGTCCAAAGTCAGCGATCAGTGAGGCTTTTAGATCTATTAGAACCAATTTAGAATTTGTAAGTCCAAGCAAAGGCAAAAGAGTCATCACTGTAACTTCTACTGTAGGTGGGGAAGGGAAAACATTCATTTCTACCAACATTGCAGGCATCATTGCTCTTTCTGGTCAAAAAGTAGTCATCTTAGATTTTGATATGCGTAAACCGAAGGTTCATTTGGCTTTTGGAAAGGAAAATATAAAAGGAATAAGTACCATATTAATTGGAAAACACAATATCACTGAGTGTATTCACAAAACAAGTATTGATAGTTTGGATTTTATTTCAGCAGGTCCAATACCTCCTAATCCATCCGAGTTGATATTACGACCAGAATTTGACAAAGTCATTGCAGAATTACTTGAATTGTATGACACAGTTGTAATTGATACCCCACCCGTTGGTTTGGTAACAGACGGGATTTTACTTATGAAAAAAGCAGATGTTCAGCTTTACGTAGTAAGAGCCAATTATTCCAAAAAGGGAGTAAAAAGAAATATAAACAAAATATACCGCAACGGAGGTTTCACAAGACTCTCTGTAGTAATTAATGCCATGAATGCCATGAATACTTATGGATATGGAGGATATGGCTACGGATATGGGTATGGATATTACGAAGGTGAGAATAAACCAGGAACCGGTTTCCTTAAAAGATTGTTTAAAGGTAAATGAGTTTTTTAAGAAATATATTCTCAACTACAAAAGAAGTCGATTCTCAATTACAGGATATTAAAGTGGATATGCACTCCCATGTCTTATTTGGTATAGACGATGGTGCAGATTCGCTGGAAGAGTCTCTTTTATTATTAAGAGAACTTCAAAGTTTAGGATATAAAAAAATAATTACCACTCCACACATTATGGGAGATTTTTTCAAAAATACTCCTGAAATAATTTTCCCAAAACTTGAAGAGCTAAAAAGAATTTCAAAAGAAAAAGGTATTGAAATTGAACTAGAAGCTGCAGCAGAATATTATTTGGACGAATGGTTTATCGAAAGACTTAAAAACAACGAGAAGCTATTAACCTTTGGAAATAATTATTTATTGTTCGAACTGTCCTATATAAATCCATCCGCTTTTATAGACGAAGCTATTTTCATGCTTAAATCCCAAGGCTACAATCCTGTATTAGCACATCCAGAACGTTATACTTTTTGGCACGGCAATACAAAAATTTTACAAGAAATTCATGATAGAGGTGTCATCCTTCAAGTAAATATTAATTCGTTAGTAGGTTACTATAGTAAAAATGCGCTAAAAATGGCGGAAGAATTAATAGATCTTGGTTTAGTAAAAATGCTTGGTTCCGATTGTCACGGCATAAGGCATATTGATGCTTTGAAAAAAGCTCGTGAAACAAAACATTACAAAAAAGCACTTCCTAATCTCCTAAATAATACGCTGCGCTCATGATTTTTATAACTGGCTGCAACGGACTTGTAGGAAGTTTTATTGCACGAAAACTGCTCTCTAACGGAGAGAAAATTCTAGCACTAAAAAGAACGTCTAGCGATCTCTCCCTTATCAACGACGTCGCATCTTCTATTCAGTGGCTTGACGGAGATATTTCTGATACCGAAATCTTAAATAAAGCCATGGAGCAGTGCGACACTGTAATACATGCTGCCGCTATCATCTCTTTTTCTCCTCGACAAAGAGAAAAGATGTATAAAGTAAATGTAGAAGGAACGGCCAACGTAGTAAATGCTGCCCTGAAAAATAACATTAAGAAATTTTGTTTCATAAGTTCTATTGCAGCACTTGGCAGAAAGAAAAATGAATGGATTATAAATGAAGGGGCTATGTGGGAAGATTCAGAAATGAATACGCATTATGCAAAATCAAAATACCTTGCGGAACTAGAAGTATGGAGAGCCATAGAAGAAGGGCTTCCTGCATTTATTGTGAATCCTTCGGTAATACTTGGGCCTGGAAATTGGGAAAATGGAAGCACTAAAATTTTTCAATATATTTATAAAAAAAATAAGTTTTATACAAACGGTCATATAAACTACGTAGATATACGAGATGTAGTCGCTATCATTGTTGAACTATTGAATAAAAATAGTTCTGGTGAACGATTTATTCTAAACGCAGGAAGCATTACCTACAAAGAACTTTTTATTACGATCGCAGGTTCTTTCAAAATAGAACCACCAACTATAGCCGTAGGAAAAATATTTGGCGAATTAGCTTGGCGAATGGAGAGTATTCGGGCTTTATTAAGTGAATCAGAGCCAATAATAACTAAAGAGACCGTCAAATTATCTGCCTTTTCATTTGAGTACCAAAATAGAAAAATTTCACAATTATTAGACTATAACTTTTTACCCTTAGAAGCAACTATAGACAATACCTGTAGGGAATTGACAGGCAGGTATGTGAATAAAAAATAATCGACATAGGTAGGAAATAGTGAAATATTTCACAATCTTAGTAGGAGAGATAACAGATTCCTGATTCTTTTCGTTAAATATATATGGGAAAAAGATATAAGCATAATCAGGAAGGAAAAGAGGCGGTAAGGAGGTTTGAAGAGATGCTCAAAAATGGTGAAAACCTATTTTTTGACCTTAATGTCTTTGAAGAAATCGTTGACCATTATATTGAGGCTGGAAAATTTAAGAAAGCTTCTAGTGTATGCGACATGGCAATGGCTCAATACCCCTACTCCACCGAACTTCTCATTCAAAAAGCTCATTTATTAATTCGTAAAGAAGAATTTTCGGAAGCTTGGGATTTGCTGGAAAAAGCTGAGTTATTTCAACCCAATGAACCTGATGTTATTTTATTAAAAAGCAATATACTTTGTCAGGAAGAAAAATTTGAAGAGGCCATAGAATACTTAGATCGAGTATTGGAAATGGTAGAAGAAAAAGACGAAATATATTTTGCTATGGGCATGACTTATCAGGATTGGGATAAGTTGGACGAAGCTATAGAAGCCTATAAAAAAGCTATAGATTTAAACCTAAATAATGAAGATGCTTTATATGAACTCGCTTATTGCCTTGACGTAACAGGGCAGTTAGAGCAAAGCATAGATTTCTATCAGAAATTCATTGACAACGATCCTTATTCTGATTTTGCTTGGTACAATATGGGAATTGTATATTTCAAACTAGGCAAATATGAAGATTCCATAAAAGCGTATGAATACGCGGTAACCATTAACGAAAATTTTTCTTCTGCGTTTTTCAATATGGGTAATTGCTACCTCAATAACGGCAATTATGAAAAAGCAATAGAAAGTTTTCACAGAACTCAAGAACTAGAAGAGCCGAGTGCGGATGTATTTTGCAACTTGGGGGTTTGTTATGAGCGAATGGGTAAATTTACCAAAGCCATTGAATTATTTAAAAAATCTACCAAGCTCGACAATTTATACCATGAAGCTTGGTTTGGCATTGGAAAATGCTTAGAAGCTCAAGACAAATCGTATGAATCTATACATTTCTTCAAAAAAGCATTAAAACTAGACAAGGAAAATGCAATCTATTGGCTCTCAACTGCCAATGCAGAATACAAAATAGGCAATTTAGTTTCTTGTCTGGAAGCTTATGAAGAAGCTTGTGTATTAGACCCTTTTAACACAGAAGTATGGCAAAACTGGTCTTTCGTACATTATGAAAACGGTGAAATAGATCGAGCTATTACACTTATATTGAGTGCACTAGACGAAATGCCTGAAAATGCAGAATTATACTACAGAGCAACCGTGTACCTTTTAAATGCAGGTCGATACAAAGAAGCCTTTACCTATCTTGAAAATGGATTGGTTCTTGATTTTGACAAACATGCTGTTCTTTTTGATTTTTTTCCTAAATTGGAGACCCAAAAAGCACTTTTGAAAATTATAGATCAGTATAGAAAATAAAATGTATAATAATTATTCGTTAACTAAAGTCCCAATGCGGACAACTAAGCCTAGAAACTCTGGCCTGACAATGGTTATGGACAAAGGCTTAAGCGTAAGAGACGTTGAAGATCTTATAGAAGTGTCTGGCGACTATATTGATATCGTTAAGTTGGGATGGGCTACCTCTTACGTTACTCCGAATTTACATGGCAAGTTGGACGTTTATCGCTCCGCAGGTATTCCTGTTTATTTTGGAGGAACTTTATTTGAAGCCTTTATTATTCGTAATCAATTTGACGATTATTTAAAATTACTTGAGAAATACAATATTCAGCATGCGGAAGTGTCTGATGGTTCTATTGTTCTGGATCACGGCAAAAAATGCGAATATATACATACGCTTGCTAAGCACGTAACAGTGCTTTCTGAGGTAGGCTCTAAAGACGCTGAAAAAATCATTGCCCCTTACAAATGGATTGAACAGATGCAAGCAGAGCTTGACGCAGGTGCATGGAAAGTGATTGGGGAAGCTAGAGAAGGTGGTACTGTAGGATTATTTAGATCTTCAGGAGAAGTCAGGTCTGGATTGGTAGAAGAAATATTAAGAAAAATACCTTCTGAAAAAATAATATGGGAAGCCCCGCAAAAAGAGCAACAAGTTTATTTTATCAAACTTTTGGATTCTAACGTAAACTTAGGAAACATTGCCCCAAATGAGGTAGTGCCATTAGAAACACTAAGATTAGGGCTACGCAGCGATACCTTCGATCATTTTCTTGACAAATTATAATTTAACAAATTTCAAAAATACATAAACCTTTTGAGGGTATTTAAAATCCTCAAAAGGTTTTCTCTTTGTATATGATGGAAACACTCAAAGATATATTTTTAAACCTGGAAGATTCAATGGGTAGGCTTATTTCAACCTATGGAATGGCGACCTATATAATTTTATTCGCGATTATATTTGTGGAAACAGGTTTGGTCATTATGCCTTTCTTGCCAGGCGACTCACTCTTATTCGTAGCTGGTGGATTTTGCGCACTTAATTCTTTAAACATATATTATTTAATACTGTCTCTTTTTGCAGCGGCATTTTTAGGCGATACTTTAAATTATACCATCGGAAGAAGCATTGGCGAACGAGTATTGTCAGAAGACTTTTTTGTACCCTCCCCTAATCAAGGTTTTTTTAAAACAATCTTTTTAAAAATGATCAAACGGGATCATTTATTAAAGGCACAACTATTTTATGAGAAACATGGAGGCAAAGCGATTATTATTGCAAGATTTATTCCATTTGCCCGGACATTTGCACCCTTTATCGCAGGTGTAGGTAAGATGAATTACCGTAAATTTATCTCTTACAATATTATTGGCGCAATAATGTGGATCGCGGGAGTAACAATGATCGGCTACTTTTTCGGAAATATACCACTAGTAAAAAGGAATTTTAAAGTTGTTATATTTTTGATCATACTGATTTCAATTATGCCAGCAATCATTGAATTCCTTCGTCAAAAATACGGAAAATTAAATTCGTAATATTATGAATCTCTACGGTCTGATTGGCTTCCCTCTAACTCACTCTTTCTCTAAAAAATATTTTACAGAGAAATTTGAAAAAGAAAATATTAAAAATTCCAAATACGAACTTTTTGAAATTAAAGAAGCAGGAGAAATTTTAGATGTTATTAAAAAAAATCCTGATTTGCATGGATTGAATGTAACAATCCCACATAAGGAAAAAATAATGGATTATCTGTCTAAAATAGATTTATCTGCCGCAGAAATTGGGGCAGTGAATGTCATTAAAATTCAAGATAGCGAATTGATAGGTTATAATTCGGATTATTATGGATTCTTAGAAGCGTTTAATAAATTTAAAGGACCTAATGATAATTTCATAAATGAGATAGCATATAATAATTATAAAGCTTTGGTTTTGGGGGATGGCGGCGCTGCTAAAGCAGTAAAAGCTGTTTTGAAAAAAGAATATATTGACTATAAAATTGTATCAAGAAAAAAAAAAAATGATAATCTTTCATATTCTGATATTACGAAAGATTTATTAAAAGAATATAACATTGTCATTAATACAACTCCGTTAGGTATGTATCCTAACATTAATTCTTGTCCTGATATTCCTTATCAATACCTTTCGGATAAGAATTACTTGTTTGATCTTGTATATAACCCTCTTATCACAAAGTTCATGCACAAGGGCAAGGAGAACGGTGCTCACATCAAAAACGGCCTTGAAATGCTTCACCTACAAGCCGAAAAAGCTTGGGAGATCTGGAACAGCTAACTATCTTGGAATGAAGTTATGTTTTTTATCGAAAAATTCATACCTTAAAACTTAAATTTTAACATTCTTTTACTGTGTCCGATTACGTATTACATTCCAATTACAAACCCACTGGCGACCAGCCGAAGGCTATACAAAAGCTGGTGGAAGGATTAAACCGAAACGACAAACATCAAGTACTACTGGGTGCTACTGGAACAGGAAAGACATTCACAATGGCGAATGTCATAAAGGAAACAAATAAACCTACTCTGATCCTTAGCCACAATAAGACACTGGCGGCGCAGCTGTACGGAGAGTTCAAACAATTTTTTCCAGACAATCTTGTTGAGTATTTTATTTCCTACTACGATTACTATCAACCCGAAGCCTATATTCCTTCTTCTAATTTATACATTGAAAAAGATCTTTCCATTAATGAAGAGATTGAAAAGCTTCGTTTAGCAACTACTTCTTCTTTGATCACTAAGAGAAGGGATGTGATCGTAGTAGCTTCTGTTTCCTGTATATACGGTATTGGAAATCCAGAAGAATTTGGAAAGAGCGTTGTACGCATAGACATTGGCGATCGGATCAGTAGAAATAAATTACTTTATTCTTTCGTAGAAATTTTATACAACAGAACTACCGCTGAATTCAAACGTGGTACTTTCCGCGTAACGGGTGATACCATTGATATTTATCCTGCTTATGCAGATTATGCTTTCCGCATATACATGTTTGGAGACGATGTAGAAAACATCTTTCGCATAGATCCCAATAGCGGAAAGCAATTAAATCAAGAAACAACTATTACGATTTATCCCGCCAATCTTTTTATAACTGGGAAAGATTCGATGAACAATGCGATCAAAGAAATTCAAGATGACTTAGTTGCACAGATGAATTATTTTGAAAGCGAAGGAAGATTTTTAGAATCAAAAAGAATAAAAGAACGCACAGAATTCGACATTGAAATGATGCGTGAATTGGGCTACTGCTCTGGCATTGAAAACTACTCTCGTTATTTCGACAAAAGAGAGAAAGGATCGAGACCGTATTGCCTTATTGATTATTTTCCAGACGATTTCTTAATGGTTATTGACGAAAGTCACGTAACGATACCTCAGATAAAAGCAATGTGGGGTGGAGACCGCTCCCGCAAAGTAAACCTTGTCGATTTTGGCTTCCGCCTCCCTTCTGCAATGGACAATCGTCCGCTTACGTTTAATGAATTTGAAAATATTATTAATCAAGTGGTTTATGTTACCGCTACTCCCGCCGATTACGAGCTAATGCAGTCCGGTGGAGAAATAGTGGAACAGGTAATTCGTCCAACTGGATTACTTGATCCAATCATAGAAGTAAAACCAAGCACCAATCAAATCGACGATTTATTGGATGAAATAGAGCAACGCATAAAAGCCGGCGATAGAGTATTGGTAACAACACTTACCAAACGCATGGCAGAAGAATTGGACAAATATTTGAGCCGTCTAAATATAAAATCAAAATACATTCACTCCGAAGTAAAAACACTTGATCGAGTAGAAATTCTGCGCGAATTGCGTTTAGGAGTAATTGATGTTTTAGTTGGTGTAAATCTTTTGCGTGAAGGATTAGATTTACCTGAAGTATCGCTTGTTGCCATTATGGATGCTGACAAAGAAGGATTTTTAAGAAACGTACGATCGCTTATTCAAACCATTGGTCGTGCGGCTAGAAACTCTAACGGGAAAGTAATTATGTACGCTGATAAAATGACGGAATCAATGCGCAAAGCGATTGATGAGACCAGTCGTAGAAGAAGTATACAAATGGAGTACAACGAAAAACACGGCATCACTCCTATTACTATTACTAAATCTAAAGAGGCGATATTAGGACAAACTAAAGTAGCAGATTCGAAAAGAGAAGCGGTTAATTATTACGAACAAACAGAAGAACCTAGTATTGCTGCTGATCCTGTGGTAGCATATATGAGTAAACCAGAATTAGAAAAGTTAATGGAGCGCACTAAAAAACAAATGGAAAGTGCCGCCAAAGATCTCGACTTTATGGCAGCTGCAAAACTTAGAGATGAATATTTTGCATTGAAAAAATTAATAGAAAGCAAGTCTTGACTCTAGGATTTGCCAGATTTAAGTATTTTAAGATTTAAAAAATAAAAAATAGTATGAAGAGGATTTTAAAAAACGTAATTGTTTTATTTCTATTGACAGGACTGTTTTCTTGTACGGATAGCAGCACTGACAATATGACATCCGATGCTCCAGCAAAGGATACTTTGTTTACTTCCATACAAAAAACAAAATTTACTGGAATATACGACACACTTGAGTATACATTATTAGTCAACTCTATTTCTAAGGAACAGTATAAATCTATTGGCACTTCATTTTCGGAAAATGACAGCTTGATTAGAGATAGTATTTGTAAAACTAGAGAAGACGGCTGTATGGAAGCGGTAGAAAACTATTATATCGCTAAAGTTTCTGATAAAGTAAAAAGAACAGACGGCACGCTAACGATCTCTTTGTCTAATGGAAAAACTATAGCGCTGACAAATACGAAAAGCGATGACGACAGCTATGAGGTGTATCAATTTATCACGTTGGATCAAAATGGTTATTTTATTGTTGCTACCTATTATATGGAAAGCTATGCGTACTTACTTATAAATTCAGTCAATGGAAAAAAAATCAGCACTGTCGGCTATCCTGTTTTTTCTCTTGATAAAAAACAATATGTCGCTGGCAATTATGACATGATGGCGAGTTTTACTTTTAATGGAATAGACTTTATGACAACCACTTCAGACAGCATTATCAGCAATGCAAAAATAGATTTTACTACTTGGGGGCCAGACGAAGTGAAATGGAAAGACGACAGCACACTTTACGTAAAACAAAAATCACAACTAGTAGAAGAACTAAAAGAGGAATATAATTATGCGGCTATACGTATAAGGAAAAAAAGCCGCAGATTGAATTGATTTAAGGATTGCGCAGATTAATTTTATATCGTCGTTATCAATAGTCCTGTAAAGTAGGTGAAAAGCAAAAAATCACTCAATTATTTTCACCTTTTACTTCTCACTTCTATACATAAGCACTTCCCAGCGAAATGCCCATTTCCAACGAATAGAAAAATTCAAGAATCCTGATTTTCGAATAACCGTTTCCAATTCTTTTCTACTAAACCCTCTCAACACAGAAAGTTTCGCATCATTTTTTACCATGTACGAACGAGAGAAAATTTTCGTAAGCCAATTTATAGAATAGTACGCAAACCAATACCGATGCAAATCATTTATGACTATGGCTATGTTAATTTGATTTTTTAATTGGGCAAATAATTTCACCAAACTTTCATCGTCCAGGTGATGACAAAAAAGTGTACAGTTGACAATGTCAAATTTCATTCTGGAAAATTCCTCTGAAAAAACATTCGCCTTTTCGTATTGAATTTCTGGATATGCAGCTGTATTTTGTTTGGCGTAATTTATTATAAACTCATTGGCATCTATTCCAGTTAGCGATAACGCTACTTTTTTTCGTCGTCCCCATTTTGCGATAAGCGCTAAGATGTCGCCACCTCCGCAGCCTAAGTCGGCAATCTTTATAGTAGAGCTGCCGAGAGGATTATTTTTCAAGGCTTGTTCTAATCCGCTAAAAGTGACGTCGTTGCCGCCAAGCCATTTATTAATAAATTTCAATTCGCGGAGGTTTTGTTTAAGGTCATCACCTTCGCATTGAAAATCATCTAAAAATTCTTTTTCGTCGGAACGTTTTTGAAACATGGCTTATTTTTTCTAGCGTACTTTGCGTAATCTTTGCGAAGCTTGCGTTTAAAGGATAAGGTAGCGAAACCGCAAAGCAAGCAAATAGGATTTAGTGTATTAAGAGACCGCCGCAACACTATCTTCTTTCACAGAAAGCTCGTTTTGGGAATTATTTTCGCAATGTACTTTCAGCAACATGCTTTCCATCGTAAGTCCAGGGCCGAAAGCAAAACTTAGTATGTTTTTTTCATGATCAGGATACTTAAGCTCTTTCATTATTTCTTTCAACACAAAAAGCACTGTGGGAGAAGACATATTTCCATACTCACGTAATACTTGATGCGCAAATCGGTTTTTTGATTTATCAATATTCAGCTCAACTTCTATCGATTCTAATATTTTCTTGCCGCCAGGATGAATCGCATAAAAATCTATTTCATTTGACGCAAGTTCAAGATTTTTAAGCAAGTCAGACGTTAATTTTGTAATACCACTTTTTATAAGATTAGGTACGTAAGAAGATAAAATCATTTCAAAACCGAAATCCCCGATATGCCAAGCCATATCGTTCTTCCCTTCTGGAGCAAGATCACAATGAAAGGCGTCCAACAAAAGCGCTTTCCCAGAAACTGGCTTTACATTATCAATCAATACCGCTGCTGCACCGTCGCTAAAAAGAGCATTAGACAATACCTGATCCCAATTTTTTGATTTCTGATAATGAATCGTGCATAGTTCCACACAAACAAGTAATACTTTTGCCTCTGGGTTGGACTTACAAATGGCATCGGCAATTTTCAACCCATTAAACGCTGCGTAACAGCCCATGAAATTTATACTTGTCCGCTGTACATTTCTATTCAACGATAATTTTTCTACCAATTCAATATCCAATCCAGGAGCATACATGCCACTACAACTTACTGTGATAAGATGTGTAATTGATTTATGTTGGAAATTTTCCAGTGCTTCAAAACAGTTTTCTATGGCTTTAAGCGCTAGAGGCAATGCTTCCCGCTCGTAAAGTTGCATCCGATCTTTTACTGTAGGAAAAGGTTCTAGATTGGGAGTATTTGGGAAAAAAGTATACGCGCCATTTTTTCTGCCAAAATCAGGAATCACAGAATGTCTATTTCCAATGCCTGATGCCCTATAGAGAGTCGTCATTACACTTTTCTCTTCTTGAGTCATACCAGCTGCTTCTGCCATAAAATGTGCAATATCTTGTTGCACATTTTTAAATTGCGGTACAGCTGTGCCTATGGATTTTAGATAACTTCTCATTCTTGTCCAAATATTAACTAAATATAATAAAGTTATTTGGCACAACATCTAAAATTCCGTTTTCGTTCTTTTAGAATATATTAAAATCCTGTGTAGAGATTCTTTTCTCAGCTTCTATTGGAAATTTCTTTGATAAGATAAATACTTTGCCTTTGATATAGCCTTTCATCTGAAGATTGATTTCACCACCGAAAAGAAGAGAAGGCATCGCAGAAATTAAATTTGACAATTGAGTATTTACAGCAAAATTTTGAGTTTGGTCTGATTTCTTAGCCAGGACCACTTTTTTGCTCAAGTTCATTTTACCCACCTTTTGACCATTTACAAATAGGTCTGCATCTATTTTCTTGACTTTTATTTTATAATTATTAGGATTGTTAATCTTAATTCCCGCTTGTATTTCGATTCCTCCATTAGAAACCTTATTCACTTTTACATCACTCACATCGCCCAATTCTAGCTCCTTATAGGAGAAACAAGAAGTAAGGAATAAAGCAAGCAATATAAACAACAATCGCCTAGGTGTATTTTTCATTTACAATGTATTATTTGTCTTTTTTCCACTCCAGCGTATTCACCAAATGCATCGCATCGTATTTCATGTATTCAATAACTGGTGCCAAAGAATCATTTTTAGTTGCTGTTAGAAAATAAATTGCTCCACGCAAGAAATGACTTATGGAATCGGTAACATAAAATTGAAATTGACTAGGCACTTCTCCAGTAAGTTCAAACACGGTAGCCGTATAACCATTAGGAGTTTTCACCTGACCTTCTTCGATAGAATACGCTTTCACATTGTGTTTCCCTGCCAACTTGTGAGAATCGTCTATATGCTCATCAAGGTTTTTTAGATTTCCTTTTACCGTTTTATAGGTAAGTTGAATATAGGCATTGAAATCTGGATAGAACACATTAATCCAGTGTGGCTCGGCAAGAGCGGATTCGTCTTTTTTAAGCACTGCATGTTTTGAATATTCAAAAACATAAGGATGTTCTTCTGTAAGCAACTGAAAACTGTGCGTGGGAAGATCAATTTTGTTATACCCTTTTGGTTTTGGCAAATAGTCTTCGCTACACGATAAAAGAAAGAATAACGGCAACGCCAACCAACCTTTATGAAGTCCTTCTAACATCTTCGGCATTTTTTTCGTCGTGTATTAAAACTTTTATTCTTAATATTCTTTTATTATCTGACGCTTCAATTTGGAACTCAAAACGATCGAAATAAATCTTATCACCAAGTTTTGGCAAATCAGAATATAACTCCAAAATCAAGCCTCCTAACGACTCACTTTCTCCCTTTACATCTTCAAATATAGTAGGCTCTACTTTTATGATTTTACAAAAATCAATGAGCAGCATTTTAGCCTCGAAGGAGAACGTCTTTTCGTCTAGTTTAGTATAGTTATGTTCATCTTCATCAAATTCATCATGAATTTCACCCACTATCTCTTCTATAATATCTTCAAGGGTTACCAACCCTGCGGTGCCTCCATGCTCATCTACTATAATGGCCACATGCAAACGTTTATGTTGAAGGTATTTTAAAAGTTCGTCAATTTTTTTTGTTTCAGGAATAAATTCAATAGGCTGAAGTAATTTTTGCCATTCAAAAGTTGTGCCTTCCGAGCGGTACTGGAACAAATGTTTAATGTGCAGAATTCCTTCCATAACATCAACTTTCCCTTTATAAACAGGTATACGCGAAAACTGCCATTTACTCACAAAATCTAGTACTTCATCAAAATTAGAATCAAAGTCTAGTGCCACAATGTCCATGCGAGACTTCATAATTTGTTTCACTGTAGTGTCTCTGAATTTGACCAAACTTTTAATAAGTTCTTTTTCGTCTTCAGAACTTTCTTCACCTGTGGCCATTTCTATTACTTCGTTGATATTTTCAACGGCCATTTGTTTTTGGGTAAGTTTAAGTTTTTTAGTCTTGCCTATTATTTTGCCTATTAAATTTTTCATTTGTATTGGGTAAGTATGTTTTTTATTTCCTATAATCTATCAAACGAACAATGCCTGTTATAGATAAGAGCATGGTGATACTTATCTACAACAGGCATTGTTAAGGGTACACCTTCCTTACTCGGGTAATTATGGTTACTATTAATACAACTATAACTGTCCAAAATTAAAGAGGGTTAGTTAGACATAATTAAAAAGGTAAATCGTCTGAACTGTTGTCTGCCATAATATTGGCATTTACCGATTCAGCCACTTCCTGTTTAGAATTGCTATTTCCTTGATAAGAATTATCAGAATTTTCTCCATTGGCAGAAGGTTTCCCTCCCAATAATGTCATGTTTTGACCTAGAATTTCTGTTATGTATCTTTTCTGACCTTCTTTATCGTCATAAGAGCGACTGGTGATGCGGCCTTCAATGTATATTTGACTGCCTTTTTTGAGGTATTTTTCAATTACATCCACAATATTTCCCCAAAAAACTACATTGTGCCATTCTGTTCTGTCTTGCCGTTGACCGCTTTTGTCTAAAAATGTTTCGCCAGTAGCCAATGTAAAAGACGCTTTTTTTGTGCCGCCTTCAAATACACGCACTTCAGGGTCTTTGCCAAGATTGCCTAAGAGGATTACTTTGTTTACTCCTGCCATAATTTTAAAAGTTTAAATTAAAAAATAATTATTTTAGTGAACTATAAATGTACATCAAAAAATAGACTCTTCCAAAAACTTATTTATCAACACTGGCTTAGGTAAATCGTGGATAGCTTTTACTGTAAAAAAGCGAAAACCCTCTTTGCTTACTAGCCTTTCAGCTATCTCTGTAGATTCTACTATCCAAAATTTGGCGTGTAGATTTTGATGCGAAAGCACATGTTTATATTCCCTCGATTCAGCTTTTATTTGGGCGTATTTTGCCTCTTTATCAAATTGCTTTTTGAGTAGTTTTCCGATTTCGAACAAACTATTCTCTTCCACCAAAGGAAATTCATACAAACCTTGCCAAATGTCTTTGCCTATACGCTCCTTCATAAGATACTTATTTCCTGATTTTAGCACCAGATAGTGAAAATACCTATTGATCTTGGCCGTCTTTTTTAATTTTACAGGAAGTATCGATTGTTCATTTTTCACAAAAGCATAACACATAAAAGCCATAGGACAGCCGTCGCATAGAGGATTTTTAGGAGTGCAATGAAGTGCGCCAAATTCCATAATAGCTTGATTGTGGCTGGGTGAATCCTTGCCAGGCAGAAGCTCATCGGCCAACAACTGAAAGGCTTTTTGTCCCCTCGGCGACGATATATCGTCTTTCAACCCAAATACTCTTGAAAGTACTCTATATACATTTCCATCAACTACCGCCACTTTTTCCCCATACGCAAAAGACGCAATAGCTGCAGCCGTATATTTACCTACGCCCTTCAATTTCAGTAATTCTTGGTATGAATCGGGCATTTCAGCGTTATAATCAGACACGATCGCTTTAGCTGTAAAATGCAGATTTCTAGCTCTTGAGTAATAACCTAAGCCTTGCCACAATCTTAAAACCTCTTTTTCTGAGGCCTTTGCAAGTACTTTTATGTCCGGAAATGCTTCTAAAAATCGATAATAATAGGGTAATCCTTGAGCTACTCGGGTCTGTTGGAGAAGTATTTCAGAAAGCCAAATCCTATATGGGTCGTGACTTTCACGCCAGGGAAGTGCCCTTTTATTCTTATTGTACCAGTTAATCAGTATATTACTAAAATCGTTCTTTTTCACCTGCTTTCTCTTGTAAGATTTACATTAAGTTTGCAATATACTCTGGATTAATATTTTACGAAAATCTTTTATTTTAAATAACTTAAATTTACATTTGTAAGAGAGTAATTAGTTATCATCAAGTTAAATATAGAATAAACAATGACAAAAGCAGAGGTAATTGCAACAATTGCAGAAAAAACAGGAATTGACAAAGCAGATGTTTCAACAACTGTAGAGGCGTTTTTTGACGTAGTGAAACATTCTATGACAGAAGGAAGCAATGTGTACGTGAGAGGTTTCGGTAGTTTTGTAAATAAAAAGAGAGCTAAAAAAGTGGCAAGAAATATCTCTAAAAACACTGCTATCATCATTGAAGAGCATTTTATTCCTAGTTTCAAACCTGCCAAAATATTTGTAGAACAAATTAAATCAAGCGAAAAAGTAAAAGTAGCGAACGTTAACTACAAAGAAAAAGAAGAGGAAGAAGTTGACTAGTCAACTTCTTCATTAGTCGAATAGAGTGTAAGAATATCGAAAAATGTCAAAATCACAGATTATAATTATTATCACAGGTATTGTATCTGTGATTTTGCTTTTTAGCCTACCAAAGATTATCGTAAAAAGCGAAAAGCAATTAGCAAACGAAAAGCCAAAAATTCCTACAGAAAAAGAGGATAAGCCCGAAATGAAAGCAATTCATAAGAGGGAAATACCTGACAGCGAGCTTAATGACATAGAAAGAGTAAGAAATTTATTCTTATCTGTTTCAAATAAAGAAAAAAAGAGTAATTTTGCGGACTCTTTGATAAAAGCTTACCGCAAAATTCATTTATATGATAGTGCGGCGAAGTACTCGGAGATCGTTTCTGAAATGAAACCAACACCATTAAACTGGGCCAAAACAGCTGATGTGTATATGGAGGCAGCAGATTTTGCTTCTGATACAGAAAAGCCGATTTATAACGAAAAGGCTAGAGGATACTATAATAAGATTCTTGTTGTAGACCCTGGCAATCTCGAAGTAAAATCGAAGTTGGCCTTAACCTACGTTAGTAGCGAAAACCCAATGCAGGGTATAAAAATTCTGCGGGAAGTACTGCAAGAAGACCCTAAAAATGAAAGTGCGCTTTATAATTTGGGAATACTTTCAATACAATCGAGACAATATGAGAAGGCTGTAAAAAGATTTGAAGAATTACTGAATGTAAATCCTAAGCATTCTACTGGGCAATTCTATTTAGGAGTAGCTTGGGCAAATTTGGGAGATAAAGCAAAAGCACTAGAGGCTTTTGTAAAAGCACGTAAGTTGGATAGCGATCCTGAATTTAGGGCTACGGTAGACAGTTACATGAAAGACTTGCAATAGCCCTGTAAATCAAGGTTATTGCGAAAAAAGTAAAAACATTTTAACTAATTAAAAACAATTAACATTATGCCTTGCGGAAAAAAAAGAAAGCGTCATAAGATTGCTACCCACAAAAGAAAAAAACGCCTTAGAAAAAACAGACACAAGAAGAAATAGTTTTATTTCTCTTCTGATTTTATAGTATAAGAGGTTATTGGCATAAACACTTAAGGGTGGTATGACCAATAACCCTTTCACATTTAAAAATTTCTAAGGTGAGTACTGAATTATACATCAATTCTACTCCTAAAGGTGACCGCATAGCTCTTGTAAAAGATAAAAGGCTAGTGGAATGTCATTTTGACGATAAAGGTAATTCCTTTACCGTAGGAGATATATACCTAGGCATGGTAAAAAAAGTAGTGCCTGGCCTCAATGCCGCATTTATAGATGTTGGCTATGAAAAAGACGCTTTCCTTCATTATTTGGATCTTGGTCCTCAAATTCGCTCCCTCAACAAATACTCTAAAAACGTACAAACCAATCCTAAAGGAGTTGCATCAAGGCTGAACGGCTTTAAGATGGAGAGTGATATTGACAAAAATGGGAAAATTGTTCAAGTATTAACCAAAGGTCAGCACATATTAGTACAAATAGTAAAAGAACCTATCTCCAGCAAAGGTCCTCGCTTATCTTGCGAATTATCTATTGCTGGTCGTTACATTGTATTAGTTCCTTTTTCTAAAGCTGTAAGTGTTTCTAAAAAAATAGCTTCTAAAGAAGAACGCAATCGCTTGATTCGTTTGATGAACTCTATAAAACCAGAAGGCTTTGGAGTAATTGTTCGTACCGTAGCAGAAGGCAAAGAAGTAGCCGAACTTGATAGAGACTTAAAGAATTTAGTGAAAAAATGGGACGACGGAATTGAAAAACTCAAAAAAGCCCGTCCTTGCGAAGTTGTTATTGGAGAGCTAGACCGCGCAGCTTCTATCCTTCGCGATATGCTTAATGAAAGTTTTGACAGTATTACTGTTGATACGCAAGAAGCATTCGACGAAACGAGAGAATACCTCAAAGCGATAGCCCCTGACAAAGAAAAAATCCTTAAGCTTCACAACAATAAAGTAAAATTATTTGAAGCCGCTGGTATTGAAAAACAGATTAAAACCCTTTTCGGGAAATCTGTTAGCTTACCTGGTGGTGGCTACCTTATTATAGAGCACACGGAAGCGTTGCACGTGGTAGACATCAATAGCGGAAACAAATCCAACGCAGAGTCAAATCAAGAAGACACTGCAATGTCAGTGAATATTGAGGCTGCTAAAGAAATGGCACGTCAACTTCGGTTGCGTGATATGGGTGGAATTATAGTAGTCGATTTTATCGACATGAAACACCTTGAAAACCGCAAACATATCTACGAAAGAATGAGAGACGAAATGGCTCAAGACAAAGCCAAACACGTTATACTTCCTCTCTCCAAATTCGGTCTTATGCAAATCACGCGTGAGCGTGTACGCCCTGAGGTGAATATCAAAACCGTAGAAGTATGTCCTACATGCAACGGAACAGGTACCATTAGTGCAAGCATCGGTATACCGGATATGATTGAAAATAATCTTGACTTTATTATCAATAAACAAAATGAGAAACAACTTACGTTAGTTGTACATCCCTTCTTGTACACTCACTTTACGGCTGGCTTCCCTTCTATTCGTATGAAGTGGTATTTCAAATTTAAAAGATGGGTAACAATAGAAAAAGATTCTTCTTTTGCTTTAACAGAATTCCGTTTTGTAAACAAACAAGGAATCGATATTGAAATAAATACGGTACAGCAGTAAAATGATTTTAGGACAAAAAAAACAGTCCGTGATTAAATTACGGGCTGTTTTTTTGTCCTCGTAGGGACATATCATAATGCGTCCAGGCCAACAGCGACAATAAAGATAAAGGTCTTATAAAAATCTCAACGGTGTGGTTAATTTTGTAGAGACGCATTATAATGCGTCTCTACAAAATTAATTAATACAAATTTTTCCATGTGCCTTTTACCCAATTATACTTCAATGTACTTGACAATGCTTTCCAAAAATATTTATTGATTTTCACTGCAAAACTGGGTTGCATATAGCAGTTTACCGTACAGCCTTCGCATTGTTTGTAGCGGCCTTCCATCGCAATCAATTTTTGAATAGGTTCAGAATTATAGAGTTCAAAAAGTTTATTCTCTAAAGGAATTTCCTCTAATCCTAAATGGTAGCAAGGCAATACTAATTTGTTTTCCGGAGAAATTACAATGGTAGTGCTGGCTGCAAGGCAAATAGATTTTTCTATATGATTTCCACCGTCTTTCCTTAACTCAATAAATGCCTCATTCAAATAGACATTTTTCTTTTTTGACCAGGAAAGCAATTTTTCTAAACTGGCTTCCGAAAGTTTTTTTCCTGTCTCTACATCACTGTATTCAAACACTGGATTAAGAATTAAAACAAGGTCATTGGGTTGAGAAATTTCTTCGTATACCTGCTGAATTTTATCAATATTATGTTCAAAAACAGTAAACAAAATATCGGGTCGTTCGCCAAGACTTTTGGCTAGTTGCACCGATTCTATCAAACTGTCGAAACACTTCACTCCTCTGGAAGCATCGTGCTCTTCCCTTATAGGGGAGTCGAGCGAGAAGTGCAGCATATCTATTTTCCCTTTGAGTTTCTCGGCATTTTTAGGATATAAAAGTGTATTGGTAGTGACGGTGGTAATAAATTTATACTTTTTAGCAAGCACTAACAATTGATCCAACTGCTTATGCAGCAAAGGTTCACCACCCGTAAAATCAATTATTTTTACGCCTAATTTTTTTAGTGCCTTGAGATTTTCTTCGACATTTTCCAACGTTACATAAGGCGAAGGCTTTTCCCATATATCGCAAAAACTACACGTAGCATTGCAACGATAGGTAACGTAGTAATTGCACAATACAGGATGGGAAACCAGTCGCATAGACAGGATAATTAATAATTATTTTTGAAGAACTCAAGATACGTATTTACGTTCTTGTCTTTATAGAAAAGTTTATAATTATCATCTGTGATGAAGAAGCTTTTGTTTATAGCCGATTCAAAAGGTTTGAAAGTAACACCAGGAGTAATGATATGATCTCTGTATTGTTTACTCGGATACATTGCTTCAAACGTTTTTACAACAATGGCAAATGTAGTATCTGAAACTTTCATTATTTCCACATTCAGTTCCATATCAGCATTGTATTTTTTATTATAAACGATAAACTGTTTTTGAACTACCTCTTTTTTCGCTTTTCTATTCTCAAAAACACATACAAAATAGTGCGGCTTACTTGTATTGGTGCTGTACCGCACATCGGTTGTTTTTATAGAATCTCCTTTTGCAGACAACTCCTGTAAATACTTATTAGAGGAAGCCAATAAATCTTTGGCTTTTGGTAATACAGGGCTATTCTCATTGTTCTTATCATTAATAAATGCTTGCAATTGAGTTTCATAAACCAGTGCATTTTTGGTACGACCTGTTATGATTATTCTCAACAATTGAATTCTATCCATGTTGTCATTATCCGGATGCACCTTCATGATATTTACTAACATTGAGTCTGAAGCAATGTAATCGTTGCGATCATATAGTTCAAAAGCTTGTCTGTAAAGCCCTGCAACCATTTTATTTTCTTCCTTGCTTTCTTTTAGATAATTGGGGTTTTGTAGCATTTTTGCATAGATGGATTTCGGATACTCTCGAATCAATTTCTGCTTATAATATTCCGCGCGCGCCACATGTTTTTGGTCTTTGTTTATTAAATGAAGAAAATAGAGTACTTCAGCTGCATTCTTATAATTAGGAAAACGTTTCAATAGATCTTCGAACGTTTTAATAGCATCTTCTGGTTCGTTCAGTTTTAGATTATAAATACGACCCAAATTGTATAATCCTCCTTGAATCCTTTTATTGGAGCTATCCATCTGTGCTTGAGTAAAAGGAATATCCTGATAGTACAAGGTTTTATTTACCGTAGGTTTTTTTAAAATCGAAGTAGTATCCTTGACTTTTGCCGTGGCATTCGTAGAGGTGTCTTTCGCAGTGGTATTATCCGAACCAGCTGCAGGTGCATCTTTTATGGACCTTCTCCAATTGTCTTCCAATTTCCGAGCACCCCATTTGATGGTAAAGTCTGTAGAGCCTCTTGCTATTGCGGTAGCATTATAGAAATAAAAAGTAGATGGGTCTGCTGGATTCGCATTATTGTCAATAATTTGGGGACCAGTACTGGCAAGTTCCACCTTTTTCTTAGCTAACGCTGCAACTTGTTTCTCTTTTTTGATTTTAGCGTCTTGTTCGTCTTGTATTACTTTATCTATAAATTTGCTCAAGACCGTAGTATCCATTTTTGCTAACCGTTGCAGACTATCTTCTCTACGCACCACAAGAAGATTTTTTACAAATTCCTCCAACACTTTTTGTCTTTCCGCAATTTCTTTATACTGCTTATCCCCTTTGTCCCATACAGCTACAGTACTGTCGTAGTACAATTTAGAAATTTCATAATTCTTAATATTAGTATAATATATTTCTCCTAGTTTCAAATACGTGGCACCTTTCTGAAACTGATTCCCTCTGTTTTCCCCTACCGATTTTTCAAGGTAAGAAATTGCACCAGGATATTTATCTTGCTTGTATTCAAACAAAGCCATTTCATAATAAATCTTATCTCTGTACTCAAGATTCTTTTTGTCTTTTAAAAGCCTCCTAAAATAACGTTCTGTTTTTTTCTTGTCGCTAGTGTTAGTAAGGGAAGTTACCTGTGCCAGATAAAGCTTCGCATAAAAAGACAACTCATAAGCAGGACGACATTTAATCGTCTTTTTATAATTCAGATAAGCCATTGAATCCATTTTTTGCAACTGATATATCTGACCTAAAATAAAATACAACCTGGCTTTCTTTTCCTTTTTCCCTCTCACCAATGGTATAGCCTTTTCTATATTCGTAACCATCGATGGATAATCGTCTCTATAACGATGGTATTGTGCTTTCGTAAGCGCAAAATCTCTGATATTCTTCGGTGTACTAATCGGTTGTTTGTCCAAATAATCCATCACATAACCAGCACTCCTTAAATCTTTTTTTAACATAAAAAGCCGCATGAGCTGAGTCAAACTTTCATGCCTTTCGTCAACGCCTCCTTGTGTATTTACAAATCTAAAAGTCTCCGCAGCCAGTTTCCATTCGCCACGAAGCACACGAGCCTTCCCAACCAATATATAGCCATTGTCCACATATACACTATTCTTATGGTGCGTAATAGGCAGAGACGCTTTCTTAACTATATCATTCGTTTTGTCCTTAAATGCCTTTGTCTGATTGGTATCTATAACAGTGACAGGAAATAAAACCTTATTATAGTCGCTTTGCGTTTTGGCATCAATGTCCGTTTCCAGCTCCTTTAGCCTTTCTCTAGCTAAAAAATAAGCATTGTCTCGGGCATTCAAATTATGCCAACCCCTGTGTATTAAGGTGTGTTTTTCTTGAGAACAAGCATTTAGTAAAAATACCATTCCTATGAAAAAGTGTAAATAAATGGTATTTATGAATCTAATTTTCAAATTCAGCTTTGTTTTATTTAACAATTTAAGTAAAATGCAATATTATAAAAAATACCCATATACATGCAGAGAAAAACTCTGACAGAAAAATTAACGAATAAATACCAGTTAATTGTCCGAAACGAAGAGAATTTTGCTGACCGATGGACGTTTTCGTTCAGTTTTGCAAAATTACTTGTATTGTTAACAATACTTTTAGTGCTTTTTTATGCCCTTGCTACTGGCGTTAATTACACTGGAGCATACGTACTTGGCATAGGAGGGAATTCAGAAGAAACTCAACAACTCGTGACGCTTGCCGCAGAAGTAGATTCCTTGGAATACGAAATGGAAATGAAAGATCAGTATATTCTTAGTTTCAAAAGTATGCTCGAAGGTGGCGAATCAAAACGAAAAGACACCTCCTCTCAAAAACCAGAAGGGATCACAGAAGAAAAAATAAGCAAAGAAGAGGAAGAATTTAGGAAAAAATTTGAAAAAGAAATACCCAATCCTTTGTACAACTCTAAAGAAGGCTACACACTGTTGTACTTCTTTGCTCCTGTGTCAGGTAAAACAACTGATTTGGTGAAAGAAGGAAATGTCATTGGGTTATTTATTGATGCCAACAAAACAAAACCTGTAAAATCGCTCGACAACGGAATAGTGTTGCTAAATAGCAAGAATGCTGACAGTACTTATAAATTAATTCTACAACACAACAGTGGACTTATAACCATTTACGATCATATAAAGACTCCCACTGTAAAGACAGGCACTGAAGTAACAAAAGGAATGGAAATCGCCTCTCCAGCAGAACAAAGCATCACTTTCAGTATGATCTATAACAGCAAATTATTGAACCCCAGAAGGTACGTTACTTGGGATAAATAACCTTAATTTGCATTTTTATTTTGTTATTAAGCTAATAATTAGCATATTGCTAGGATAGAATACTAATATCCTTATAAAATCGTTTTATAATAAAATAATTACAACTATGTTCAAAAGCGGAACATCCAAAAAAGAACTCGAGCAACTTGGAAACGCAAGTACCATTCTTGCCAAGAATGCCTTACTGGAAGGCAATTTGGAGACTATCGGAAATTTACGAATAGAAGGTAAATTAGTAGGAAATATCAATTGCAAAGCTAAAGTTGCGATGGGAGATTCTTCTTTCGTAGAAGGCAATATTGTTTCTCAAAATGCAGAAATTGCAGGCAGAGTAAAAGGACATATAGAAATCGCAGGACTCCTCATATTGAAACCGACAGCAATTATTGACGGTGATATTGTAGCTGGAAAAATAATGCTGGAAACAGGCGCTATTTTCAACGGCAATTGCAAAATGGGTGCTACTATAAAAGAAATTAACATTGGAGAAGGAAAAATCTACAGAGAAGCGCAAACAGCCTAGTAGCATCATGCGTTTTTCTGGTTTTGGCCTCCAGATGGCTGGTACACTCTGTGTCGCCGCTTGGGGAGGCTTAAAATTAGATAAATACTTCGGTCTGAAAGTTCCTGTATTTTTGATTGTACTACTTTTAACTGCTTTAGGTGGAAGTATGTATGTTTTTATTAAGCAGGTAAGTCAGGATAAATAAACTGTCTTGACTAGAATTTATAGGATTGTAGGATGTTAAGATTATTTATATGTAATCAATCGAATTTTTTATTATTGTTATCTATCGTCCAAGTGCAGTAGATTTATAGGCGGTTGAGAAAGCCTACAATTTCAAAATTATAAGATTCTTTAGTTACTCGAACTGCCTCTTGTCTGAACTTTGATTTTAATAAGATTCAGAAGACAGGTACGACTTTTTTTAATTTTTGAATTTTGAGTGAAAAATAAGTAATATTGATTGTATAAATATTACTGCTGTCAGAAAATTATGCCCACTCCAACCATCCGCGCTGGAAAACCAGAAGACATTCCTCAAGTTTTTGAATTAATAAAAGAACTTGCAGTCTATGAAAAAGCGTTGCACGAAGTAGAAACATCGGTAGAGAAATTGACGGAAGATGCTTTTGGAAAAAACCCTTTGTACGGATTGATCGTCGCAGAGCTGGACAAAAGGATTGTGGGAATTTCAATTTTTTATTACCGTTATTCTACCTGGAAAGGCAAACGACTTTACCTTGAAGATATTCTGGTAACAGAAAAACAAAGAGGACAAGGAATAGGCAGTAAGCTTTTTGAAGCCACTGCAAGTCATGCAGATTTGCAAGACTGTAGTGGAATGAACTGGCTGGTATTAGACTGGAACGAGCCTGCTATCAATTTCTATAAAAAATTTGGTGCTTATTTCGAACCGGAATGGGTAAATTCGGGCATTACTGCAAAAGGATTAGAAAAATTTAGAAAGTGATTTACTCCATTATAGATATAGAAACTACTGGGGGAAGACCTGGACTAGACCGCATCACGGAGATTGCTATTATTTTGCACGATGGGGAAAAAGTAATCGAAACGTTCAGTACCTTAGTCAATCCTGAATGCAACATTCCTTATTCGATTACCGATTTCACAGGCATCAGCAATGATATGGTGAGCAATGCACCAAAATTCTTTGAGATTGCTCAGCGCATTCTTGGCATGACTCAAAACACAACGTTCGTAGCGCACAATGTAACCTTTGATTATAATTTTGTGAAAGCTGCGTTTAAAAATATCGGAGTACCTTATCACACCACAAAACTTTGCACCGTTCGTTTGAGCAGAAAAGCATTTCCTGGTTTAGCTTCTTATAGCTTAGGGAATCTCTGCGATAGTCTTGGAATACATATTGAAAACAGGCACCGAGCACTTGGAGACGCCAAAGCTACAGCCATTCTTTTTAATAAAATTTTAGCAAAAAATACTTCTCCTTTATTTGCCTGAAGAATACTTAGCGATTGGTCTTTATTTTTTTTCTGTGAAAGTCGGATACGTGAGCTTCTTCAAAAGTCCATGTATCCGACTCCTCTCCTTCCATTAATAACTCGTATATTCTATTGATATCTATATTTAATGGGATGTTCGTATGAAAGCAATTTATCATCGCTTTCATACGAACATCCCATTTTCTCTAGAATAAGCCAAAATTTATTAAATACGTCAAAATGTATATTGGGATTTCTCAATATCCTATAAGTAGAATGACCAGATTCTTGATTTTTATAAATAATCAAAGGGTAAGGATATTCTGAATTATTTTCGGTAACCACTATATCAAGGTAACTATATCCAAAAGTAAAGAAAGGAGAATTATGGATTTTGTATAAATTATCGCCAATTTTCTTTCCAAATACAACTTCATTAACAGGAAATTGATTACTTGTTTTCGTTACTTTAAATGATAATTTACAAAAAAAACTGAAAGTATTTAATTCTTCTTTTCGTTCCATGATTTTTATTATCCCAACAGATTACATTGTATCATCATGAAGAAAACTGCTAATAATGATACTTACAACCCACAATATATAAGGTAGTGTCATCAACCCGATACACCAATCTATGTTCTTCCGTAATTCTCTTACTCCAGTAACCTTTCAATTCATTTTTAAGTGGTTCGGGTTTTCCAATCCCAACGAAAGGATTTTTAGCAGTATCGAGGATAAGTTTGTTTAGCCTTTTGAAGACTGTTTTATCAGTAGTTGGCCATTCATTATACTGTTCAAAAGCAATAGCAGTAAAACAAATATTCCTCATTATTTGGCAATAGTTACCTTAGTATGTTTTTTCTTTTTATCCTGTTCGATAGACTTGAGCAATATAGCTTTATTGTTTTTACTAGCGAGCAGATAAGTGGTTTCATCAGGCTCTTCTTCAATAGTAAGCACAATAGGTTTATTTTTAAAGGCCAGTTTTATGGCTTCAAGAAAATCGGTATTAATATCTTTGGCTGAACGAAAATGAAAGGTAGTATACATGGCTTAAAGTTTGGCTAGCAAATTATCAATTTAGAATATACACTCCTGCACATTTTGCTGGACGGTGTAAATCAAAGATACGAATATTCGTATAACTATAAAATAAATCAGGCATGAAACCGGGCCACCCTGCAACTTTGTCAGTACCCCGCTACTGGAATAATATTTGTTTCCCCTCTTTTATATTTAAAACCCTAAAAATTTAAAAGTCATGCAGGAAAAAGGTACAATTTCCATCCATACCGAGAATATATTCCCGATTATCAAAAAATTTCTCTATTCGGATCATGAAATATTTCTGAGAGAGTTGGTGTCCAATGCGGTAGATGCTACTCAGAAGCTTAAAAAATTAGCTGATTTCGGGGAATATAAAGGCGAAGTCGGTACTCCTAAAATAACGGTAACCATAGACGAAACTGCCAAAACGATCACCATCAGCGACCAAGGACTGGGAATGACGGCAGAGGAGATAAAGAAATACATCAACCAAATCGCTTTCTCGGGCGCTACGGAGTTTATAGAAAAATACAAAGACAAAGGCGATGAAAAACAAATCATCGGACATTTTGGACTTGGATTCTATTCTGCTTTCATGGTTTCTGCCAATGTAGAAATTCATACTTTATCGCACAAAGAAGG
>JAYTHK010000300.1:0-3182 GCA_043732665.1 Cytophagales bacterium | reverse complement strand
GATAAGATCATTACCCAGAATCCATGTAAACTCATTCCCCGACAAGACAGACCAAAAAAAGAAGAAAGTAAACGCACCTTTCTGACTCTTGAAGAATTGACCTTACTGGCAGCTACACCTATGCCTTGCCGCAACCATCAGGTCAAAGAAGCCTTCCTGTTTTGTTGTCTGACAGGACTTCGGATCAGTGATGTGCTCAGCATCCATTATGCCGATATCACCGAGGGTGTACTGCAATACCGCCAGAAGAAAAGCAAACAACAGTTTCATTACCTGCCTTTGTCCCGACAGGCACAGCGTATCTTAACAGAACTGCCCCTTGACCCCAAAGGGGAATTAGTATTCTGGGAACTCAACCGAAAGATTACCCATTCACAGCGTTTACATATTCTGGATGAGTGGGTAAAGTCTTCGGGCATTACAAGAAAAGTCACCTGGCATGTTGGTAGGCATACCTGCGCCACCCTGCTCATTAGCTGCGGAGAAGATATTTACACGGTAAGTAAACTGCTGGGACACTCTCATGTATCCATTACAGAAAGCTACGCCAAAATCATCAACATTAAAAAAGTAGAAGCCGTCAACCGGATTCCTGAAATTTTCGGATAATAAGAAAAGTAGTGTTTGAACCAAACAAAAAAATGAACCAGTAATAAAAAAGCAGAGAAGATGGAAAAAATAGAGATCAGCAGTGTGAGTATGGAAGAACTGGAAGTGAAAATTAAACAATGGGTAAGAGAAGTATTAAAAGAAAAGGGAATCAGCCAGCCTGCTTCTGTCAAACCTATGAATGCAGAAGAAACGGCAACTTATCTGGATATGGCCATTGGTACTTTGTACAAGAAAACGGCTTCCTGTGAAATTCCACATATCAAAAGGGGGAAAGCCTTGCTGTTTCATAAAGCAGAGCTGGATGCATGGCTGGAAAGCAAGAAGAGACAATCTCCTCAGCCTGTCATAGAAGAAAATCTGCAAAGGTCTTTTATCCGCCAGATAAGAGGGAGAGTTTAAAATCAATAATCTAAGAAAGGCATTAGTCTATAAAATAAGTACATCCAAGGCAAAGGAAAGAAGTTTTTTAATGCCTTGATTTTACCACAAAAATAAAAGCCGGACAAAATCTGGCTTTTATTTTTGTGGTATGTTTTATTTTAGTAAGAGACAAAGGTTGAAGTCAGGTTTAATTTGTATAAGCTAAGGTCAAATAGATGTCGGATTGGATTTAAACGAACATGGAATCATTTAATTGGTATTAAAACAGAGAATATACTTACGAAAACCCCTTAAAATTTTGTCAGAATAAAGTAAGAATGAGCAATAAATTGTACGAATAAATCAAAATTATTTATGCAACAAAATGACACTGTTTTAATTCTATTGGATCAGATGCAAAAACAACTTGATTCCTTAAAGGCGATGCTGTTGCAAGAAAGTTTCAATGAAAAACTGACTGAAAATCCTATGGTGCTTCGGGATTATGATCTTTCATCCAGTTGGCAGGAGAAAATACTTTTCATATTGGGTTATTATAATAAACCATTACATTCTATGGAAATGGTTTCTTTTATAGATCAATACGATAAAGTGTTTTACTACAAACGAACGAAACTGGACAAACAAAAGATGCTTTCCACGCATATACATAGGGCTGTGAAGAAAGGGATTATTCTTCGACAAAGAAAACCAGGTTCTAAAGGGTTTGTTTATTATTTAAGCAAGGGCTAATACTGGTTGTTTTAGGTAAGGACACAAAATCCTGAGACTGAACGAGTATTAAAGCCATATCCAATGCAGTCAAATAGAATAATTGAAGGGGAAATGTCCCTAAACAATATTGGAAATAGCTTGAAGGAGAAATGGCTTACTATTAAATATAGATGATAACGATAAGAGATTGGCAAAAAACGGTTAAAACTAAGTAGACAATTTCATATCCTGTGAATAAATTATTTTTCTAAGAAAAAGAAAAAGAAAATTATAAATTCAGAAAACAAGCATAATAACAGTTATATTCTTTGAATAATAACATCCATTCAGGCACGTTAATTGTTTACAAAATTAAGTATTGGGAATTGTTTAGTATCTTTAATCATCAGCTAAAAATAATATGATCTATAAGAAAATAGAAGAAGTGCAGGGAGCTAATTTGCTGGTCTATTTTGTAGACAGCGAAAATAAAAAACAAGGGGAATTACTTTGTTATAAGGCAGAGGGTAAATTCCCAATGAACGAAAATCTTCTTTATTCAGAAGAATACAAAGACGGACTGTCGATGTATAAAATCTGGAACTTATTACCTGAAAAATCACTGGTTTAATATATTTGGTAGTTTAAATAATGCCGGAAGCAGCAAAGTATATTGCTGTTTCCGGTTTTTTTTACGTCCGCAAGTGACCGGACGTCTGGGAATATCCAATTAATACTACTCAAAGTACTCTACAACTACACATTGATATTTCAGTCAGGGTTGAACTTGGGTTAAAAGAAAATAAAAATACCAGTAAAAATATTGAGTTGAAAATACACTCTGATGAAAGATGTAAGTGATTTTCTTGAGTCGTGTGGTGAAAGTCACACTAGAGGAGTTAGAGATAGTAATATTCCTAGCTTTACCCCGACAGGAAATTTTATACACACAATACTTTGTTTAATGCTATATAATCAAAACTTTAGCCTATAAACACTCTTTTAATTCCAATAAGTAATTATTAAATTTGTTTTTCATTCTAAAACTAAACTCAGCTAATTTTTGGTTTTATAAACTTTACCAGCATCGCATTTTAATGCCTTTTAACTATAACCGATATAATTTAGTACTAATAGTATTTTTAGTTTGTAGTCTTGGCTTGTCAGCTCAGGACTTGAGTAATATTGCCAAAACCAAAAACCCAATAAAAGTTAATGGTGGGCTATCGGTTACGAATATATTTTATGGGGCTTCAGGTATTCAGGCAAGACGAAGTCCCTGGAGTTATTTTCTTTCCGGTTCAGTAAATATTAGTATTTACGGATTAAGTATTCCATTAAATGTTTCCTATAGTAATCAAAAGGGCAGTTTTACACAACCCTTTAATCAGTTCGGTATGTCTCCTAAATACAAATGGATTACTGCTCATGCAGGTTACAGAACGATGAGTTTTTCCCCTTATTCTCTAGCAGGTCATATTTTTATGGGTGGAGGG
>JAYTHK010000299.1:0-10436 GCA_043732665.1 Cytophagales bacterium | reverse complement strand
CAATGGAACTCTTAAAACCCAGTATCATAACTATTAAATTGCTGACTGGTAGCTTTCTATTTCTACATTGCACTCCCTCTCGGCCGATTTTTGATCGGCTGCAATACTCGTCATCGATGAGTTCATGGGCAATATTGTGTGTTAATTCTTCTCTAAAATCGGTACTTAATTTTATAGGAGCAATACTACCTATACACCCCCTAACTTTAAGCATTACATTCTATATCACAAACTTATCACAAACTCATTTTTAATAGCTAAATTAAATCCCCTAAGTAAACGACATTGTACCATTTATACTCAATTGCAAAAAACTTCAACAAGCTAGGCTCGCATCTATAAAAAACTCACTTTTTGTTGTTTTTTAACTGAGTAATCGAATCAGTGCGCATTTAAAAGTATTCAAGTTAAATGTAAATAGTTCTATTATTTCTTGTATTATACACAAAAAATGACTGCTTTTAACATCTAGTTGATCATTTACAACGTAAGTACTATTAAGAGGATTAAAAATTAATTATAGGATAAATAAAATTATGAAGAGAGAGAAAAAGGTATTCCTAAGAGACATTATGCTAGTTGTAATTTCTATATTTTTAAGTTATAAAGCTCAAGCACAATGTACGACATTAGTCTGGTCGGACGAATTTAACGGTACTACGCTCAATACTTCCAATTGGAATTATAATGTAGGCAATCCTGGCGTTAACAATGAATTGGAAAACTATACCAATCGTAGTCAGAACGTTAGTGTATCGGGAGGCAATTTAAATATTACAGCGCTGCAGGAAAGTTATGGTGTATCTTCGTACACCTCTGGAAAACTTAACTCTCAAACTAAAAAAAGTTTTAAATACGGAAGATTTGAAGCAAGTATTAAACTTCCTTCTACTCAAGGTCTTTGGCCAGCCTTCTGGATGATGCCCGAAACTTCAGTGTATGGTGGTTGGCCTCAAAGCGGAGAAATTGACATCATGGAGGAACAAGGAAGTAATCCTTACAAAAATTTCGGAACGATACACTACGGATCTAGCGCATCACCATTAAGTAGCGGCGGTACCTATATTGATATTAGCGATCTTTCCGCAGGATTTCACACCTATGCCGTAGAATGGAAACCAGATACAATTAACTGGTATTTAGATAATCATAATTACTATACGGTTACAGCATCCAGTATTTCTCCTCAGAGTTGGCCTTTTGATCAAAATTTTTTTATTATTCTTAATCTGGCTGTAGGCGGATGGTTTGGAGGAAACCCAGACGGTACTACCGTATTTCCTCAAACAATGGAAGTGGACTATGTCAGGGTCTATAGCAATCCATATACTATATTTATCAACGGTAAAGACGAAGCTCTTGAAAATGAAACGTATACCTATTCCGTTAGCGATTTATTTGCCACTTCTTATTTGTGGACGGTGCCTTCTGGAAGTTCTATCGTAAGTGGTCAAGGTACCAATTCTATACAAGTGACTTGGGGCAGCACAAGTGGTCTTGTTGCTGTAGCTATGACCACAGCATCTTGTGGAACCACAAATTTATCGAAAAATATTCCAGTAATAGCCAACGGTTGCAATCTTGTTTTTGATGATTTTGAATCCAATAGACTTATAGTGTACAATACCTCTACTGGAAAAGCCTACAATCCTATTGCTACTAACCCTTCTCCTACAAGTACTGTAAATAGCAGTAGTACTGTAGCCTTTTACACCCGGAATACCATTCAATACGATCTTTTATATTATTCAACCGATATCATAAACAACTCTGTAGATTATGAAAATGGTAACAGAACATTATACATGGATGTCTATACTAGTGCTCCTATCGGAACAAAGATCAATTGGCAACTTGAAAATCAGAAATTAACAGCACAAGCCTATCCAAGTGGGAGACGTGCTGTTTTTCTTGGTACTACCACTGTGCAAAATCAATGGGAAAAGATAAAATTTACATCTTCTAGTACACCTGATCTTTCAACACCTCCTACTTCTATTGATCAATTTACTTTTCTTTTTGATCCAGGTAATTCTACCAACTATAGCTTCTATTTTGATAATTTGATGCGTACAGACAAGACCGCCTGTGCAGCAACTGGTACCCAAACGGCGGCAATAAGCCAACAAAATATAGCTGTTAGTCCAAACCCTGCACACGATCAAATTGCCATTTCGATGAGTACATTGTCGGGAGATGCTACTATCCAAATCAGCTTGATCGATATGTTGGGAAGAGAATATGTAAACCAACATATCGCTGTAAAAGGAACTTCACTTGAAACCTCGATCAACGTGTCTTCTCTATCGCCTGGAATGTATATGTTACTGGTTCAACAAGGCGAAAGCAATTATACTTCTAAGAAAATAATTATTCAGTAAAAAATGATTAAAAAAAAGAGCTCTCGGGTTTTAAATACCTGAGAGCTCTTTTTGTGCTCTTTGCAAAAAAATGGCGGCCTTTGCATTAAAAAGTAGAATAAATCTATTTGATAAGCAGATTCAATTCGCTAATCAACTTATTTAAATTGCTTAAGTCTTCGTCTTCCGATGCTAAAGCTTTTGCCCTTTTAGCATTTTCTAGCGATTTCTTAAACAAAACATTCGAACCAGCAGAGTCATTGCTCCTAGCTAATGTTTTGCCTTTTTCAAAATTGATGACCGCAGCGTTGTAATTAGCAAAGAAATTATGCGGCTCAATAGCGATCATTTTATTATAAACCTCCATCGATTTATCAGTATCTTTTTTATAATTATACAGTACAGCAAGGTTTGTAAGCAGTTCTATATCATACGGTTTAGCTTTCAATTCATCTTTCACAACGTCTATTCCTTCGTCTGTTTTACTAGATTCCGAATAAGCAATAGTCCGCATTTGCAATAATGTTTTGTTCAACGGAAAATCTACCAAGGCTTTATTCGATAAAACGATAGCATTAGAATAGTCTTTTTGATCTAGGTATGCATTTATAACTTTACTATAAACATATAGCCCTTTATAGTTCATAGCCAGTAACTTATTGCAGTAGTTTAACGTCAAATCGTCATTTTTAAGTCCTTCGGCAGCAAATGCTCCATACACATAAGCGGTGGTGTCTTTTGGGTTTATTTTACTTGCTACCTCGTACATATCCAAAGCGTCTTGGTATTTGGTAGTTTGAAAGTAAGCTATTCCCCTATTTATAAGCGTTACCCAGTTTTCTTGCAATGGATTTTGACAAAGCATCGTGTATTCCCCCGCTGGATTGTTTTCCAATTCTTTTGCTTTCAGCAAAGCATTTGTTGAAATTTTCAGGGCATCACCTGATTTCTCTTTAACCTCTACTTTATCTGACTTGTATATATCGCTGTATATAATGCCTTTATAATACCATGCTTTTGGGCTGTCTTTCGTTTTTTCATGTTTGCAAGCCAAATCTATATTTTGTTTTGCCTGGATCAATTCACCGTCTCGCTGGTATAAAATAGCATTGGTAATAGCTGAGTTTTGCGCTTTTAGTAGAACACTAAACGACGAAAGGAAGAGGATAAGGAGTAAAATTCTTGTTTTCATATAGTTAAAGTAATAGTTATATAAGTTGTAGAAACAACGACTCAAAAAGGCAAAAATTACTTGGTTTAATGGATATTAGTTGAATGAGCGTCGTGTTCGTGCATTGTCTTTTTAAATACCGAGCGCCTATATCTGTAAAAATCTCTTTTATAAATAACATTCTCGGGACTTTCAAAATAACGAATAAATAAATGCACATATTCTGGATCATCTCTATGATATACCGATACTATAAATTTGTATGGAGTCAATACTATCATTACGGCCACTCCTGCTATAATATAGTAACGAAGGAAAAGCTTTTTGAAATAATTATCCATCTCCTCAGCAAGTCTTCTTTCAAGTACCAATCCTAAAATTTTGAAGATAAACATTGCAGCCAATCCTATAATCAGAAAAGTATTTCCACCTTTCCAGATCATTAGTTTAAATAAAATTCCTACAAATACAAATGCGAAAGCGAGTCCTGAAAACCCAGATAAAAAAAGATGGTTCCCGTCTTCCTTGTGTTTGAAAACAGACCAACTCATTAATAAATACAAAACAGCCAAAGAAGGTAAAGATACGGTAAGAAACATCTCTCCCCACTCCCACATCATCACCCTAATAAATAGGCCAAGAATCGCTAAAATAACAAATACCTTTTCTAGAAATTTCATATTCTATTTTAGTATTGAGTTATTAGTCCTGAGTATTGAGTTAATTCCACTGCTGACATTCCCGCCAGTAGGAATTTTAAGTTATGAGTTTAAAAACTCATAACTTAAAATCACAAAATCGGGACTCAATACTAAAATCTATTCCTCAATTGGTAGTTCTTCCTCTCCTTCTTCCTCCTCCGCTTCAGGTTCTTCTGTATCGTCGATTTCACCTAAATCTTCTGGTGCTTCGTCCAGTGGTTTAGCCAATTCTACTTCTTCTTCAGCACCTTCAATTTTATCAATTTTGGCTACAGAGGTGATGGCATCTCCTTCGTTCAATTTTATCAACCTAACGCCTTGACTTACACGGCCAATTACTCTCAAATCCGCAACCGCCATACGAATGGTCAGCCCAGCTTTGGTAATAATCATAATTTCGTTGTTGTTGGTTACATCGTGAATCGTTACCAGACTTCCAGTTTTTTCAGTTACTTTGAGTGTCGTCACGCCTTTACCACCGCGATTCGTCACACGATAAATATCGCTACCGTCTTCCGGATCTACAAGGTACGTACGTTTGCCATATCCATTTTCAGAAATTACCATCAAAGTAGTTTCTTTGTCTTTCACACAAACTAGTCCAACTACTCGATCTTCTGGTCCTGCAAGCGTCACTCCTTTTACACCAGCAGCAGTGCGACCCATTGGTCTTACTTTGCTTTCGTTGAAACGAATAGAACGACCGCTTCTAAGGGCGATAATAATTTCATCGCTCCCTGAAGTCATGCGCACGTCAAGCAATTTGTCTCCTTCGTGAATGGTAATCGCATTGATACCATTGGTACGAGGACGGGAATAAGCTTCCAAAGTTGTTTTCTTGATCGTACCTTTTTCAGTACACATGATCAGGAAATTATTATTAATATAGTCTTCGTCGTTTAGCGACTTCACGTTGATTACCGCACGTACTTTGTCAGTTGGGTCAATTTGAATAAGATTTTGAAGTGCACGTCCTTTGGAAACTTTGCCGCCTTCTGGAATTTCATATACTTTCAACCAGAATACTTTTCCAGATTCAGTAAAGATTAAAAGTGAATTGTGTGCGGTAGCTACGAACAAATGCTCCGTAAAGTCATCGTCTTTTGAGATTACCCCTTTAGAGCCAACTCCTCCCCTGTTTTGAGTTCTGTATTCCGTAAGGGCTGTACGTTTAATATACCCTTCGTGCGAGATGGTGATCAACATTTCATCGTCGGCAATGATGTCTTCAATGTTGATGTCGTCGCTGGAATGTACAATCTGAGTTCTTCTTTCGTCACCGTAACGCTCTCTCATTTCTGCGAGCTCGTCTTTGATGATTTGCATTCTTCTTTCTTTGCTTGCAAGAATATCTTTCAGATCATTGATATAAGCCATGATCTCTTCGTATTCTTTTACGATTTTCTCACGCTCCATACCTGTAAGACGTTGAAGTCTTAGTTCAAGTACAGCCTTGGCTTGTATTTCAGACATTCCAAATTCTGAAATTAAACCTAATTTTGCCACTTCTGGATCGCGCGATTCACGAATCAATTTGATTACAGCATCAAGATTATCTAAAGCAATTAAATAACCTTGTAGAATATGTGCACGTTTCTCCGCTTCCTCCAGTTCATACTGTGTTCTTCTGGTGACCACTTCGTGACGGTGTTCCACAAAGTAAACAATCAGATCTCTCAAATTGAGTGTTTCTGGTCTGCCTTTTACAAGAGCTACGTTATTTACCCCAAAAGAAGTTTGAAGTGCTGTATATTTATAAAGATTGTTAAGTACAATTGCAGGCAAGGCATCTTTACGTAAATCGTAAACGATACGCATTCCATCACGATCCGATTCGTCACGGATAGCAGTGATGCCTTCAATTTTCTTTTCGTTTACCAGATCAGCTGTTCTTTCAATCATGGTGGCTTTGTTGACCATGTATGGAATTTCGGTAACGATGATTTGTTCTTTACCAGAAGGTAAGGTTTCAAAACGAGCTACTGCTCTCTGAACGATACGTCCCCTACCCGTTTCTAAGGCAGATTTTATTCCTGAAACACCATAAATGGTAGATCCAGTTGGGAAGTCAGGTCCTTTTACAAAAACCATCAATTCTTCTATCGTAATATCATGGTTATCGATATACGCTACTGTTCCATCGATTACTTCTCTCAGGTTATGAGGAGCCATGTTGGTAGCCATTCCTACGGCAATACCAGTGGTACCATTCACAAGCAAGTTCGGAAATTTACAAGGTAAAACAGTTGGTTCTTCTTGAGAATCGTCGTAGTTGGATTGAAAATCTACGGTATTTTTATTGATGTCGGCAAGCAATTCTTCTGCTAATCTTTTTAAACGCGCTTCAGTATAACGCATAGCAGCCGGTGGGTCACCGTCTATCGAACCAAAGTTTCCTTGTCCATCTACGAGAGGATAACGCAACGACCAATCTTGAGCCATACGTACCATGGTATCGTATACAGAAGCATCGCCGTGTGGGTGATACTTACCAAGCACCTCTCCTACGATACGAGCAGATTTTTTATGCGCTTTATTCCAGTTTACACCCAATTCTGACATCCCAAAAAGTACACGTCTGTGTACAGGTTTTAACCCATCTCGAACATCAGGAAGCGCACGGGAAATAATAACCGACATAGAATAATCTATGTAAGCACTACGCATTTCATCTTCAATGTTGATTGGAATAATATTCCCGTCGTTTCTAGGGGTTACTTGGTCCGCCATTAGTATATTTAATTACTTGTTTGTTAAATGATTATTTCACCCAAAACTACTTTTAGGCAAGTCATGCAAGTTAACTAATTTTGATAGAAAAAAGTAGCGTTTGTGGAAAAGAAATGGTGTTAATGTATTGGAGTTTTAAGGTGTTATGGTTAAGTGTTTTTTGTGTTAGAGGTTTGAAAGTGTTAAAGTTGTGAAGTAACAAAAAAAAGGTTAACTTAAATTTGCATTGAAGCTTTCAATAATCTTAAAACGGTAACACTTTAATAGAAAAGTCTGCTATTTTATAAATTTAGAAAAATAGTTAAATTACCTAACTTTAACACAAAAACCATGGCACTATACAAAACAAGTAACCCAGCTCTAAGCGCGAAAACATTTGACAGTTTTAGTAATTCTTATGGTGGTAACGGTGATGTGATGACCTTACAAGGTACGGTAAATAAGACGGCTATATTACTGGTATTGGTTATGCTTCCAGCATTTGCCGTATGGAATCTATTTTATTCTGGAAATACAGGAATGATGTTTCCATTGATGTTGCTCGGCGCAATAGGTGGTTTTATTTGTTCTATCATTTTAATTTTCAAAAAAGAGTGGGCTCCTATCCTAGCACCTGCTTATGCAATTCTTGAAGGCTTATTTGTAGGCGCAATTTCTGCCTTTTACAATTCTCTATACGAAGGAATGGTGATGCAAGCAATCCTGTTGACTTTCGGTATTCTCGCAGGACTTTTATTTCTGTATAAAACACGTGTTATCAAAGTAACCGAAAATTTCAAAATGATAGTAGCATCTGCCACTATGGGAATAGCGATTACGTATGGAATCAGCATGCTTCTTAGAATGTTTGGAATGGAAGTCCCTTTAATCCATTCCAATGGTATTGTTGGTATTGGTTTTAGCTTGATTTGTGTGGCTACCGCTGCTGCAAATCTGGTAATGGATTTTGATTTTATAGAAGAAGGCGCCGATAGAAATGCTCCCAAATACATGGAGTGGTACGCTGCCTTTGGGTTAATGGTAACCTTGATCTGGTTGTATATTGAGATTTTGAGATTATTGTCGAAGTTGAGAAGTAAATAAACTTCGATATTTATAGCCGTTCGCTTAATGAACGCCTTCTTGCATTCGTAAAGATCGAAAAACTATTCAGGGATCCGTTGGCGCAGTCTTCCAGTCTGTGTCTATTTTGAAGAAAACATGATGTTTTCTTCAAAATAGACACAGACAAAAATGTTCGCGCCAACAATGGAATTTCTCACAATTCTAATATCCTAACACTCTAATACTACCCTACTCTTCCTCCGAATACTTCCCAATCCAAACATTAACAGAAAATCTTCCTTTGTCAAAATCTGCTTGAGCTTTTGTAGGCAAAACCGTATGTAGAAAACGAGAGTCAAAAAGAACTAGTCGATTATTTTTTGGTTCTATTTCGGCACGTTCGGTTTCGCTTACAAGTTCATCTCCCCAAAGTAATCCATTGGTAAAACAAAGTTCGCCACCTGTAAATGCTTTTGGTGTTGAGTGTGTGTAATAGATAAGTGTAATTACCCTGCTTGTATCGTTTGGAATATAATCATAATGCCAGCGGTAATGATCTTTTTGACCGTAACGACTTACCTGTGTACTCCAATAATTACAGTAACGTAATTCATTGAGCGGAAATGGAGCTGCGTCAAGAAAGGATAATAGTTTTTCATCGACCAGTAAGGCATCAAGCATTTTTAGGAAAGGTGCTTGAGCACGGTGATCCATTATTTTATCTGAATCAAATTCGTTTAAGAGTTGGTATTCTTTATCCATATTAAGACAGAGGTTAGAACGGTAATCATTGTTCACCTCTTGTCCATGGCCTATTCCAGAAGGTCTAAATTGCTCTTTTAAGGAAAGGAAATTTTGGAAAATTTGTTTATTTTGTTCTTCCGGTAAAAAATCATCTATGACAATATGATAAACCGGTGTGTGGAATAGTTGGATATTCATTTTAGTAATTATGGGATTAGGGAGTCTAAATGTATAAGTCTATTTTGAATTCATAAGACTTAGTGGATTATAATAATAGTTTACATTGTCCAATAAAGAGTTTCCTCCTGAATGACAATCCAAGCTATGTCATTCAGGAGGAAACTCTTTATTAAGATGGAATTAGTATTGATTTAGAAGGAATTTTTTCTGAATTTGGCATTTCAAATTATATTATTCTGCATACACCCAAACATCCATTCCTTTCGAACTAATAAGTTCGTCACGCTTAACTCTAATAGCTGCGATATCTTCAGAAGATTGAATATATACTCTATGAAATTTTCTATCTTCACCAGTTGATATAATAGCTGCGTTGGCGTATCCATCCGCTTTCATTCTGGTCACGCATTTTTCTGCGTAAGGAAGAAAAATATAAGTACCAGCAATCAAGTAATACTTTGAACCTTTTGGATAATCCACCGAATTATTTTTTCCACTCTCTGTAACTGTATTTTGAGAAGCATTATTTTCCCCGATAATGGTAGTTGCTTCTTCTTGATTTAAGGAATTTGTATTTTGAGTAGTAGAATCAGTTACTAAAGTTGTAGTAGCAGGTTTTTTTTCGGGTGAAGTATACTTCGCAATAAATTCTTTCTGGAAAACAGCTAGGTAAAAAATACTGCTTACAAATAGAAATAATAGAGATAAAATAATATTCTGACTGGTTTTACTTTGCTTCGTTTTTGAAGATTCAGAAGGAAGTACTTTAGAGACTGCTGGAACAGCGGCTCTTTTTATAGGTTTTTTTGTTGAATCGTTTTCCATTGCACATTAAAGTTATAAATTTCTAGTTAAAATGCAAAATTTGACCTGGAAATTATAGGTCAATTAACCCAATATAGACTTTACTAAGTCCTTTATCTCAATGGAAATAACATCCAGTAATAAATGTGGGAATATTCCAAAAACTACTGCCAAAGTAGCTAATGGAAGCGTTATGATTTTTTCTCTTGTATCTAAGTCGTACAAACCTTCTTTCCATGTGATACCAGTGCGTATCCAGAATTTCCCAAAAAACATTCTTTGTAAAGTCCAGAGGTAGTATACTGCTCCTAGTAAAATACCAGAGGTAGCCACTATTGCCATCCATTTTGGAATAAGTCCATTCACAAATTCAGAATTAAATGCTCCTAATAAAATAAATAATTCTGCGATGAAACCTGAAAAACCAGGCAATCCAAACGAAGCAAAGAAGGAGACAATAACCACAGCTGTAAATACAGGCATTCGTACTGCTAAGCCTCTGTAGTTTTCAATCATGCGGTCGTGTGTGCGGTCGTAGATGACACCAGCGACTAAGAATAATAAAGAGGCTAACAATCCATGGCTAAACATTTGGTACATGGCGCCATTCATGCCTTCTACGGTTAGAGAGGCCATTCCTAATAACACAAAACCCATGTGTGAAACGGAAGAATAAGCGATCATCTTTTTCAGATCTTTCAT
>JAYTHK010000298.1:0-3186 GCA_043732665.1 Cytophagales bacterium | reverse complement strand
GTGACTATTTATAATAATTTGGAAAGCAAAAACATAGACAGCTTGATTAGAGCTTGTTATTAATTTTAAAAAGCCTAAATAACTGATGGTTTTAATTTTTATCAACCTCTGTTGGTTTACAAAACATCAATCAGCGTATCTCCATTGCAGATTATCACAATGGAGATACGCTGATTGATGCTATTTATTCGACTTCTGTTTTTTTAGTCTATGACTCCACACTTATATTCACCACTATGACTAACAGCCTTTTTCAGGAAGTGGGAATTGTTTTACTATAAAACAATTCTTTTTCAACGAAATCAAGAAAGCGCAAATATCACAGTCTACTATACAAGCAATGTTCCTGTTGCAGTATGCAATAAAAGCTGTTCTTGTCTCTGACAAGCTATAGCCAATCAACCCTCCCTTATAAACTTCTATTTTCTTCCCTTTATTAACCTTATCTTTGTCCAAAATCTAACTACACTACTCTTGGCAACTTTCGCTGATCTAGGAATCTCTGAGGACCTTATAAAAGGACTCACTGAGAAAAATATTATTACACCAACAGAAATACAAAAAAAGGCTATTCCCTATTTATTGGCGCAGCCCACTGATCTTATTGCGCAAGCACAGACAGGTACTGGTAAAACTGCGGCCTTCGGACTACCTTTGCTACAAATGGTAGATCCTCACGACGAACATATACAAGCCTTGATTCTCTCGCCTACCCGCGAATTGGGTCAGCAGATAGCCAAACAGCTTTTCCACTTTACAAAATACGCTGGAAAAATATTTGTAGAAGCCGTTTATGGTGGAGCGCATATAGAAAATCAGATGAGTGCCCTTAGAAGACCTACCCAAATAGTAGTAGCCACTCCTGGCAGACTTGTTGATCTTCTGGCAAGAAAAGCAATCGATTTAAGTCATGTAAAAACTGTAGTACTAGACGAAGCCGATGAAATGCTCAGTATGGGTTTTAAGAAAGATATCGATCATATTCTATCAAGCACTCATGGACAAAAAAATACCTGGCTTTTTTCCGCTACCATGCCCGATGGGTTAAAAGACATTATCAAAAATTATATGTCGCCTACAGCGCATAAAATACAAGTAGATAAAAAGAGTCTTGTAAACAAAGACATTGAACACCACTATGTACTGTGTGATAGCCAGGACGACAAACTAAATGTATTGCTCTATTTTCTGAAAACTCAGGCTAATAATAGAGGCATTATTTTTTGCAAAACAAAAAATAGCACACAGATCTTAGCCAAACAACTCATTGCAAAAAATATTCCCACCGATGCGCTGCATGGTGACTTACTTCAGAAAGAACGTGATAAAGTAATGCGTGCTTTTAAAAATGAGAATTTGAGAATCCTTGTTTCGACCGATGTAGCGGCAAGAGGAATAGATGTGGAAAATCTTTCTTATGTAGTACACTACCAATTACCGGATGAACTTGAATATTACACCCACCGCAGCGGACGTACAGGAAGAGCAGGTAAGAAGGGTGTTTCCATGATCCTTGCTACTGAAACCGAACTGAGGCAAGTTAAAAATATTGAAAAAACACTTAGCATTTATATAAGAGAGGTGCCTAGATAAAAAATAAAACAAAAATCCACTTCAAAAAAGTGGATTTTTGCATTTACTTGCTAAAATTTACTAAATCAATTATTATGCTTGTTTGGTTAACTGAATGTTAATGTTAAGTTTGATATCCTCCCCTACTACAATAGTGCCTGCCTCTGTAATGCCATCCCAAACTAGACCAAATTCTTTACGGTTTATTTTTCCAGTTATTTCAAATCCTACTTTATTATTGCCATAAAAGTCGGTAGCAGAACCACCGTATTCTACATCAAGGTCTACCGCTTTCGTTGCGTCTTTTACCGTAAGATTTCCAACAAGCTTGTATTGCTCGCCTTTTACCTTTTTGAATGACGTAGAAGAAAAACTGATTTTAGGATACTTCTCTGTGTCAAAAAACTCAGCGGACTTAAGGTGACCGCCTCTTTGATCCTGATTTGTGTCAATGCTGTTTACATCAATTGAGAATTTGATTTTCGCATCCGAAAAATCTTCGGTTTCTGATTCTACCGTTCCTTCAAACGAATTGAACGTTCCTGTTATAGTAGAGATTACAAGGTGTTTTACCTTGAATTGTAATTCAGAGTGCATTTGGTCAATCGTCCATTTAGTTACCGTTTGTGTTGCTGACATAGTTGTATAGAGTTACGTTTCTTTATTTATTTTTTAATAACACAGCAAATACATTTACACTTTTATATATAATTAATAATCTGACTATTAATTATATATAAAAGTGTAAATTGATACTATAAATAGTAATATGATCATTCAGTAGGAACCTCTTCATCATTAAATAACATAGCTAAAAAATACTCCTCCTCTATTATTTAAAGTTCTGTTTTATTACTAAAGAGTTTACTTATGAATGACTTTATTCGCTCAATTAAAAAAAACAGAGGGTTTAACCAATAAACCCTCTGTTTAGATAACACAAAAAAATCCCTTCTTAAATTTTTACAAATATGGTCCATTCATAATCAATATTTTCTTCAACTTATCTAGGTTTACAGTGTCCGTAATGTCTACAGAGAAGCCAAGGATATTTTGTTTCCCTGTTAATGGATTTGTGAAAGGAATTTTATGTGTTTTAAAAACAAAGGATCTTCCTTTTGACAATGAAAAACTCTGAGTAGGAAGTTCTACGCTTTTATTAAAAAACAAAACTTCGTCATCGGATTTCTGAATCGCCGCCATTTCCTGTTCGTCGTCTATAAAATAACTATCATGCTTTCCTATGATTTCCGCTTCTTCGACTCCAAGAAGCTCAGCTTCCATTGAGTTTATAAGCAGATACCTTGAATTTTCATCTTTTATAAATACAGGAAACCCAAGGTTTTCAATTATGATTTTCAAAAAACCATAACTTTTGTCCTGAGGATGTACTTTTGGACAAAGTTTGTTTTCTGACTTTTGAATAAGCTCATTTAAAATGAGAAATTCTGTACTTTTCGTATAATTATTGATATAACTTTTGGCTTCGTCGAAATTTTCAATAACTACATTTTCTACAGTATTAAGTACATTTTTTAACTTATTCTGAAGATAAAGTATCTTATTTTCATATTCTGATATTAATTTATAGTCTACTTCTCTCATATCTCTTTC
>JAYTHK010000297.1:0-3187 GCA_043732665.1 Cytophagales bacterium | reverse complement strand
CATTCTAACGCCTCTTGTACATCGCCAGAAGTGTAGTTTAGCAACTGAAAAAAAAGTTTTGACATTTTATCAAAAGAACTTTTTTCATCGTTGTTGGGGATGAACTTTGTAAACCGTGTTCCTAACATTATTAAAATAAGTATTTATACCTTAATGCTAACAAGAATTTCGATGCTTATGTTCAAAAAAGAGCTGTTATTTTATAATTCATTGAAAACCTTGCTGTTCTTAAAACAGTTGCAACTTTTTAGCGTTTTTGTATCAATTATTGTATTTTAGAGAAAAATTTTAAAACATAAATTAACAGAATGCGTATATTAGGTCTTTTAATTATCATGTTCTCTCTTGTATTGGCATGTAAAGCACAATTTAAAATAGGAGTGACGGGTTTCCCCCAAATAAGTTCTACTTCGAGCATTGTCCCTTTTAAAAAGGAAGTAGTAAACAATCATAATCTTCCCACCTTCACAGGTGGAGCCGGTTTGGTTTTTACTTATGATTCTTATCTAAAACCATTTGGGGCACAATTAGGTGTTTGTTATTCTTCACAAAATCAAACGTATATTTATAAGTACAAACTCAATGGAGAAAACCATTCCCATAGAGGAAAACTTCGTTTTGACTATATTCAATTTTCATTATTAGCAAGAAAAGTTGGAAGAGTAAGTCGATATGTGAAGTCCGTTTTTTTTATTGGGCCTCAATTTTCGTATCTTTTAAAATACGATGGAGGAGCGCTAGTTTATAAGGAAAATAGTTATTTTGATCTTCCTCCCACTACCTCAAATATTTATTATAAAAAATATTCGATAGATGCTGTAGTTGGTTATGGCTTGGATTATGCAATTCATAAAAATTTCGACGTCTTCGCTAATTTAAGATTAGGTTGGGGCATAAATAATATAGCAAACAAAGACGTTACCTACAACGGTTTAAAAGTGTTTGATGGAGGAGGAGTGCATCAAATCACGTATGCACTGCAAATAGGTGCTAGTTATGTATTTCATAGAAAAGACCATCTTTTACTTCCTGGAAATACTTGGAGATATAGAACCTACAAGAAGAAGAAAATATCAGGTAGAAAAAAATAATTTCACCTTTTTAAATTACTACAAATAAAAAAAGTATTTATCGAAAAGATAAATACTTTTTTTATTTGTAGATCAATCGTCCATTTTTGATATGTGAATTATATAACACATTCCAATAGTTGTGTAATCTTCTTCTGCTGAGCGGTACCTACATTTGTTTCATAATTTTACTTAAATAATTAAATGTATGAAAACAATAGGTATGAAAATCATTATGGGAGGTTTTTTAGTTGCGTCCTCGGTGTTAAACTCTTTTGGGCAGGCTCCAATGAAGCCGATAGAAGAAGGCGGTAAAATGCCAGCTAAAATAGAGAAAACAAAAGTTCCTAAAACAGTGACTGAAATCTATGTGCGAGAATACCCAATGGCTACTAACGAAAATTGGTACAGCTACCCAGCATTCGCTGACGAATCAGATTGGTATGGCTACAATCCTTATTTGGAGGGTGGTGTAAACCCAGAATATTATATCGTTGAATTTAATTCTAAAAATAAAACACCTCATAAAGTTATCTACTCTAAAAATGGCAAAAAAATAGCTACTCATAAAAAGTTGAGTGTAGCATTGCCAGTAGCGGTTTCAAGTGCTTTAAGTAAGGGTGACTACAAAGACTGGACAGTTCAAAAAGATAAACATGAAATGTTTAAAATGAAAGATACAGACAAAGTAAAAGTTTACAGAATAGTAGTAGAAAAAGGCATGGATAGACATGCACTTTACTATGAATCAGATGGAACATTACTAAAGGATAAAAGATTAATTTAAGTTTGAGTGTTGGTTCAGTCAAAAGTAGGCAACAGAAACGGATTTTGGAATTGACGTTTTGGGTTGCCTACTTTTGACTGAATTTGTATTTTATTTTTTTTATTCATTTTTTACAAAACAAGGTGCTTTCCCATATTATTAGTATTATTGACATGTTTTAGTAGTGAATATATGCCTGCACTGATAATAATAAGACACGGTCAATCTCAATGGAACTTGGAAAATCGTTTTACCGGAAACGTTGACGTCGAACTTACGGCTCTGGGAAAGGAAGAAGCGAAAAATGCTGGTGAATTATTGAAGTCATACCGTTTTGAGAAAGCGTATACTTCTATGTTGAAAAGAGCTATTGATACATTGACTATTATCCTAAAAGAATTAGAGTATAAAGATTTTAAAATTATAAAATCAGCGGCACTCAACGAACGGAATTATGGAGAGTTGCAAGGCTTGAACAAGTCAGCTGTAGAGCGGCAATATGGTTTAGAGCAATTGGTATTGTGGCGAAGAAGTTACGAAGCAGTCCCGCCCAAAGGAGAAAGCCTTGCGGATACCTATGCAAGAGTAGTTCCTTATTATGAAAATGAAATAGAACCCCAATTAAAAAAAGGTAAAAATATCCTAATTGCGGCACACGGTAATAGTTTAAGAGCGTTGATGATGTATTTGGAAAATATTAGTCCTGCTGAAATTGCAAACGTAGATTTACCTACGGGAAAGCCTAGAGTGTATGAATTTGAAAATGAGTCATTGAAGGCGCCTAAAGTCTTTTATCTTGAAAAGTACTAAACTTTATTTTAGTACACTAAGCTGCCGTAAAAAGCATTACACAGTGCTTAAATCTGCGTATTTGCCATGTAACAGTATTGCCAACTCCCCAATACTCATAAAGTATTGATTCTCAATTTTAAATGATGAGCAACATTTTTCGTTTCACGATGCGTATCCATATTACTCCTTCAAAGCAATGGATACTTTCCCCATGGAGGACTTGGAGTCAATAAGGAAATGAGAAATGTCTACTATGTTTGAAATAATACCTTTTATTCTTATTATACATAACTTTTTAATTAGGTATTCGTGTACAATTTCAATTAGTACTTATTCTTAAGCCAAGTATGATTTTTAGAGCGGCTACACTATTTTATCAGTTGAATTTGATTTTGACAAAAAGCTGCCATGAACAAAGATGTCGCCGCAAGCGACTTGGTTTTAAATGCCGATACGCTACTTAGTCGTCCCTTAAAAACCCTATTTTAGGTATAAATTATTTCTACATAAAAGGGCATAGGTTATTGAGTAGAACCAGTGTATCAAACTGTCTAAAGAA
>JAYTHK010000296.1:0-3189 GCA_043732665.1 Cytophagales bacterium | reverse complement strand
CGGGAGAAACGGCTCCCATTCCACCAGTATTAAGCCCAGTATCTCCTTCTCCGATACGTTTATAATCTTTTGCTTCAGGAAGAATCTTATAATTTTTTCCATCTGTAATCACAAACACAGAAACTTCAATACCGTCTAGAAATTGCTCTATCACCACTTTTGTACTCGCATCACCAAATTTCTTATCGGTGATCATTTCTTTCAGTACTACTTTAGATTCTTCTTTTGAATTTGAAATAACAACGCCTTTTCCTGCGGCCAACCCATCTGCTTTTAACACAATAGGCAACGCATGATTATCTATATAGGCTAATCCCTCGCTAAGGTTTTCTTTGGTAAATGTTTTGGAAGATGCCGTTGGGATGTTATGACGCAACATGAAATTTTTAGAAAAATCTTTACTGCCTTCCAATTGTGCTCCTACTTTATCAGGACCAACAAGCAAGATATGTCGCAACTCTGCTATCGATCTGAAATAGTCCACAAGTCCTTCTACCAAGGGAACCTCAGGCCCTACAACAATAAGCTGAATGTCATTTTCAAGAGAAAATTTTCCGAGTGATACAAAATCTGTAGCTCCAATATCGACATTGGTAGCTAAAAAAGAAGTGCCCACATTCCCAGGTGCTACAAAAAGATGACGGCATTTATTGCTTTGTCTGATTTTCCATGCAAAAGCATGTTCTCTGCCTCCAGCACCAATGATGAGTATGTTCATTTTAGTATTTTTAATTTTAAAAACAAATGGCTAAATAAATCGATCGATTTACTTAGCCACAAACTTATAATTTAAAATTCAGAATTCAGAATTTTAGTTTCCTAACTCTGAAATAAATTTAATACGCATTAGACGTATATCTTCTTCCGAATAATCTGCATCCCCAAGCTGTTCTCTTGCTATTTGTATGTTGTCAGATTCTGAATTCATAAAATAATCGAAAATTTCGTCCTGACGTTCTTCATCAATTACTTGATTAATGTAGTAGTCCAGATTTAATTTTGTGCCTGCATAACAGATATGTTCTACTTCTTCTAATACCTCGTGCATCGTCAATTTCTTGGACTGTGCGATGTCTTCCAAATCAACTTTTTTATCTATTTGCTGAATAAGGTAAATTTTAATTTTAGATTTATCTACAGACGATTTCACTACAACGTCAGAAGAGGTTTTAATGTCATTTTCTTCCACATATTTCGAGATCAAGTCAAGGAAAGGTTTTCCAAATTTGGATACCTTACCCATTCCTACCCCATTTATATGTCCTAATTGTTCTTTATTAGTAGGAAATTCTGTCGCCATCTCTTCTAAAGATGGATCATTGAAAATTACATAAGGAGGAAGATTTTTTTCTTTAGCAACTTTTCTTCTTAGACCTTTAAGTTGCTCAAACAAAACTGGGTCATACGATTTGTTTGGTACTGCCTCTTCTTCTTCCGCTTGCTCCAATGCTTCTTGAGAATAATTATGGTCTTTGCTAAGTATAATAGAATAAGGCTTTTTGAGAAAGTCTTTCCCTTTCTCAGAAATTTTCATTACACCAATATCATCGATGTCTTTGTACAGATATTCTGCAATCATTATTTGACGCAAAACTGAATTCCAATGATCTGGCGTTTTATCTTTTCCGCTACCGAATGTTTTCAATTGGTCGTGCTTGTAACTTCTGGTATAATCATTTTCTACCCCAGACAATACCGCAGACAAATGACTGATCCCAAATCTTTGTTCTGTTTGTTTTACTACTTCAATAGCAAGTGTCACATCTTCCTGCCCTTCAAATTTTTCTTTAGGGTGCATGCAATTGTCGCAAAACCCGCAATCGTCTTCAAGGTGCTCTCCAAAATAAAATAATAATTGTTTTCTTCTACACACCGCCGATTCAGCGAAAGAAACCATTTCTTGTAAAAGCTGTCTTGCATTTTCACGCTCCGTTACATTTTTATCTTTATTGAATTTTTCAAGTTTTAAAATATCTTTGTAGGCATAAAACATGATACAATTCCCTTCCAGCCCATCTCTACCTGCTCGACCTGTTTCCTGGTAATAGCCTTCTAGCGATTTTGGTGCGTCGTAGTGAATAACAAAACGAACGTCTGGCTTGTCTATTCCCATGCCAAATGCTATCGTAGCAACTATTACGTCTGCTTCTTCGTTAAGAAAAGCGTCTTGATTTCTCATCCGCACATCCGCATCTAATCCTGCGTGGTAAGGCAGTGCGTTCACATCGTTCACGCGCAACAACTCTGCTATTTCTTCTACCTTTTTGCGACTCAAACAATAGATAATACCTGATTTCCCTTTGTGTTGTTTTACGTATTTAATTAATTGTTTTTTAGTTTCAGACTTAGGTCTTACCTCATAATAAAGGTTTTTTCTATTGAAAGAAGATTTGAAAACATTGGCTTCTTCCATTTGCAAATTTTTCTGAATATCTACCTGTACTTTTGGAGTAGCAGTAGCCGTCAGCGCAATAATTGGCAGGTTTCCAAGCTGCTCAATAATGGATTTTATTCTTCTGTATTCGGGACGAAAATCATGCCCCCATTCAGAAATACAATGCGCTTCGTCAATAGCTACAAAACATACTTTAGCCTTTTTCAAGAACGCAACATTTTCTTCTTTTGTAAGTGATTCTGGTGCTACATATAAAAGTTTTACCTCGCCATTAAGCACTTCTTTTTTCACTCTAGCCATCTCTCCTTTTGTGAGGGTAGAATTAAGCACTTGTGCATTCACACCAATCGCACTTAACTGGTCTACTTGATTTTTCATCAGCGCTATTAATGGAGATATAACCACTGCAATGCCATCCATCACTAATGCTGGCAATTGGTAGCACATTGATTTCCCTGCCCCTGTAGGCATAATTACAAAAGTATTTTTCCCTGCCAAAAGATTGTTAATAATAACCTCTTGAGTACCTCTAAAAGTAGAATACCCAAATACTTCTTTGAGTTTTGTTAACAACTCTGTTTCGTTCTCGACTAACATTATATTACCGCCTTTTAACTTTATATCCTGAATCCTTATTATATTTGCTTTATGAAAAAGCACTAAACTTTTCTCAAATTGAAGATAGCAAAAAATATCTTATCTATTGCAAAAAATGTTTTGCAAAATGAAGCAGATGCAATAAAAAACTTACTTAATCACATTAATGCAGAGTTTGAGGCATGCGTCATGGCATT
>JAYTHK010000295.1:0-10470 GCA_043732665.1 Cytophagales bacterium | reverse complement strand
ATATTCAGGGTTGTCCGTCTTTAAGAAGAAAAAATATAGAATTCGATGGCAATTTTGATGAAAATATAAATCCAAAAGAAGTTTACTTCTTTTGGATTTATATGGAACGGGAGATCCGAATGCGTTATTCCGTTTGAAAATAATAGAAAACGATATAAATGCATTTGCAGATAAACAAGTTGTGAAAACTGAATATATTTCTACTGCTTCCAACAGCCTATCCAACCGTCCAGTAGACTACTACTTCCATGACCTCCCTCTTGACTTCAAAGGTTGGAAAGCTTTTGCTATAAATTATTCTGCTATGAAATTGGATATGAAAAATTCTACGTCCAATTTAATTAAAGAACCTAAAAAGATTAGTGCCATTTTTTATACTGTTATCAACAATAATAAAAGAGAAGGGACGGTCGGTGTTAACATGGATTACTTGATGATTTTATACTCAAAAGAAAAAAAAATTGAGAAGTAGAACTATTGCACTATTGTTGATTTTCAAACATTTTCACTACGCAGCACTATTGACTCGTTATTAGCATTTCGACCTTTAATACAGAATTGTGAAAATTAACCAATCATTTTCTTTCTATGTTCAAAGCCCCAGTTGGCCATTGCATTAATTACTTTATCCAGCGTGTGTCCGTATTCTGTAAGTTCGTATTCAACGCTTATTGGCTGGGTGCTAAGTACCGTTCGACTTATGAGTTGATTTGTCTCTAAATCTTTCAACTCTCTACTTAACATCTTTCCAGAAATCCCTTTTACTTCTCTCAATAAATCCGTAAACCTCATTTTATTATGGCAGAGTGCTGTAATTATCGAGATCTTCTATAGGCCATTTAATATGTCCATGGCATCATGCACTGCAAGTATTGTTTGCGCACATTTTTTTCTCCGTTTTGGTCTTGCTTTGCCATAATATGTTATCTAGTTACTTATTTGTCACCGTTACTTTTAGTAACAATATGACAAAAGCACACTTTCTTTTTTTTACTTTTGTCGTTCACATTAAATAATTAAAAGCATAGAATTATTAGAAGCGTTGAATTGGAGATATGCCACCAAAAAAATGAACGGCCAAATCGTTCCAAAAGAAAAAGTGGATTACATTTTAGAAGCAGCGAGACTTGCTCCTTCCTCTTCTGGCTTGCAGCCTTATCAAATTTTTGTAATTACAAATAAAGAATTATTAGAGAAGATAAAACCGATTGCTTACAACCAAAGTCAAATAACCGATGCCTCTCATTTATTGGTTTTTGCGGCTTGGGATGGGTATACCTTTGATAAAATTGAAACTGTGTTTAATAGAACTATTGCAGAAATAGGGTTGCCAGCGAATACAATGGACGATTATAAAAAACAACTTTGGGGGTTATACGAGCCTTTAGGCCAAGAGTGGCATGCGATTCATGCCGCAAAACAAGCCTACATTTCATTTGGTTTGGCAATTGCGGCGGCGGCTGAACAAAAAGTGGATGCTACGCCTATGGAAGGATTTTTGCCATCGGCTTTAGATGAGTTATTAGGCTTGAACAAACTTGGACTTAAAAGTGCTGTTGTCCTAACATTGGGCTACAGAGACGAAGCCAACGATTGGCTTGTGAATATGAAAAAAGTTAGAACGCCAAAAGAGCATTTTATAACAGAAATCAAGTAAGTAATTTTAGGACTGTGAATCTACAGCATAAAAAGAAGGGTGCTCATAACAACTAAATTGGGCAGAGCCTCTGTAGTTTATGTCTTCCACAATGCTATTCAAATAAGAAATAGTTGCTATCTGATATACAAGCGATTTCCCCAGAAGGAATTAATCTTAATAGAGCATCGATTACGTTATTCCCAAAGCTCCGTTGGAGCGATATAGCTACTAGATCCTCTAAGTATATCGCTCCAACGGAGCTTTAGATGGCAATATATTATTATTTCTATTAAGATTAATCCCTTCTGGGGAAATCGTGCTCTATTAAAAGACTCGTCACGATGTACTCTCCACCTAACAAAGGCTAAAAAACATTTTCCTGTTTTTATTTCCTTATTTGAATAGCATTGGTGTGGACACAAACAATGGCGGGAAGGGCTTTCAAATTATTTAGAATACCTCACCGTTCAGCAATGGTATGAAGATGCTCAATCACGCTATTACAGCCAGCGTACAATGTTAAGATAAGCGAGCTTTTTTTATTTAAAAGTGCAAGGATTGCGGTTCATTAAAAATAAGCAATGAAAACCATGGAGGTTTTCCCAAATAAAACATAAAATAGTCTACGCAAAATAAAAGACTTTAATTTTCATTGAGGGCTTTTATTTTTTTCATAATGCTGTATTTGTCAGTCGACGTTTTTGCCAAAGAAAAAGCTTTTTGTAAATGGAGCAATGATTTTTCTTTACTACTGTCTTCGTAAAGATTGGCTAAAAGCGAATGATATAAATGATTTTCGGAGAGTTCTAATTTCTCCGCTTCAATAATAGCTTCTTTTTTGCCATTTGCTTTTGAAAGCGCATACGTTCTGTTTAAAGCTGTAATAGGAGAATATTCTATTTGCAACAGCCGATTATAAAGCTGTAAAATATTCTCCCACTTCTCTTTAGTATCTTCTTGATTGGTGTGCCAATAAGCAATTGCTGCTTCCAGATGATATTTTGACAATCGATTGCCTTGAGAAGATTTGTTTAAATAATAGACTCCCTTCGCAATTAATTCCTGACTCCAAAGACTGGCATCTTGATCTTCGTATAAAATCATTTCTCCTTGTTGATTTGTTCTCGCCTCAAAACGGGAAGCGTGAAAGCACATTAAGGAAAGCAGTGCGTTAGCAGGAGGCTGGTTCGTGGTCTCGTTTTCTACAAGTAAAAAATTTAATCGAATAGCTTCCAAACACAAGTCTTTTCTTAATGTTGTGTTTTGTGAAGTAGAATAGTAGCCTTCGCTAAACAGCAAATACAAAGTAGTCAAAACATTTTCTAGCCGGCTTTCAATTTCTGACTGATTTGGAAGCTCAATTTTTACTTTCTCCGTTCTTAATTTTTCTTTGGCTCTGCTCAGCCGTTTATATATTTTTTCTTTATTGCTTAAAAAAGCATCCGCAATTTCTTCTGCCCCAAAACCACAAAGAATACTAAGCGATAAACCAATTTGTGCTTCGGTTGAAATACAGGGATGACAAACCGCAAATATCATTTTCAATTGACTGTCGTTGATGTTTTTATTAGATAAATCAATGTCTGTCTCATAAGAAGAACTTTCTGTGTATTTTATTTCAGGAACAATCTTTTGATTAAAAACAGTATTGTGTTTTAAAATATCTTTGGCTTTATTTTTAGAAACGGTATAAAGCCATGCCGTTGGATTTTGTGGCAAACCCTTTTGTCCCCATGTTTCTGAAGCCAGTAAAAATGTATCGTTTACGATATCTTCCGCAATTTCTATATGCTCAATACCAAAGAGCCTGCAGAGTACAGAAATTATTTTTCGATATTCTGTTCGGAATAAATGTGGAATCAATTCATTTTCTTGCATAAACTTATAAAAAAGCCTCCTGATATAATCAGAAGGCTATATTGAAATTTTTAATGGCTACTCTTCCATAGGTACTACTAACCGTACTTCTACATTGCCACCAATCTTTAGAACAGGACAACCTTTTGAGAGCTCGGCTGCCTCATCAATGGAATTAGCTCTGACAATAATATAGCCTCCAATAGCTTCTTTAATTTCAACATAAGGGCCATCTGTAACAATTTGATCCGATTTTACTACACGACCTTCAGAACCTAAACGATTGCCAGCGCTAACAAGCTTGTTTTGCGCTGCAAGGCTGCCCATCCAGTCCTGCCATGGTTTCATCATGTTTTGCAATTGTTCTGGGGAAGACTGAGATTCTTTGCTTATAAAGTCTCTTCTGAAAATCAATAAGAATTCTTTCATAGTATCTTTTCTTTAGATTATTTATTAGAGTGCAACGCTACATTGTTTCCTTCGGAATCTATAAAATGTGCCATAAATCCAATCTCATCGCTGATCTTAGTTTTTTGCATTACTACTTTCCCGCCTGCAGCCTCAATTTTTGAAAGGGCATTTGCCAAATCAGGATTTCCGTTAAGATAAATTTTTGCGCCATCTACACTAGGTTTGTGCATTGGACCTTGTACCAGCCCTCCTGAAACTTTTCCATTCATATTTTCATAAGGGAAGAAGGCCATTTTCATACCCATCGTTTCTTCCTGGTGCATTTTAATTCCAAGAATTGTTTCGTAGAATTTAGCAGCACGGTTGATATCGGTGACCGAGATCTCAAACCAGTTAAGTGAATTTTCTTTGTCTGTCATGTTTTTATTTTTTAAAGGGTTAAATAATTTAAGCTACTCCAATGACGATTGAGATTTTGTAATTGGACATTTTTAAAATAAATTATTTTGTATTTCCTGTGCTATGCTCTGAAATTTATGGATTTATAGTTGTATTAAATTGTATTTCAGTGCTTTTGAATGCCTAAAAGTAGATATTTTTATTATTATTGTGCCTATTTTTAGTTGTCCGACGGCTTTTGGCCGTCAAACAACTAAAAATGCTTTGATGTAAGAGTAAATGCGAAGAGAATATCTCCTATAGACTATGTAAAAGGATTTAGCAGAAGATGATATATAACGTATTCGAATTTAGCTTTCGGCAATGCTTCCAAAATTGAGCCGTAGTTTGTGTCTTCACAAATGACTTGTTTATAAGGAGGAGCAAAGTGTTGCATAGAAAATTTATTTGTGAAGACACAAACTAGGGCGAGAACGCAGACGATTTCTTTATAGTCGGCAAGAACTTGGAAGGTTGCATCAGCAGGTTTAATAAGGGACTCATTCCAAAAATTCCATTTCCATAATTAGTTTTTTTTCTAAAGGGTGTTTGTGGGATTTAATAAATTCTTCTTTATTGGAATACAACCCCAGTAAGAGTTTTATTTTAAGAGAGGATTGCTTTTGATGTAATAGCGCATGATAAGAACTATGAGGCCAGTCGTCTATGTTTTTGACAAAGCCGTGATGAATTGGATTGTTATGGATATAACGAATTAGATTTGTCAAATAAGATTTCGTTGTAATTTCTTTTTTCTTAAAATTTGGGATAAATAAACTTCCCATTCTACTATAGGTTATATTGTAGGCTTTTGCATAGGCGTTGAACAAATTGCTGAACTGCTGAGATAACATACTTTCAAGGTCTTCTGGGAATTTGTATTTTTTTAATTTCCCGATGGACTCAAAATATTCTTTTAGCGCTTCCTCCTCTTTTATACGTATCAAAAAATGAAAGTGGTTTGGCATAAGACAATAGGCATAAGTATTAGCAATAGGGTTGATGTATTTAGAAACTTTTTTAAGAAAGAAAGGATAATTTCGTTCTTGTCTAAATAGACTTTCGTTTCCATTGGCGTGATTGTATATATGATAAAAAGTTGCAGCATTCATTTATTAAAAAAGTTAAAAATTAAACATGGAGCGAAAATATAGAATTAATCTAAAATTAGCTAGCGGCAGCTGTCGTTAACAACGAAACCTCCAAGGGTTGTCTATTTAACAACTCCTCAATAAAAATTTTAATCATCTTTAATAACCAAACCCTTGGAGGTTTGTCGAGTAGATTTAACGGTGGCTGTCGTTATTTAGTAGCGCAGCCTTTTTCTTGCGTTGAGTGGGCGATATACGGTTGTTAGTTTTTTACTGACCAGGAAATTAGTAATTACAAAAGTGTAGACGTTGTCTTTATGGTGACAAGTGCTATGTTTGGACTAAACTGCTTAATTGAGCCGTAGTTTGTGTCTTCACAAATGACTTGTTTATATGGAGGAGCAAAGTGTTGCATAGAAAAATTTATTTGTGAAGACACAAACAAAGGCGGAAATAGCATTTGTGCGAACATAAACAAATACGGAGAGTTTTGCCAATGGCAGCGCAGAGTTCCCTTCTAGGCTTTGTTGATTATTTTGGCGTTGTGTTGCGAGTGAATGAGCCGCCGAAACGTTCGTTAAACTATAATAGTTGTAGATGCATTAAAATTTAAAGAATTTTATTTATTGGTTTTAAAGCGATTGATGTTAAAAGTTTTTCTAGTTGTCCTCCTTCACTCGCATAGCCAATTGTAACTTGTTCTGCAAGATCAATCATCAATCTATTCCTTGTCTCAGCTGTCTGTTCTGTTGTATAAATCGTATTTGTGTCGAAAGGTGAAATGATTAATAATCGGCCCTGCTCCAATGGTTTTTTAAGTTCAGGTTCTATACATTCCTTTAATCCTCTTGCTACAGCTAAAATTATAGGCTGTTTCCCTTTGAGTAAATAATGTAAAACATCTTTTTCCAATTGACTGTGAAAGCCGCTAATAATGCACGCTCCTTTTTCTCTTTGCTCAATAGCCCAGTCATAACATTTTAATACTGCAGCTGCAGGTATTCTGCGGCTGCACAAAAAAGCAGTTTTAGATTGCTTCAAAAGGTCAATATTTCCAAGACTTGCAGTTATCATTATTTCTCTTCATTCAATTCTTTCCCTCCACGGTATTTAATGTCATAGTTTATAATAAAATCTAATTCTTCGGTAGTAAAACTATAATGTGCAGCAAGATTGTTGTCAATTTCGTCAATTATTGATTTTGATAATCTTGGATAAAATTCCTGGTATTCAAGTTCCCCTTTAGTTTTGTATTGAGTGACTTTAATCACTGAGTTTTTTTTGTAGTCGGACTCTAACGACAATGATGATTTTATTAATTCTTCCTTTTGAATTTTAGTTAAGGAATCGATATCAAATATTCTAAAATTATTCAAATCATTTTTTGTCAGATGATAGCAATCAGAAGAAATGAACCAATAATAGTTGAAAATATTACTGGACAATATTCCTTGTGCAATATTTTTATGGAATAAAAAGGAGATGTTATTTAACGTAGAAGAGTCTTTAATAACTCCATTTTCCTTTGACAAAGGTTTTTTCGTGTAGCACATCCTATAGTAAGCATTCCCAGCATTTTTATAATAAACAATATTTTTTGTTGGAGCAACGTAGTAAGCCAATGTTTTAAAATTCTTAAATTTAGTATTAATCGACAATTCAATTCGGCAACCAATTTTTTTAAAATGGTCTTTTTCTATAGTACTAGTTGATTCTGATAAACTAATATTTGTGAACAAGAAATCTCTTTCTTGATGAAACCAACGTTTATATTTTGTAGTAAAAAGGTTAGTTTCATTAGCGTCTTCTGAAATGAATATGGAAAGTTGACTTTTAACTCCATCAAATAATTGGCCTGGATTCGAATCACCGGCAAAATATAGACAGTGTGTTTTTGTTTTTCTAAATAGTTTTTGAAGATCAACCATTCGACTAGTTACTGTTCCGCTCATGGGAATAATCATACCTATTTTAGATGCTTTATTCTTTATGTTAAAACATCTTTCAATTATAAAAGCATATAAGTTACTACATTTAATAGTTGAGTAGTTGTTTAATTTGTAATCTACTTTTGAATATTCTACATAAGGAGGGTTTCCGATAATTACATCAAACCCTCCTTTATCTTTAATGATATCATAGTATTCGGCAAACCAGTGGAAAGGTTTGTGAGATTTTAGCCAAACATCATACTTGATTGATTTTGCTTGTTTATGTAGCAATTGATTCAATTCATGATTTAATTCATTTAGGCGAATATTCAAGTTTTCTTTCGCTTTTTTAAACTCCCTATAATCTTCCCCATAAGTCAATTGAATTTTTTTATACCAATTAAAAGTATTGGCTATGATGTCGCATTTTTCGTTTATTCTTTCTTCTTCACCAGCAAAATTAAGTTGCTCTTTTAAACCTACTTTCAATTCACTTTCGGTAGAAAAACCAATCAAAGTATTTCCTACTCTTATATTAAAATCAATATCAGGTAATGGCTCTATGCCCATATTGGGCTTGCGGTAGTCAGCTTCAACAGTTGCTACTAATTTAAGAAATAATCGAAGTTTTGCTATCTCTACGGCTTCTTTCATAATATCTACTCCATACAAATTTTGGAGTATGATACTTTTGTATATGAAGTATTGCAAATTGGGATGTTGAGGATTTTTCACTTTTTTCAACACATCATTAAAACTTTCATATTTATATGGGGTTTCTGCAACAAAATTCTCCATTCGTTTTATACAACCTTCATAGAGCGGTTCTAAAATATTCATTGCTGCAAATAAAAATGCACCAGAACCACATGTTGGGTCAATAATGGTAATACTACTAAGTGCTTCATAAAAGTGTTTGAGAAATTGAGGGTCACTAATACTCTCTACTAACTCTTTTGTAAATAGACTTATATTAAGGTTGTTTGTAATAAAGTCGCCAATAGTGTTTATTTCACCTTTGTCAATTTTGGTTTTTATTGTAGCGTATCGGTTTCTACGTTCAATAACCTCTCGCCATATTTCGGTGGGTAAGGCATAATCACTAGAAGCTACCTTATTCCATTCCCCTCGTTTGTTTACATCTTCAATCCCTTGCCCAATATCTTCAGGTAATGGAAGATCTATACCCTTTTTTAGTGATTCGTAAATATATTGATCTCCACTTTGTTTTACCATCTGCCATAATTCTCCTTCAGGAGTAAAAGCTTTGGCATAATGGCGCTTTGTTTTGTCAAATAGGAAAGGTAGAATGCAATTTTTACTGATGTAATCGGTAATGTCTTCTTTCGTGTAATAGGCACCCATGTTTGCCCTGTCATTAATGTATTTCTCGAAAATATACCCAATCACATCGGGATTAATGTCTTTACCTGTCGAGGCGATGCTTGTGTCTAAATGCCATTCATACTGATCGAAGAAATCGAAAAGGTTTTCAAATGCTTTATCACTAATATCAATTTTTGAATATATTTTTTCCAATTCATGTTTATCGAATAAACCACCATTCAAATAAGGAATTTTCCCTATTTCAATTTTTACTTCAGAATCTTGTTCTGACTCGTTGAGCCCCTTATGGAATAATACCAGAAGAAAGTCGCGATAAAATGAATAAAAATTTCCGATGCCTTTTTTCTGCTTAGAGGCATTTAGTTTGTCATGTAAGTAATTTTTATTGTCATCTAAAAACCCTTTTTTTTGAATGAAATAACAAAACATCAAACGGTTCAGCATCAGTGAAGCATACCATTCCTGATTGGTTTTCTCGGAAATTCCCTTAATGAATTTTAAAAAGGAATCATGCTCTTTTTTAAATCTTTCATAAAATTCTTTGGTAATTTTTTCTGAGTTTACAGTGAATAAATTATTTACTAATTTACTTACATCTATAATAGTAAGTTTATCCTCCTGTTCCAATGAAAATCTTAAATCAGAAACTTTTTGAAATAAAAATTCTGGTATTTGGTGACTAGAATAATCAACAATTGCGATTTCTCTTTTTTCAGATTTTTTAATAGGGACTATCCATCTTTGATTTTCTTGTTTATTTACACAAATCAGAATGTAATGAAAAAATAGACGTTTGATTTGAGTATCTAATTTTTTTCTTTTTTCATTATCAGGTAACTCATCAACCTCGCAAGTCAAAATTTTAAACCCACATTTTTCAGCTACAGCCTTTAATTGATATGTCGTATTATCTATTGATATTTTTACTATTAACTTATCATTGTTCCAGCCCATATCATTGAACAGTTCTCGAAAACTAAATTTTTCGATATAATTGGAAAATTCTTTTTTACTTAATGCCATGTTCAATTTAACTGTTGGTGAGTCCTAGAGAGCAAATAATTTGAGGTTCTTTATTGATTTGTTCATCTTCGTTGACGATGGCCAGTTTATCTTCCTCTCGAAGTGAAATAACTAATGACGCCAGCTGTTCATCAGAAATTCCTGCTTTTAGTTGGCGCTTCAATGTTTCTCTTGAAAATTCTTTCAACGGGTATTTGTATATATCATCTACTGCCTTTTTTAACTGCTCATTTACAAATAGTGTGTTATCGTATTCCTTGCAGTAGCGATCAAGTCTCATATACACTTGATATTTGACACCAGTTTTTTTGCCAAGTGACCCACCTGTACTTTTTTCTTCATCACGAATAAAATCAACCCCTTTTTTCACTAATTCATGGTGATTCTCAAGTTTATATTTTGGTTTAGTATCAGGAGAACATTTGGCTATTTTTAAAATGGTATGTTGAGATTGTGTAATTATTCTTCCTGTATTGTCAACCCAAGACAATACATCGTTATCTTCAGAGGTTCGAGTATATACAATTACACCTTCTTTTTCTGGTTGTTGATCATTCGCTTTGGTAGCATAAATTACATTTGGCAAATCAGGAATGAGTTTATTTAGTTCTGGATTTGCGTCTGTGGCATTTTTCCATATCTGATAAGCCAATGAAGAAAGATCAACTTCAGTTTCATCATCATCACCGTCTAAAATTCCTGACTTTTCGTTATATAAGTCAGTAAGATTTAT